>JAILFM010000046.1 GCA_024697575.1 Clostridiales bacterium
AAATCGGGGTGTTTAGAACGGCGAGCAGGTTTTTCGACTGATGAAGTCGAAAAATTGCAGAAATAATTTGTTTATTTCAAGATTTGAGACAAAATCAGGCGGAAAAGATGCCGCCGTTATGAGTGCGGCGATTTAATCAGCGTTTAATTTAAAGGTAAGCTTATGTATCAGGCTCTTTACAGAAAATGGCGGCCAAAGACCTTTGACGATGTTTACGGTCAGGCTCACATAACAAAAACCCTGAAAAACGAAATCTCAACAAATCACATTTCTCACGCCTACCTGTTCACCGGCACAAGGGGAACGGGCAAGACGACATGCGCAAAAATTCTCGCAAAGGCTGTCAACTGCTTAAACCCCGTTGACGGAAACCCGTGCTGCGAGTGTGAAATGTGTAAAGAAATTGAAAGAGGCTCGGTTACCGACGTTTCCGAAATAGACGCCGCGAGTAACAGCAAGGTTGACCAGACGCGCGAGCTTATTGAAGAAGTCAATTACACACCGTCACAGGCAAAATACCGCGTTTATATTATCGACGAAGTGCATATGTTTTCGGGCGGATCGTTTAACGCGCTTTTAAAAACAATTGAAGAACCGCCTGAATATGTTATTTTTATTCTTGCGACAACCGAGGTTCATAAAGTCCCGGAAACAATTCTTTCAAGGTGCCAGCGCTTTGATTTTAAAAGGATAGATACATCCGAAATTATCAGAAGGCTCAATTTCATTGCCGAAAACGAAAATATAACTCTTGACCCCAAAGCCGCCAATATGATAGCAAGGCTTTCGGACGGCGGCATGCGCGATGCCGTTACAATACTTGACAGATGCTTTTCAATAACCGACAAAATCGACGAAACCATTGTCGCCGACACTGCCGGTGTCGCGGGGTCATACTTTCTTTTTGAATTTTCAGAGCATATAGCAAATAACGATATTTCATCCGCTTTAAAGCTTATCACAAAGCTTTATAACGAAACGTGCGAAATTGACCGCCTCTGTATTGAGCTTATCAACCATTTCAGAAACATAATGATAACAAAAACCGTGAAGGATGCGGGCGATATTATCATATGCACCGGTGAAGAAATGGAGCAGTTAAAGCAAAGAAGCGAAAAATATTCGCTTTCAAAGCTTATTTTCTGCATTGAAACTCTTGAAAAATCATTAAATTCACTTAAAACCGCCGCAAACAAAAAAATTCACCTTGAGTCTGCCGCAGTCAGAATGTGCCTTGGTTCTTTAGCCGCCGAGACTGCGCCTGCGGTTAATGTTAATACTCAGAATTCTTCTTTCCCCAAGGCAAATAAATCCGCGCCGGATGCAAAAAAAGAAACAAAGACACCCGTTACATCTGCAAAAACCGAAAATATCAATAAAGAGCCGGAAAAGGTTAAGGATATCGACTCTTACCCCGACGGCAGGTTTGAAAGGTGGGGCGAGGTTCTTGAAAAGCTCAGCGTAAAAATTCCGCCGATGTATTCGCTTATGTTTGACTCTGAAGCGGCGGTTGAAAGCGGCAGAATAATAATATATTCGTCCAATTCTTCGCTCTATGACTACATATTCAAAAACGACACCAACAGAATCGAGTTTTTGAGAATACTGTATGAAATGACGGGCTTCAGGTTTAAAATCGGCGTTAAAATCAGCTCCGCTGCAGGGGAAGAAACGCCCTCTCCTCTTGATTCATTAAAGTCTAAAATCAACTCATTTAACTCTTAGGAAAACGCTGATTTGTTCACTCTTTTCTTAACTCTTCACACTGATTTTTTCACTCTTTTCACTCAAGGTTTAACCGGGTGTGAATTTCCACATTTTCATGTCGAACAAAAAGTGAAATAAAATTTGTTTCAAACCCTTGCCGAGCCTTGTTTTCGTTAAGTTATTCAACTTTTCACGCCCCCTACTACTACTACTATAATTATGATAGTTTAATATTGTTGAAAACGGGAGATATTCAATGAAATTTGTATGTGACTCAACCCAGCTTTATGAAGCGTGTCAGATTCTTCAGAGAGCCGCCTCTGTCAAGACAACAATTGAAGCTGTTGAAGGCATTCTGATAGTCGCCGGGGATAATTCCCTGAAGCTGACAGGCTATGACCTTGAAATGGGTATTACCACCACCATTGACGCCTTTGTAGAGCAGAAAGGGAAAATCTTACTCAAAGCCTCAACCTTCACCGAAATTCTCAGAAAGCTGCCCAGCGAAAAGGTCTCGGTTGAGTCGGACGCGAGAAATATAGCGAAGATAACGAGCGGCGAATTCAAATCCTCTCTTATCGGCAGAGACCCGGACGAATATCCGGAGCTTCCCGCCGTTGTCGGCGGCTACGCCGTTTCCATAAAAGAAACAGTCTTTAAAGATATGATAAGAAAAACTATTTTTTCCGTCGCCGTTAAAGACACAAAGATAGTTCACACCGGCGTAAGGTTTGAAATTGAAAACAACAATATAAGAATGATTGCCGTTGACGGTGTACGCCTTGCCATAAGGAACGAGCCCATAGCTTATGACGGCGATCCGCTTACATTTGTAGTGCCGGCAAAAACGCTGTCTGAAATTTTAAAGATTTTAGGTGACGGCGATGAAAGAATTGAAATGAGTGTAGGCAACAAACACATCATCATGGACATCGGCGGCTACAGATTTGTTTCAAGGCTTCTTGAAGGCGAGTTTTTAAACTACCGAGGGGCAATACCGTCGGTGTGTAAAACACAGGTCAGGGTAAAAACCGAAATGCTGCTTGACAGCGTTGAGAGAACATCAAATATTATTAACGATAAAATCAAAAACCCGGTAAAATGCTCATTCAATTCTTCGGGCATCAATGTTTCCGCCGTCGGCGCAATCGGAAATACCGAGGAAAAGATAAGCGCTGAAATTACCGGTGACGAATGCGTTATAGGCTTTAACAATAAGTATGTTATAGACGCATTAAGAGTGTGCGACTGCGACGAAGTCAATTTGCTGCTTAACGGTCCCATTGCGCCTATTCTCATAAAACCGATTGAGGGCGATGATTTTATTTTTCTCATTCTTCCCGTGAGGCTCAAAAATGAAAATTAAAGTCAGAGTTGTCAAAAAGAAAGTTATTGAAAAATCAATAGATACGGAATATATCCGCCTTGACGCTTTTCTTAAGCTTTGCGGCGCAGTTCAGACGGGCGGTCACGCAAAAAACATTATTCAGTCCTCCCTTGTAAAAGTCAACGGCGAAGTGTGCACAATGAGGGGCAAGAAACTGAGAAAAAACGACACCGCCGAATACGAAAACAAAGTTTATAAAGTAACTCAACCATAAATCCGGTGTCTAAAATCTAATATCTAATATCTAAATGGGGTGATAATTATGAAAGCAAGAATACCCGGAGCGCAGCAGAATTCACAGGCAAATATGGAAGCCGTGCAGAAAGAGATTGAAGAGACTGTTTTTTCGTCTTCAACCGGCGGCGGCATTGTGGAAGCGAAGGTAAACGGCGCGCATCAGGTTGTTGAAATCAACATCAAACCCGAAGCGGTTGACCCGGACGACGTCGGTTGAAGATGAAAAAACAGTTTCTTCAATCTCTTTCTGCACGGCTTCCATATTTGCCTGCATTTCCTGAATTTTTTTCATCATATTTGCCTGTGAATTCTGCTGCGCTCCGGGTATTCTTGCTTTCATAATTATCA
>JAILFM010000062.1 GCA_024697575.1 Clostridiales bacterium
TATAATTCTTTTCCCTTAGCATCTTTGTAGCATAGGTAACGCTCGGTTTTTTTATATCGAAAAATTCGGCGATATCAACAGAGCGAACAACTCCCTTTTTCTCTTTTATCATAAGTATTGCTTCAAGATAATCTTCCGCCGTCTTGTTGCTCTTTTTCATATGCCCGCCTCCCTTGTTTTTCAAAGCTTAGCATATAAAATGAAAAAAATCAAGAATACGCTCTTGACAATTGCCGGAATGGGGTGTATATTAAATGTGGTTAGAAATGCCTAACCTTATTTTTAAATAATCGGGTTAGGCTTATCTAACCATTATTTCGGAAACATAGTTAGTCTTATCTAACTTTTGACAAGGAGTGATACTGTGATTCCCTTAAGCGTATTGAATGACGGCGAACAAGGTATTATCAAAAAGATCGGAGGAAGGCCCGATGTAAAACGGCATTTGGCTGATATCGGTTTCACAATAGGAGATACGGTAAGCGTTATCACTGAACAAAACGGAAATATTATTGTAAAAGTAAAAGAAACGCGGATTGCTGTGAGCAAAGAAATGGCTATGAAAATATTTGTTTGATAAATAATTTTTATAAACAATTGAGGGAGGATTCTATGAATACTTTGAGAGATGTTAAAATCGGAAGCACCTGCACCGTTAAAAAGATTCACGGCGAAGGCGCGCTCAAACGCAGAATTATGGATATGGGTATTACAAAGGGTGTGAAAATCTATGTACGTAAAGTTGCTCCGCTCGGAGATCCGGTTGAAATCACTGTCAGAGATTACGAACTTTCAATTCGTAAAAATGACGCAGAGCTTATTGAAATAGTTTAGGGAAACACTGATTAAATCGCCGCACTCATAACGGCGGCATCTTTTCCGCCTGATTTTGTCTCAAATCTTGAAACAAACAAATTATTTCTGCAATTTTTCGACTTCATCAGTCGAAAAACCTGCTCGCCGTTCTAAACACCCCGATTTAATCAGCGTTTCCTTAGTTTTTGATTGTGAGTTAGATATATCTAATCTGATATGAAAGGAAAGTATTATGAGTATTAAAATTGCACTTGCCGGCAATCCTAACAGCGGTAAAACGACCTTGTTCAATGCGCTTACAGGTGCCAACCAATATGTAGGTAACTGGCCTGGCGTTACGGTAGAAAAAAAGGAAGGCAAACTCAAAAAGCACAATGATGTTACAATCACTGACCTTCCTGGCATTTATTCGCTTTCTCCTTATACCATAGAGGAAGTTGTTGCAAGAGATTATCTTATCGATGAAAAACCCGATGCGATTATCAATATTGTTGACGGCACAAACCTTGAAAGAAACCTTTACCTGACAACACAAATTGTTGAACTCGGTATCCCGGTAGTTGTTGCTGTCAATATGATAGATGTCGTAAAGAAAAACGGCGACAAAATCAATGTCGCCGAGCTTTCCCGTCAGCTCGCCTGCCCTGTGGTTGAGATTTCCGCTCTGAAGGGAGACGGAATTGAAAAAGCAGCAGAAGCGGCAATAAAGGCAGCTGCCGGTGAAGCGACAATGCCGCAGCATTCTTTCAGCGGCGCAGTTGAGCATGCGCTTGCTCACATCGAGGAAAGACTGCTTCATAATATACCGTCCGAACAGCAGCGCTGGTATGCGATAAAGCTGTTTGAAAATGATGAAAAAGTTATTGAAAAGCTGAAAATCAGCGCTTCCGACCTTGATCATATTGCAGAAGATATTAAGGCGGCAGAGGATGAGCTTGATGACGACGCAGAATCCATTATAACAAACGAAAGATATGTTTATATCGCCTCAATCATTCAGTCCTGCTACAAAAAAGCAAACAAGGGTAAGCTTTCAACAAGCGATAAAATTGATAAAATCGTCACCAACCGTTTCCTCGGGCTTCCGATTTTTGCAGGTGTTATGTTTCTTGTTTATTATATTGCCATGCAGACAATCGGTGTCGGCGCAACAGACTGGGTAAACGATGTTCTTTTCGGCGAATGGGTTCCGAATGCGCTGAGCAATCTTCTCGAAGGAAGCATCCCCGATTGGCTGTTCGGGCTTATAAATGACGGTATCGTAGCAGGTGTAGGCGCTGTTCTCGGCTTTGTTCCGCAGATTCTTGTGCTGTTCGTTATGCTTGCCTTCCTTGAAGGTTGCGGTTATATGGCACGTGTTGCCTTCGTTATGGACAGAATATTCCGTCACTTCGGCCTTTCGGGCAAATCATTTATACCGATGCTTATCGGCACCGGCTGCGGCGTTCCCGGCATTATGGCTTCGCGTACAATTGAAAATGAGCGTGACCGCCGTATGACAATAATGACGACCACTTTTGTTCCCTGCTCGGCAAAGCTTCCGATTATAGGCCTTATCGCGGGCGCTCTGTTCGGCGAAAGCGGGCTTGTGGCAACATCGGCTTATTTCATCGGCGTTGCGGCTATTATCGTTTCGGGCATTATGTTAAAGAAAACAAAGCGTTTCGCGGGCGACCCGGCTCCATTTGTTATGGAACTGCCCGCCTATCATCTGCCGACCGTCGGTACGGTTCTTCGTTCGACCTGGGAGCGCGGCTGGTCATTTATTAAAAAAGCGGGCACGATTATTCTTCTTTCAACTATCGTTGTATGGTTCTTCCTCAGCTTCGGTGTTGAAGGCGGCAGCTTCGGTATGATAGAAGATGTTGAAAATTCGCTTATGGCTAAAATCGGAAACCTCTTTGCGTGGATATTCATTCCTCTTGGCTGGAGCAGCTGGAAAACCGCAGTTGCAGCCGTAACGGGACTTATCGCAAAGGAAAATGTTGTCGGAACCTTCGGTCAGCTTTACCACTTCGGCGGCGAGCTTGCTGAAAACGGTGATGAAATCTGGTCTGCGCTCGCTGCCGACTTCAACTCATTCAGCGGCGGTCACGGAGCACTCGCAGGCTATTCCTACCTCATATTCAACCTTCTGTGCGCACCGTGCTTTGCGGCTATCGGCGCAATCAAGCGTGAAATGAACAACGCAAAATGGACCTGGTTTGCTATCGGTTATCAGTGCGGATTTGCCTATATTATTTCACTTATTGTTTATCAGTTCGGTTGCCTGTTTACAGGCGACGGCGCAAATCACATTGTCGGCATAATCGCGGCAGTTGTCGCATTTGCAGGTCTTTGTTATATGCTTTTCAGAAAGAACAAGTATGAACCGGACCTTAGGAGAAAATAATATGATTGCAACAATCATTGTAGTTTTTGTTCTCGCTCTTATTGTAACGGGGGCTGTTTATTCTATCGTTAAGGATAAAAAAGCGGGCAAGTCCTCCTGCGGATGTTCCTGTGGAAACTGTCCCAACGCAAAATACTGCCATCATACAAAATGATGATATATATTCCGTAGAAAGGAGGCATGATAATGGATTTTGCATCAATACTTGAAGGGCTCGGATATTTGGGATCGGGCATGCAACTCATAGTTGACCTTGTTCAGGTCAGCGTTGACGGCGCCGGTTGGATTGCATCCGCATTCTCGTGGATTTCAGAGAATCTACAGGGAATAATCGATTTATTCAGTTCTTTAGCGGGTTAATGAGCAAGGTGATACAGCATATGAATTTGTGCTGTATCACCTTTTTCAGACCGGATATCGTGAGGTTTACTGCCGCAAATATGCCGAAGGTTATTTCGTTGATAAATTGATTGTCAATATATTAGAGGAAATTTTTATGAGTTTTGTTGAAGTAAAATCCGTTAAAAAGAGTTTCGGTCAGGGCGGGAGCAGAGTTGATGTGCTCAAAGGTATTGACCTTGAAATAAACAAAGGCGAGGTGTGCGTGCTTCTCGGTCCGTCTGGCTCGGGTAAATCCACGCTTCTCAATATAATCGGCGGCATAGAGACTGCTGATTCGGGCACAGTGAGCGTAAACGGAGAAACAATTGCCGATATGAGCGAAAAAGCGCTCACGCAATACAGGCGCCACCATCTCGGTTATGTGTTCCAGACATACAATTTAATAGCCAATCTGACCGTTCGCGAAAACATTGAAGTCGGGGCGTATCTCAGCAAAAGCCCGCTTGATATCGACGAGCTTATGGAAACACTCGGTATTGCCGACCAGAAAAACAAGCTGCCCAATCAGCTTTCGGGCGGTCAGCAGCAGAGAACATCAATAGGAAGAGCGATAGTCAAAAATCCGGATATTCTTCTATGCGATGAGCCGACTGGTGCACTTGACTACAGCACTTCAAAAGAGATACTCAAGCTCATTGAAGATATAAACAAAAAATACGGCAACACAATAATTATGGTTACCCATAACGATGCCATTAAAAATATGGCGGATAAAGTTTTCAAACTGCGTGACGGCGTAATCCGCAAGAGTTACACAAACGAGCAGAAGATTCCCGCGGCGGATCTTGACTGGTGAGGCAATAATATGAAAAATCCACTCAACAAAAGATTCAAACGCGAGCTGAAAGGTGACGCGGGCAAATACATTGCGATTTTTCTTTTTATTGTGCTGTTTATCGGCGTTATTTCGGGGTTTCTCGTTGCCGATAACAGCGTTGCCGCCGCCTATCACGAGGGATTTGAAAAATACAATATTGAGGACGGGCATATTACTTTTGCTTCCAAACCGCCGGAAGAAACTCTTTCTCAGATTGAAAAAGCAGGTAATCTCAAATTTTACAATCTGTATTACAAAAATGAAAAACTTACGGATTTTGACGCTGACACAGTGAAAACCGTGCGGGTTTATCCCGAAAGACAAACCGTCAATACCGTCTGTCTTATGGAAGGTGAAATGCCGTCTTCCGCTGATGAAATTGCCGTTGACAGCCTCTTTGCCGTAACCAACGGTGTTAAAATCGGCGACAATCTGAGCTTTTCAAATGGCAGTTACAAAATTACGGGATTTGTCGCACTACCGGATTACAGCTGCCTGTATGAAAACAACACGGATATGATGTTCAGCGCGGTTAATTTCTGCGTAGCAATTACAACAAATGAAGGATTCGATAATCTCGGAGATGCTCATCTTTTTTATAACTACGCCTGGAAATACAATTCTCCGTTTAAAGACGAAAGCGAACAGAATGACCGTTCCGAAAAGCTTATCAAATCACTTGAGAACATCATCAAAAAGTATGACGAAAAACTTATTCAGACGCAAGTTGACTCAGTATGGAATGATGCAACCGCACTTTCATCCGACCTCGAAAAAATGTTTACCGATGCAGCGAATGAAATTGGGGAAAAGGTAACATCGGCAGGCGAAAATGCGGTAAAAGACGCGATTGCCTCTCTTTCACAGGAGGAAACATTTGACATTCTGCTCCGAAAATCGGGAATGACCCGTGAACAGATGTATTCGGCGATGATTGAAAAAGCAGGACTTACCTCCGCCCAGAAGCTGAAACTTGCGTCGGATTCAAACAAACTCAGCGATGAGGAGCTTCTTGATGAAGCCCTTGAAATGGCCGGACTTACACAGGATGACCTTGCCGCAATGGCGCTTGAGATTTCAGGCTTGACTCAGGAAGATGCGGCTCAGGCTCTGCTGGATTATTACTGCAAAAAGAACAGCACCTCTGTTGAAGCTCTTTCCGCCGCGCGTCTCGGCACAACCGAGAAAGCTCTCAAAGATATGCGTAGCGCGTTTGAAGGCGCCGAAAATATGATGGGCAGCCTCGATATGGATAAAAAAGAGGCACCGGAAATTGATTTTGACAAGCTTGAAAAAGACAGCGACATTGAATCGGGTCTTGATTTTTCTTTTGATAAAATCTATTCAATCATTGACAAGGTTGACGCTACAGGAATTTATGACACTTCGGATATCCGCAAAACTCTCGGCAAACTTGAAAAACTGCTTGATGTAAAAATAGATAACAGCGACCTGATTGATATAAAAGATTATATTCCGCAATATCAGAATATGGCAATCACCTTTACGGGCGATGATATGAGCTCAGATAAGGCGAGTGTAATCCTTATGCTCTATATAATGCTTGTGATTCTGGCGTTTGTTTTTGCGGTAACAATCTCAAACACAATTTCAAAAGAAGCGACCTCAATCGGAACGCTCAGAGCTTCGGGATACAGCAAAGGAGAACTTGTCAGGCACTATCTTGCCCTGCCTGTAATTGTTACCGCTCTGGCTGTGATTACAGGCAACATACTCGGCTACACCGTTTTTGAGGATTTATTTGTAAAAGTTTATTATTCGAGCTATTCGCTTGTAACATATAAAACCCTGATAAACGGCGAGGCGTTTCTGATGACAACAGTAAGTTCGGTTGTGCTTATGCTGGTTATCAATACGCTCGTGCTTGTGCGCAAGCTTAAAATCCGCCCGCTTGACTTCCTGCGAGGTGAAACAGCAGGGCACAGAAGGCGCAGAGCAGTCCGCCTGAACACAAAAATGCCGTTTTTGCAGAGATTCGGCATGCGCATATTCTTTCAGAATATCGGCTCATATGTAGTTTTGTTTTTCGGAATTCTGTTCGGCGGAACACTGGCGGTTTTCGGTATGCTGTTCGGTCCGATGTTTGAGGATTATTCGGTTCTGGCAAGAGAAACAATGGTTTCCGATTACCAGTATATTGTCAAATCCGATTCTGTTACAACAGCAGATGAACAGGCGGAAAAATTCTGCCTTACTACGCTTGATACAGATGTCAAAGGTTTTGTGAAAGATGGCGTTTCGGTTTACGGAATTGAAGACGACAGCAAATATATTAAAGCTGTCATTCCCGCAGGCAAGGTTCTTGTTTCGGAAGGCGTTATGAAAAAGTTCGGCTATGAAATCGGTGATGAGTTGACGCTTAAAGAACCTTATTCCACTAAAACTTATTCATTCACAATTGCGGGCGATTATCCTTATCTCGCATCTCTTGCCGTTTATATGCCGCGCGAAGATTACCTTGATGTTTTTGAAAAGGACGATGGTTATTTCAACGGATATTTCAGCAACAATGAACTGAAGGATATAAAAGAAGAAGATATTTATACAACAATAATGCTGCAGGACGCTACCAAAATTGTTGACCAGCTTTCTTCGCTCATCGGCTTTATGGATTACTTTATGTATTTCGGCGTAATCATATTCCTTCTGCTTATGTTCCTGCTGACAAAGCAGGTTATAGAAAAAAACAGCCGTTCAATCGCGATGACGAAAATACTCGGTTTCAAAAACGGGGAAATCGCAAAATTATATCTGCTTGCAACATCAGCCGCTGTTGCTGCATCATTGCTGATTTCAATTCCGCTTATAAAACTTCTTCTGCAATGGGCGTTCAGATATTATCTTTATTATAAAATGTCGGGATATATACCGTATATTATTTCAGATATGTGTTTTGTAAAGCTGTTTATTATGGGAATCCTGAGTTATGCCTCTGTGGCAGCTCTTATGTTCCTTAAAATAAGAAAAGTGCCTATGGGTGAAGCGCTGAAAAATCAAAATCTGTAAGAATGGAGGCATGATAAAAAGTAAGTGGTAAGGGGGTCCGAGAACTCTGTTAAATGTTATAATTGAAGTAACAGGAAGACAGAGTAGATACTAATTCGTCATAGTTACTGATCCAAGAGGTCGCAAAGGAGAATGAAGAGTTAGCATCGAATCATGCAATGATCGGCAGAAATGTCAGGTCTAATAGGAGATTGGCTCGGATTGTCAAAACAGAAGCTGTCTTGCTGGAAATAAAAAAAGGGAGACAGAAAGCAATGAGCAAAACAGAAGACTTACCACGTATTTGTGTAGGAGTAGATTTACACAAGATGCAGTTTACCGTACACGCAGTACACGAAGAAACAGGTGAAGTAGTACTGAACGGTGTTTATCGTACGGACAAAGAAGGATACAAGACATTCTGCGAAAAACTTCATATCCTTGAATCTGGACAAGAGTGCAGTATAGAGCTTGCAGTGGAAGCAACCGGTAACGCCAGATATTTCAAGAATCAAATGGAATCGGAAGGATTCGGCGTTGTGGTAGTAAACACAAGTAAGTTTAAAGTTATTACGATGAGTACCAAGAAAACGGACTCAAACGATGCAGCGACATTAGCTTTCTTTTTGTCAAAGGAAATGCTTCCGGAATCTCATCTTTGCAGTCAGACAAGTGAAGAGATAAGAAGAATGCTGAAAACCAGAAGTATCCTGGTTTCCAGTACTGTGAAGATCAAGAATCAACTTCATGGAATGCTTTTGGGCTATGGGATTGAAACGAAGACAGCTCAGTTTCAGAGCAAAAAGAAAAGGCAGGAATTGATAAACGATCTCGCAGATCACAACTTCTCACAATTCACTGCCTCGTCACTTGAAGTGACACTCAGTATTTTAGACGGGATTTATGCGCAAGTCAAGAAAATTGAAGAACAAATTCAGGAAATTACAAAAGACAATGAAAATGTTGAGTTGCTGATGACAATGCCGGGAATCGGTTTTGTAGGAGCAACGACAATTGCATCATACATTGATGAAATGGAAAGATTTCATGGGGATTTCAAGAAGTTTTCATCTTATTTGGGCATTGTCCCAAAAGTTCACAAGTCAGCGGAAGTTGTCCACATGGGGCACATTACCAAACGGGGACCACAGGAATTAAGGACAGCATTTGTACAGGTAGCTATGGGTATCATCCGACAACCGAAAAACACATCTGAATGGAAACTTATGAAAGATTATCATACCATGAAAATTACAAAAGGTTCCGGACGGGCAATCATTGCTCTAACGCGAAAAGTCGCAAGAATTGTATTTGCTATGCTGAACAATCATGAGCCCTTCCATCCGGAACTGATGATAAGATCTGACATAGCATAGACTATTTTCATTGTCAAGAGTCGCTACGCTTCTGCTCTTGACAATTCAAACACTCTATGCTGTGCAGCAATTATGAAGGCAAAGCCTTCATATATAACCACATTCGGTTATCAAATATTACTATCAAATTACAGCAAGTTAGTTAATTACTACTTGACTTTTTATAGGAGATTTGATATGAAAGAAAAAAAGCAAAATGAAATTGCCTCCCTGCTCGGATACGCAGGGAAATACAAAACGCTGACATTTCTCGGCCTTGCGCTGTCAGCCGTTGCTATGGTTATGGGTATGATTCCGTATATCTGCATCTGGCTTGTTGCGAGAGATTTAATAAGAGTCGCTCCAAACTGGGCAGAAGCAACTGAGATAGCGAAATACGGCTGGATAGCATTCGGCTTTGCTTTCGGCGGTATAATCATTTATTTCTGCGCTTTGATGTGCACTCACCTCGCGGCGTTCAGGACTGCCGCCAATATACGCAAGCAGGGCGTTGCTCATATGATGAAAACGCCTCTCGGATTCTTTGACAACAATGCGTCGGGTCTTCTGCGTAACCGCCTTGTCGGCGGCGCGGCAGAGACCGAAACACTGCTCGCACACAATCTTGCAGATATTGTCGGAACCGCGGCGATGTTTATTGCCATGATTGTTTTAATGTTTGTCTTCGATTGGAGAATGGGCTGCGCCTGTCTGCTCGCGGCGGTAATATCTGTTGCGGCTATGTTTACAATGATGGGCGGCAAAAACAAGAAGCTGATGATGGAATATCAGACAGCGCAGGATGTAATGAGTAAAGCGGGCACCGAATATGTGCGCGGCATTCCGGTTGTAAAGGTGTTTCAGCAGACTGTATATTCATTCAGAGCATTCAAGGCGGCTATTGAAGATTACAGCGGCAAGGCGGAAAGATACACCGGCGGCGTCTGCCGTGTTCCTCAGTCGGTAAACCTTACCTGCACGGAGGGCGTATTCATCTTTCTTGTTCCCGCGGCTCTGATAATCGCTCCGTCTGCGCTCAGAAGCGGAAGCTTTGCGGAATTTGTAACAGACTTTGCGTTTTACTCTGTGTTTTCCGCAATTATTTCAACTGCGCTTGCAAGAATAATGTTTGCGGCTTCCGGTCTTATGCTTGCACAGACAGCGCTTGCGCGCATCGATACGGTTATGAAAGCGCCTGTTCTGGAAGTGACAAAGAATCCTCAGAAGCCGGAAAACAACGGCGTTGAGTTCAAAAATGTCACTTTTACATATGACGGAACAGATGTTCCGGCGCTTGAACATGTTTTTTTCAAAGTCCTGCCCGGTCAGACTGTCGCGCTCGTCGGTCCTTCGGGCGGCGGCAAAACAACGGCGGCAAGTCTGATTCCGAGATTCTGGGATGTTTCAGACGGAGCTGTTGAAGTCGGAAATGTCAATGTAAAGGATATTGACCCGCATGTTCTGATGGAGAAGGTTGCTTTTGTGTTTCAGAACACCCGTCTTTTCAAGACATCGATTCTTGAAAATGTCCGCGCCGCTAGCCCTGACGCTTCAAGGGAAGAAGTCCTCTCTGCTCTGCACGCGGCGCAATGCGACGATATAATCGAAAAACTGCCGCAGGGAATTGATACATTGATTGGCTCGGAAGGCACATACCTTTCGGGCGGCGAACAGCAACGCGTTGCTCTGGCACGGGCAATTCTTAAAGATGCTCCGATAATTGTGCTGGATGAAGCGACTGCTTTTGCCGATCCTGAAAACGAGGCACTTATTCAGAAAGCATTCAAAACGCT
>JAILFM010000069.1 GCA_024697575.1 Clostridiales bacterium
AGAAAATGCGCCGACCGAAAAAAGATTGACATGAAAGGAATAAAAACCATGATAATCAGTTCAGTTCTTACATTAGCCGTTGTTATTACTGCCGGAATATTAATCTGCGGGTCCGAAGACGGGGACTACGCCGCCTCGGTATTGGCGAAGATGAACTCCAAAAAAGAGTATTGCTGATGCTTTTATCCGTAAACAATGTGTTTACCTGTTGAAACGAGACTGTTTATATCGTCATATGCATTTTCAAGATGTTTCAGGCACCATCTTCATATTACTGAATTTCTGACCGAAGCTGTTTGCCCACGCTTCGCAGTATAAGGCGTAGTAAGAAACGGAGTTTCTTTTTCTGTATCCGTCAAAAAAATTGCACCACACGGCGGAGGGGATGGCGACAACAAGGTAATAGAGGGGACCGAGCAGCAGGCACTGCCATGTGTGGCCGTATTCGTGAATGCGGGTGTTATAGGTCCAGGTTTTGTTCGGGTGGTCGGCTTTGACAAAGATGAAAAGCCCCATCGAAAGTCCGCCCGCGTTCCAGGGCAGAAAGACTATGAAAGCGTAGCCGAAGCGCTGATACTTTCTCTTTTTAACAATCACGCAGAATAAAAAGGCGATGCCTCCGACAAGGTTGACGGGCAGCCCCCAGGTGAACTGCACAAGATAAAACAGGAACGCTTTAAAAAAGGTTTTGAATCCCGGCTTCGGAGCGTCGGGCTGAGTTTTTGTGATGTCAATATTTGCCATATTTTTTTCTCCCGTAATTCCGGCTGATAAAGCCGGATTATTTCAGGAAACGCCCCGATTAAATCAGCGTTTCCTTTATTTTTTCATATATCCGCTGTTTCTTTCCCTATCCACATTTCGCTCATTTTTTTGCCGGATATTGTTTCGAGCCTTTCGGTCTGTTCCTGCGTCAGTTCAATTCGCCCGTTTTCCTTCTTTTCGGCAATGACCGCTCTTATCAAAGCGTGGTCGTCCTTTGTCATGCGGAATTTATGAAGAAGGTACAATGAAACGAGCGAAGCCAATATCGGTATCACGGCAACGCAAAGGCGTACTCCCATTACCGCGCCGGCGCTCTGGGTGAAGAGAGCTCCTGTCGCTTTTTCATATTCAGCCACCGTGTCGCCCGTGACAAGCCCGAAGGACTGGAGAGTAAAGCCGACTATCGCCGCCATTACGCCGCCTATACTCTTTTTGATAAGAGTGTTAAAGGTGGAGATCACGCCCTCGCGCCGCCTTCCGGTTATCATTTCGTCAACATCCGTAAGGTCCGGGAAAATGTTGTTTGTCACAAAGCCGAGGCCGGACATACCGAAGGGATAAAGTATCATTGACAGCAGCATAAGTACGAACCACACCGCGGACATGCTGTTTCCGGTGTCCGGCTGAATGAAAAGCCCGATTGCAAGCCCTACTATCATAAGCGGCGTTACGATACTGCCGCATTTCTTTTTGCCGAATTTCATGGTCAGCGCGTAATTGAGCGGAAAAGCGGAAGCTTCCGCAACCCCCGCCACGGCGTTAAACAGAGCATATTTGCCGTACTGGTTTGCTAAATATTTTATGAAATAAACCTTTGTATTGGCGTAAAAGCCGGTGGCAAACTGATAAAAAACGCTCATAAAGAAGTACTGGCGGAAGGATTTGTTCGCAAAAACAAGGCGGTATTCGTTGAGGATATATTTAATATCCAGCTTTTCCGGCTTCAAAGAGCGCGAGTCCGCTTCTTTTATCGTTTTGAACGTCGCAAACGTTGCGCCGCCATAGCATATCGAAAGAAAAACGCCGATTATCAGAAACGGAGTTTTTGACCCGGAAGTCAGGTTGTCGTTTGAGCCGAAGAGAGAAAGGACGGCGACAACAATAAGAAACGAAGGCACCATACCGACGGAATTGAAAATATAGCCGACGGAATTATACTGCGTGCGAAGGTCGTATTCGGGCGCAAGCTCCGGCAGCATTGCCGTGTGCGGTACGGCGATGACGGTGTACGCCGTTTTGTAGAGCATATATACGAGAACGAAATAGAGCATCGCAAAGCCGGGTCTTGAGGCGGCGTCAACGCCGAAGGCGTTCCACAAAAGCGAATACGACACAACAAGCAGCGGAATGCCCAAGAGCAGGTGAACCCGGTGCTTGCCGTATTTTGAACGGGTTCTGTCCGTGATAATGCCCATTACGGGGTCTGTGACAGCGTCCCAGACGGTGGCAATCATAACGATTATTCCGGCTTTGTTCAAAGGCAGGTTGACAACGTCCGTTAAAAAAACCATGAAATACATGCTGATGATGTACCCGGCGCCGCCCATAAAAATATTGGCGTAGGAATAGTTCATCATCGGCAAAACGGCAGTTTTGAAATCCCCTTTGACGCCGATTGCTTTTTTTATCCGCTCACCCATAGGCATTCCTCCGGAAATTCTGAGGCGGCCGGCAGCCGCCGAACGCTTAAACTGTGTAGATTATATATTTTTTTTCATATAAAATCAACCTGTTCTCACAATATCCATTGAAAACGGCGGCGGTTTATATTATAATAAACCGATTAATGGCTGAAAGCGGCGTTATACGGAGGCACTGTTATGTACGGCATTTCATATGTGATTTTTAAAAAGTGTGTTGCACTCATTTCCGCTCTGATGCTTCTTATAGTCGGTATGGACGAAAAAAATCTGCCCTCGCCCGACGGGGCCGAGGTTATATCAAGGCACAGGTATGTTCTTGAAGATTACTATATGAGCAATCAGGGCGTGACAAACGACGGCACGTATTACTATTTCAGCGGTAAGAAAAACCTCGGCAAAGCAAGGATGAGCGACGGCGAAATCTTTTTGATCAATACTTCTCCCATTCCGAAAGAGCTTAAGGCTCTCGGATGCGATCACATAGGCGGTCTTACCTGTTATGACGGCATAGTATACGCAGCCATTGAGGACGGACCGGATTATCTTCACCCGTTTATCGTTCTCTATGATGCCCAAACGCTGAAATTCACCGGCAAATATTATGAACTGCCGCAGTCGCTTCACATTGAAGGTGTGCCGTGGTGCGCTTTTGACGCTCAAAAGCAGGTGATTTACACCGCCGAGTGGAGCAACGCCGCCGTTTTGAATGTTTTTTCGATTGACGGATTGAAGCTTATTGAAACAATACCTCTTTCCGAGCCCGTTGACCGCATTCAGGGTGCTGAAATGTACGGCAGAAAGCTATATATGTCAAGTGATGAGGAAAACGACCTTAAACGCGTTTTTTCCGTTGATGTTGATACGGGTGAAGTGAAAACGGAGTTTACCCGCAATATCGGCAAAGAGTTTGAGGCTGAGGATCTGACAGTTTATGAAGGTGAAAACGGTCCCGTTATCTGCGTTCTTGACAGAGGCGCGCGCCGCAAGAGCATGAATTTGACAAAATACATTATCACCGGATAACCGGAGAAAAGGCAGAGTAATACAGGCATCACATGGTAAAGGACTTAACAAAGGGCAAACCCGCAAAGCTTATTCTTAATTTTTGCCTGCCGCTTATGCTCGGGCAGGTTTTTCAGCAGTTTTACAATATGGTTGACAGCATTATTGTCGGGCGTTTTGCCGGCACGCTGCAACTGTCCGCCGTGGGCTCGACGGGCTCAATCAGCTTTCTTGTTATTGGGTTTGTGACGGGGCTTGTGACCGGATTTTCAATACCCCTGTCGCAGGCTTTCGGCGAAGAAAACGAGGAAAAACTCAAAAAGACTTTCGCTAACAGCGTTTATCACACCGGCGTTGCCGCTGTTGTTTTGACCCTTGCGACCTATTTCGGCACGCCTGTTATTTTAAAGCTTATGCATACGCCTCCTGAAATATATGACATGGCGTATGATTATATCGGCACGGTCTTTCTGGGGCTCGGGGCAACGCTGTTTTATAACCTTTTTGCCGCCGTTATGCGCTCGCTCGGCGACAGCAGAACGCCGCTTCTTCTCCTTATTTTTTCATCGCTTCTGAATATTGTCCTCGACCTTATTATGGTCAGAATATTCCACCTTGACTGCCTCGGCGTTGCCATAGCTACGGTTATTGCCCAGACGGTGTCGGCAGTTCTGGCGCTGATAATAATCATCAAAAAGTTTAAAATAGTTCACTTTAATTCACAACAGGGGAGACCGGACGCGCAGGTTTCAAAAAAGCTTGTTGTTACGGGGCTTCCCATGGCGCTTCAAATGTCGGTGACGGCAATCGGGTCCATAATGCTTCAAACGGCTGTGAACGGCCTCGGTCCGGATGTTATTGCGGCGGTTACAATCGGGAGCAAAATACAGCTTATGCTTATGCTCCTTGCGGAGACCTTCGGCGCCACAATGGCGACCTATTGCGGCCAGAATCTCGGCGCAGGGCGTATGGACAGGATAAAAGAGGGAATGTACAGTTCCATAGGTATGTCCATGCTTTACACGCTCCTTGCCGTAGCCTTCGCTTTCTTCTTCGGCAAAGAGCTCGGTTCCCTGTTTATAAAGGAAAATCCGGACGCGGTTCTTGAGCTTGTTTCGCAGTTTTTGAGAACCTGCTGCTTCTTTTATCCCGTGCTTTCGCTTCTGTTCATTTTCCGCGCCGCGATTCAGGGCATGGGTCACAGTTTTCCGGCGATGTTTGCCGGCGTTCTGGAGCTTTTTGCCAGGGGCATTATGAGTTATCTTGTGATTCCCCGCTTCGGATACGATGCCGTTGTGTTTGCAAACCAGACGGCGTGGTGCTCTGCCATGCTGCTGCTTGTGCCGGTGTTCTTTATATCCTACGCCAGGGAAAAGAAAAGAATAAACCCGAATTCCTGAAAAGAAACACGGAGGTGCTTTATGTCCGACTATCATTCAAAGTCAGTCGAACGCCTTTACGAAGTTATTTTAAAGCTTGAGACAAAGGAAGAGTGCAGGGCGTTTTTTGACGATATATGCACGGTCAGGGAGCTGACTGATATGGCGAAAAGGCTTGAGACGGCGGAGCTTTTGAGCGAGGGAATGAACTATCTGAATATCGAGAAAAAAGCGGGCGTGAGCACCGCCACCATAAGCCGGGTGAGCCGGTGCCTCAATTACGGTCAGGGCGGATATACTCTGGCGCTCAAAAAGCTTAAAAGCGGAGAGAAAGAAAATGATAATCAATGACAGTGTAATAAGCGGCGGCGAAAAAATTATTTTTGCCCTTCGCGAGATATATTTCAAAAACGGGTTCAGACCCTACCGCATGAGTAAATTTGAAGAGTATGACCTGTATGCGAAAAACAAGGATTTTCTTGTTTCGGATAATGTTATCACCTTCACGGATACAAGCGGAAAGCTGATGGCGCTTAAGCCCGACGTCACTCTTTCGATAATTAAGAATATCAAAGACAGTCCCGATGAAATCAGCAGGCTGTATTATAACGAAAACGTTTACCGTATCTCAAAGGGTACGAACACTTTTAAGGAGATTATGCAGTCCGGTCTTGAATGTATCGGCAAAGTCGACGGCGAATGCATAGCCGGCGTTGTGTCAACGGCGGTGCAGAGCCTTCAGGCAATAAGCGGAAAATTCATTCTCGACGTGTCCGACCTTGACATTGTTTCCGCTTTGATTGACAGGGCGGGGGATTTGAAAGGCGTCAAAAACAGGCTTATTTCACTTTTCGGCGAAAAAAACGCCCACGAAGCCGCCCGGATTTGCAGGGAGAACGGCGCTGGAGAAGAATACATAAAAGCGATTAAAGAGCTTATTTCACTTTACGGCAAGCCGGAAAAGATTATGCCGGAGCTGAGAAGAATACTATCCGGTGTCGGCCTGGGTGGAGAATTTGCCCTGTTTGAAAATATTATCAAAAGCTTTGACAAAGCGGGCATTGCGGACGAAGTCAATATTGATTTTTCCGTTGTGAGCGATATGAACTACTATAACGGCGTTGTCTTCAAGGGCTTTGTTGACGGCGCTGCGGACAGTGTCCTGAGCGGCGGTCAGTATGATAACCTGATGAAAAAAATGAAAAAGAAGTCAAAAGCCATCGGCTTTGCCGTTTACACCGACAGGCTGCCGGTTGATTAAGGGTGAAAAATATGTTGAATGTTGCACTGCCCAAGGGCAGACTCGGCGAAAAGGTTTATGATATGTTTGAAAGGGCGGGCTTTGAGTGCCCGTCGATAAAAGAGCAAAACAGAAAGCTGATTTTTGAAAACCCCGAAGCGGGGGTAAGGTATTTCTGGGTCAAGCCCTCGGACGTTGCCATTTATGTTGAGAGGGGAGCCGCCGACATAGGCGTTGCCGGCAAGGATATTCTTCTTGAATATGAGCCGGCGGTTTATGAGCTTTTGGACCTCGGTATAGGCAAATGCCGCATGGCTGTCGCCGCTCCCGCCGATTTTGTCGACAACCCTCAAAGGGCGCTGAGAGTCGCAACGAAGTTTTCAAAAATCGCCGGTGATTATTACGCCGGTACCGGCAGGGATATTGACATTATCCACCTAAACGGCTCAATTGAAATTGCGCCTATACTCGGGCTTTCCGACGTTATTGTCGATATTGTGGAAACGGGTTCAACCCTGCGCGAAAACAATCTTAAGGTTTTTGAGTCTGTTGTTCCCATAAGCGCAAGGCTGATAGCCAACAAAGCGTCTTTCAAGTTTAAAAATGAAGAGATAGTCAGGGCTGTTGAGGGTATTTCGCGCCTGACGGAGGAAAAGCAATGATAAAGATAATGAAATACGGTCAGGAACCGAACAGTGAGATTTTTTCAAGAGCAGTGCCGCAGGTCGATGTGTCGTCAATTGTCAGCGAAATTATCGCAAATGTAAGGGCAAACGGCGATAAAGCCCTTTTTGAATACAGTGAAAGGTTTGACAAAGCGCGTCTTGAAAGCCTTGTTGTTACAAAGGAAGAGATTGAAAAAGCCGTTGAGAGCGTTGAACCGGAGTTTTTGAACGTAATCAAAAAAGCGGCTGATAATATCACAAAGTTCCATCTTCATCAAAAGCGCTCCTCATTCATTATAAATGACACGCCGGGCGTCGTCATGGGTCAGAAGGTGATCCCGGTTGACAGGGCGGGTCTTTATGTACCCGGCGGCACTGCCGCTTACCCGTCAACAGTGCTTATGGACTCAATCCCCGCAAAAATCGCCGGCGTTAAAGAGGTTGTTATGGTAACTCCTCCACGGCCGGACGGCAGTGTGAACCCCGCCATACTTGCGGCGGCTTATGTCGCGGGCGTTGACAGAATTTTCAAGGTCGGCGGCGCGCAGGCGATTGCCGCCCTTGCTTACGGCACTGAAAGTGTGCCGAAGGTCGATAAAATCGTAGGTCCGGGAAACGCCTTTGTCGCCGAGGCGAAAAAGCAGGTTTTCGGCGTTGTCTCAATCGATATGATAGCGGGACCGAGCGAAATCCTCATTGTTGCCGACTCAAAGTCAAACCCCGCTTTCCTTGCGGCGGACCTTCTCTCACAGGCGGAGCATGACAAAAACGCGAGCGCGGTGCTTGTTACGGATAACGATTACCTTGCAGCTGCCGTTCAGGGTGAAATTGAAAAACAACTGCCCCTTCTTGAACGGAGTGAAATCGCGAGAGCTTCGATTGACAATAACGGCAAGATAATTATCGCCGAAAATCTTGAATGCGCCATAGAAATCGCCAACGATATTGCGCCCGAGCACCTTGAGCTTTGTGTTGACAATCCGTTTGACTTTCTTGACAGAATCCGCCACGCCGGCTCTGTCTTTATGGGCAGGCACTGCCCCGAGGCGCTCGGCGACTACCTTGCGGGCCCCAACCACACCCTTCCCACCGGAGGTACGGCAAAATTCTCAAGCCCGCTTTCGGTTGACGACTTTGTCAAAAAGACTCAGTACACATATTTTACAAAGCAGGCTCTTTCGTCTGTCGCCGGTGATGTTGCCCTTTTCGCCGAGAAAGAGGGGCTCACGGCTCACGCA
>JAILFM010000098.1 GCA_024697575.1 Clostridiales bacterium
CATGACTATGCGCTCCTTCAGAGCGTCAATGCTGTCAAAGCGGCTTTCACCGCGGATATAGTCTATAAGACTTACTTTTATATCTCTGCCGTAAAGGTCGCCGTCAAAATTAATTATATAAGTTTCGCTCCTTAAATCCTCATTTTCAAAGGTCGGTCTTAAGCCTATGTTGGTAACGGAGTGATAGTATCTGCCGTCAACCTCCGTCACGGAAGAATACACGCCGGTTTTAGGCACAATAAAATCGTTGTCAAAATACTGATTGATGGTAGGCGCGCCGATAAGCCTGCCGCGTTGGCAGCCGGGAACAACAGCGCCGGTGTAGCAAAAACGCCTGCCGAGCATCGCGTTCGCCTTTTTTATATCTCCGTTTTCAATGCAGGAGCGTATCAGCGTTGAAGACACGGGTTTGCTTTCAAAGGTGAGGCAGTCGCTGATTTTAATCTCAATGCCGCTGTCGCTGCACAGACTTCTCAGCTTTTCACTGTCCCCCTCGCCGCCTTTGCCGAAACGGTAGTTCCAGCCGCAGCAAACCGCGCCGGCGTTAAGTCTTTTAATTATATATTCATTGAAAAAATCTTCGCAGGAAAGGTCTTTTATTTCTGAAAAAGAAATATAATGTGTTTTAATGCCGAGATTTTCCAGTATTTTTTCTGTTTCGCTTTTCTGAAGAAGCTTCGGCGGAGCCTCGCCGCCGATATATAACAGCGGGTGCTCGTCAAAAAGCAGGGCAACGCTCTCAAACCCCCGCTCTTTAAAACTCAAAGCGGAGGTTAAAACGCGCATATGTCCCCTGTGCAGACCGTCAAAGCTGCCAAGGGCTAAAGCTGTTTTGTTCATCTGAAGCCGTCCCTGAAGAAATTATTTGTTCCTAAACTGCTGTTTAAGCCTTTGTTCCTTTGAAAGCACGCGCTTTCTTAAACGAAGAGACTGCGGAGTGACTTCAAGCAGCTCGTCGTCGCGGATAAACTCCATGCACTGCTCAAGGCTTAAAACCGAGTGGGGAACAAGCCTTAACGCTTCGTCCGAACCGCTCGCGCGCGTGTTCGTAAGGTGCTTTGTTTTGCATACGTTACACACAACGTCTTCGCTCTTTGCGCATTCGCCTATAATCATGCCCTCATACACCTCGACCCCGGCTCCGACAAAAAGCCTGCCCCTGTCCTGAGTGTTGAAAAGGCCGTAGGCGGAGGTTACACCCGTCTCGTGCACAACGATTGAGCCTGTGGAACGGGTTTTTATTTCGCCCTTATACGGCTCATAACCCGCGAAAAGCTGGTTCATGATACCGTTGCCGTTGGTGTCCGTCAGAAATTCGCTGCGGTAGCCGATAAGCCCCCTTGAGGGAATGCGAAACTCAAGGTGGGTGGAACCGCCGTCCCTTGTACCCATATTTTCAAGCTCGCCGTGACGCGATCCGAGTTTTTCGATAACCGCGCCCACATACTGCTCCGGAACCTCGACAATGAGCAGCTCCATGGGCTCGTGAAGAACGCCGTCGATTGTCTTTGTGATAACCTTCGGCCTTGAAACCTGGAATTCATAGCCCTGACGGCGCATGGTTTCAATCAGGATGGAAAGTGAAAGCTCACCCCTGCCGCTGACCTTGAAGGTATCCGTTGTCTCCGTCTCCTCAACGCGCATTGAAACGTTGGTTTCAACCTCTTTAAAAAGGCGGTCGCGTATATTTCTGGAAGTGACGAATTTGCCCTCCCTGCCGGCAAAGGGCGAATCGTTGACGATAAAGTTCATTGAAATCGTAGGTTCGTCAATTTTAATAAACGGGAGCGGTTCAACATGCTCGGGGTCGCACGCAGTTTCGCCTATGTTTATACCCTCGATTCCGGACACGCATATTATATCGCCTGCCGAGGCTTCCTCGCACTCCACCCTTGAAAGCCCTTCAAACTGATAAAGCCTTGAGATTTTGACGTTCTGAGTGGTTTTGTCGGTTTTGCAAAGGGTGACCTGCTGGCCTCTCCTGACTTTGCCCCTTTCAATTCTGCCTATGCCTATCCTGCCGATATAATCGTCATAGTCAAGGGATGAAAAAAGAAC
The DNA here is from genome assembly GCA_024697575.1 of Clostridiales bacterium. Classification (GTDB taxonomy): domain Bacteria; phylum Bacillota; class Clostridia; order Oscillospirales; family Acutalibacteraceae; genus CAG-177. The sequence continues at coordinate 2,059 of JAILFM010000098.1, forward strand.
CTGCAAAGGACCGTCCGGGTCGCCCGAAGGGGCGTCTATATTTTCGAGAATGGCGTCAAACAGCACTCTCATATCGCCCTCGCGGCTGTCGGGATCAATGGAGGAATAGCCGTTTTTCGCGCTGGCGTAAACGACCGGAAACTCAAGCTGGTCCTCATCCGCGCCAAGGTCTATAAAAAGGTCAAGCACCTCATCCACAACCTCGTAGGGTCTGGCGTTCGGTCTGTCGATTTTGTTGATAACAACAAGAACCTTCTTTTTAAGGTTGAGCGCTTTTTTAAGCACAAACCTTGTCTGCGGCATACAGCCCTCAAAGGCGTCCACGAGAAGAAGAACGCCGTCAACCATCATAAGAATGCGCTCGACTTCGCCCCCGAAATCGGCGTGACCCGGGGTGTCGACAATATTGATTTTTGTCCCTTTATAGTGAACGGAGGTGTTTTTTGAAAGGATGGTTATTCCCCTCTCCCTTTCAAGGTCGTTAGAATCCATGACTCTGTCCGCAACCTGCTCGTTCTCGCGGAAGGTTCCGCTCTGTTTCAAAAGCTCGTCGACAAGGGTTGTTTTGCCGTGGTCAACGTGGGCTATAATAGCAATATTTCTTAAATTTCTTTTTTCCGACATAACTGACTCCGATAATGTGCAATTCAATTTGTGTCCGGCTCAGACGGTCCAAAGACCCAGAGCCGGGTTAGAGATGTAAAAGATTTCTTCGTTTTCTATTGTATGATACCCGTCGGTAAGGGTGAGCGGGTCGTATTTTTTGATGATTTCGTCATACGGCGCATACCTGAAACCCGCGCCTTCAACCTCGCTTTTTGTCAAATGCCTTGTGCAGTAGGTGACGGAAAACCTGCCGTCCGAAGAGCCGTGAATAAGGTGGGCGGCGACGGAAAGATTTTCTTTAAGGTCTTCATTTTCACTGACAAGCCTTAACACGTTTTCGCGCCCGACATAGCCGTACTTTCTGATAAGAGCGTCGTTTTGGGCGTCCTCGCCGAATTTTCTGACACCGGGCGCGAGGATAATAAGCTCGCCGCCGCTTTCAATCGCCATTCTCGTGCGGTAGACAGCCTTATTCCCGAGCCATGTGGTTTTGAACTCCCTTTCGTCAAGGTAAACGACAACCTTTTTAAACGGTTTTTCGACTTTTATAAGATTGATTTCGCGGCTCAGGGCGACAGCCTGTTCAAAATTATCCCTGCCCGAGCCTATATAAAGACCGTGGATATCTGTCCTCTGACCGGTATTTGTAGTGACGGTGAGAACATACAAAAGCGGAACATCTTTGAGAAAATGCTCCTGCGCATAGTCAAAGACCCTGCGAACGGGCGAAAAATCTTTGCCCATTATCCTCTCCATGCCGTAAAAAGCGCCGAGCATGTGGGATGAATTTATCATATTTTTGCCGCCGCAGCCGACAAAGATGTTTTTTGAGTAGTTTGCCATGCCCACAACCTCGTGCGGCACGACCTGACCTATGGAAATTATAAGGTCGTAGCTTTTGTCAATAATCAGCCTGTTGACTTCAACATCGATTTTTTCATTGACAAGCCCTTCGCTCACCCGGCTTACAAATTCAGCCGGAACTTCGCCGATTTTGACAACGTCCTCGCGCCAGCGGTGGACCGTCATCATTTCATACGGAACGTCCTGCCCGAAAAAGGCGTTCCACTCCTCCCGCGTCATGGGCTCGTGAGTCCCGAGAGCCGGCATAATGTCAATATGACATTTATCTTTAAGCATTTCGCAGTAAAGCGCGGTGATTTTGCCCGCCCCCGAAAACAGGCGGGTATAATCCGGCGGCAGAAGAAGAACCTTTTTAAGGTCCCTGCCCTTTATGCTCTCATAAAGCGCGCTTTTTAATAATCCGTCGTCAATGTAAGGTTCTTTTGTATAAGTCATATGTCACCCGGTTTCAATACAAATCAACAAAAATTCATTATATTATATCAGTAACAGTCAAAAACTTCAATAATTTTAAGGCAATACCGCACAATTCAGGTATGCGAGAAAATTTAAAGTTCATCCATCAAAAGAAAATCCCGTAGTTTGTAATGGTAAACAGTTGATGTTGAATAGTCAATATCATCGTTTGTAATAATAATTTTTTTTGCCGTGTTATCAATACCTGCAAATGCGGAAAACTCCCTGTCGTAGGTTTTTTCTTCCGCTACACTGTAGGCAACCTGAATCAGATAAAGCTTACCGTTTTTTACTGCTCTGAAATCAATTTCACGGCCTTTATTGTTGTAAACAGTTACTTCGTATCCAAGATAGATTAGCTCGTTCAAAACAATATTTTCCATATTATGCGTAATATCATATCTGTTATCGGATACACGGATGCTGTTCAGGGATACATCTTCATTATAAAGCTTATAATAATAGTTGAGTTTTGCCTTCGCTTTGGGAGAATAAAGGGGAATGTCTTCTGTAATGTACGCTTCTTTCAAATAATCGAGATACTTTAAAACTGTCGGAACGGAAACAGAAATGTTCTGCCCTTTCATATAATCGGAAATAGATTTTGCGCTGAAGATTCTGGCATTTGAAACCGTGATATAATCAACGATATGTTCAAATACATCTTTCTTTTTGATATTGTACCGGTTTTCAAGGTCATTATATATGATGGTACTGTTCAGGTCGTTAAGGTAGCGCTTCATGGATTCTTCGTCCCGCTGCTCAAGCGCTGCCGGAAACCCGCCCCAAAGCAAATAATCGGCGATTTCAAAGCGGCGACCCATTTGATTCGCATATTCTTTGGCTTCCCGGTAAACAAACGGCCGTATACGGAATGAGACAAAGCGTCCGGACAGTTCTTTTGTAAACTCCCGGGACAGCAGTTTGGAATTGCTGCCGGTGATGAATACAGAAGTGTTATAAAGACGGAGCGTCCTTGCAGCTTCGTTCCACCCTTTGATGTTTTGAACTTCATCAAGGAAGATATAGAGTTTTTCATTTCCGATATAATCATTCACATAAGCAATCAAGGAATCGGCATCCGGAATCTTTACCCTTAAAGGACGCAGGTCAAAATCCAAAAATAAGCATTTCTTTCCGGCAGATTCAAGCTCATTCATTATCTGTCTCAAAATTACGGATTTCCCGCAACGGCGTATACCTGTTATAATTTTAATCAGATCACTCTCATAGAAAGGTCTGATCTGCTTTATATAATGCTCTCTGATAATCATAAATTCACCTCTTGATTTGAAATGACAGTGTCAGACATTATATTTACTTCGCATACTTCGCACAATATTTCCCTAAACATGGCGCATTATACTTTAAGATTTTGCAAAAATCAATAAAATCTTAAAGTTTGACTTAAAAATTTCAGAAAGACAGAGAACCGTCCCCTGTCTTGTTCTCTCAAAGATTTTGTATTTTCGTGCAAAATCAATGATATAGATTTCGTAATTTCGGAAAAATATTCTTGAAATATATGTATATATGTGGCATTATCAATCAGGGTGAAAAAGATGTTCAAAAGAAAGATATATGACAATTTGAAAAAATGGGTTTAATTTGAAAAAACGGAAAAACTATGAATAAACACACAAAAAAGACTTTTAATCCTTCAGAGCGCGAGAGCGTGACGCCTTACAGCGAATACTACGGCGGAAAAGCGGATTTTGAACACAGGCAGAAAAAAAGAAAAAGGATAAGAACCGTATCCTATATTATTCTTATCATCCTTCTTGTCTACGCCGGCTACTTTTTTGCCGACACACTGATAAAAATCACGGAGCTGCCTGTATAAGAAAATATGGAACATATACCCTTTAATTCAAGATATACCTATCACAAATCACCGTTCGGCGCGGTGCAGTGCGGAACCGAAATAACATTCAGGATAGTTCTGCCAAGAAGCTGTGAATGCACATCGGCTTTTCTTCTGATAAGAGAGGACGGGCGCGAATTCAGGACGGTTGAAATGTTCTGGCAGTCGATGCAGGGCGAAAACGAAGAATGGTGGCAGTGCGCCTTTACGCCCGAAAAAGCGGGGCTGTATTTTTATAAATTCATTTTCACCTCCTTCGGTGAAACGAAAGAAATCACAAAAGCTTCTTCGTCCTTCGCAACGGTTTCCGGCGGCGGGGAGCTGTTCCAGCAGACCGTGTATGAAGAAAATTTTGAAACCCCCGAAAATGCCTTCGGCGGCGTGATATACCAGATTTTTCCCGACAGGTTCTGTTTTTCGGGCGAAAAAAAGAAAAACGTTCCCCCGGGCAGAATTCTTCGCTCCGACTGGGGAAACGAGCCTGTGTGGGAGCCGGACGAAAACGGGGATATTGACAGATATGACTTTTTTCAGGGTGATTTCAAGGGTATTGTCTCAAAGCTCGATTATCTGAAATCGCTGGGAGTGACTCTCATTTATCTCAACCCGGTTTTTGAAGCTTATTCAAACCACCGCTACGATACGGCGGATTATGAAAAAACCGACCCTCTTCTGGGCACCGAAGAGGATTTCGCTTTTTTATGTAAAGAAGCGAAAAAAAGAGATATAGGCGTTATTCTTGACGGCGTATTTTCGCACACCGGCGCTCACAGCCGCTATTTTAACAAATACGGCGAATATCCGGAAAAAGGCGCGTATAACTCAAAATCCTCGCCCTATTACGAGTGGTTCAAATTCAGCCGCTGGCCCGACAAATACGACAGCTGGTGGGGTATTGACATATTGCCGGAAGTCGATGAAGAAAACGAAAGCTACATTGAGTATATTTCAAAAATTCTTGTCAAGTGGCTCTCTCTGGGCGCAGGGGGCTGGCGGCTTGACGTTGCGGACGAGCTGCCGGATAAGTTCCTTGACGCCTTAAGAAAAACAGTCAAGGATTATGACAAAAGCGCGCTGATTATAGGCGAAGTGTGGGAGGATGCGTCAAACAAAACGGCGTATTCAAAAAGGCGGCGCTATCTTTTAGGCAGGCAGCTTGACAGCGTTATGAACTATCCGTTTGCCGACGCCGTTATCACCTACGCCGTAACGGGCAGGGCGGAAGGCTTTATCGACAAAATAATGACGGTGTGCGAAAACTACCCGAAAAAAACCGTTGACTGCCTTATGAACCATATCGGAACTCACGACACCGTGAGAATACTGACAAGAATCGCAACAAAAGATAAATACGAGTCAAGCCACAAAAACCGTTTTAAAGGGTATTTAAACGAAGAAGAAAAAAACGCGGCTTTTCCGATTCTCAAGCTTGCCGCAACCGTGCAGTTCACCCTTCCCGGAATACCTTCAATTTATTACGGCGACGAAGCGGGGCTTGACGGCGGAGTTGACCCTTATAACAGAAAATGCTACCCCTACGGGCATGAAAACAAAGAGCTGACAGAATATTACCGCCTTTTGGGTAAAATAAGAAGAGAAAATCCCGTTTTCAAAGACGGCGTTTTTGAAGGCTTTTCGGACCGTGACGGCTGTGTGGCTTATCTGAGAAAAAACAGCCTTCAGACCGTTGCCGTCGCCGCCAACAGAAACCCTTTTACTGTTGAGTATATATTGCCGCAGGGCGATTACGCTTGCCTGACGGGTCAAAAGGTCAACAAAAACAAAGTTACGCTTGAGCCGGATACGGCGGCAATACTTCTTTTGAGGAAATAAAGAAAAATGGCAAAAAACACTTATTTTGAGACGGATAAAAAACTGAAAAAGAAAAAAATCAGGCGGATTGCTTTTTCAATTACCGCCCTTGTTGTTTTCACCGCCGTCTTTTCACTGATATTTGTTCTGCCCTCATACAATTACAGTCTCTATGCCCTGATAACAGGTGAAAGCCCGAAAGAAAACAATGAAGAGGGCGAAACAGAAGAAGTGAATTTTGATTCATTTGAAAAAAACTACCTTTTTTACTGTTTTGATGAAGAAAAAAAGAATCTCGACTTTGTGTTAACCTGCCTTGTTACCGCACCGGACGGCGGTATTGAGGTTGAAGCGTTTTCACCGGGAACTTCCGTTACTTCGGGTTCTTCGACTATGTCTCTGTCAAGCTATTACTTAACCGGCGGCGTTAATTCACTGAAGGAAGCAGTTGAAATTCTCGGTGAAAAAAAGATTGACAGCTATCTGGGCTCTGACCCTTCGTCCTTTAAAAGCGTTATTGACTACACGGGCACTTTTAAAATATCGCCGGAAAGCCCCATTAACTACAGAGGCGATGATTTTAACCTGACGCTTCCCAAGGGAGAATCCAACGTTAAGGGCGACACTCTCTATAAATACCTTCTTTTTCTCTCCTTCACGGGCTCGGACGGAATTAAAAAACAGGCGGAAACGGTGAAAGATATTATATTAACTTCACTCAGCGAAGAAAATCTTAACAGAGCCGATTCCGTTTTTTCAAAAATCACAAATAACTTAACTACCGATATAACCGTTCTTGACTACAAAAGGAGTGAGGACGTTATTAAATATATGGTAAAAAATAAAAAAACACTTGATAATTCTTAATATAACATATATAATATAGAGGAATTTTGACTTAAAACTTTACTTTGATCATGTGGCGTGTGGGTCCTGTGCGACAAAACGCTGTGAACCATGTCAGGCGGGTGAACCGAGCAGCATTAAGCGGACTGTTTTGTGCGCCACAGTCTGCCTGCCGCCATGTGATCAAGGTAAAGTTTTTTTACTGAAACTCCGGTTAAATCAAAGGAAACGCTGATTAAATCGGGGTGTTTAGAACGGCGAGCAGGTTTTTCGACTGATGAAGTCGAAAAATTGCAGAAATAATTTGTTTATTTCAAGATTTGAGACAAAATCAGGCGGAAAAGATGCCGCCGTTATGAGTGCG
>JAILFM010000142.1 GCA_024697575.1 Clostridiales bacterium
AAAGCCTTAGCCGAATGCAGTAGCTTATATTCCCGACAGCTTGCGGAAGTGATAAAACTTCAGCAGGAAGGCAAAGCGCTGATTATCGCACCGGATAATATAGGCAATCTGAAAACTCTTTCGTCCGATATATCTTCTTTGAGGGAACTGTATAAGAAAGGATATGACGATGGGGCGAAAATAGCTGCTTTTTTATGAGTTTTATGCCTCTTGCGTTAATTCCAGGAGCGGAACACCTTCAAAAAAGAAATCGGCAAATTCCGGTTTGTAGGGATGAACCAAAAAATCAAAATAATATTGGTGTAATAATATGAGTAAGGCAAAAGCAATAATATACGCGGTGCTGGCAGCGGTCTTTTATGCTGTCAATTTACCGTTTTCAAAAATCCTGCTGCAAAAAACAGGCCCGGCAACCATGGCCGCCCTTCTTTATCTTGGAGCCGGCATCGGTATAGGCATAGTGTCGCTGTTTAACAGAAAAGGCAGAAAAAGGGAAGAAAAACTGTCGGGAAAAGACCTCCCGTTTGTTATCGGAATGATTGTTCTTGACATAGCGGCGCCGATTTTTCTTATGCTCGGTATCAGTTACGGTTCCTCCGCAAACGCTTCCCTTCTGAGCAATTTTGAGATTGCGGCTACAACGGTGATTGCGCTCGTTATCTTTAAGGAAGCCGTGTCAAAGAGACTGTGGAGCGCCATTTCGCTGATAACGCTCTCAAGCATTCTTCTCTCTTTTGAGGGAAGCGACAGCTTCCGTTTTTCCTACGGATCTCTGTTTGTTTTGCTTGCCACTGTCTGCTGGGGATTTGAGAATAACTGCACAAGAAAAATATCCTCCAAAAGCACTTACGACATAGTAATACTTAAGGGGATTTTTTCGGGGCTGGGTTCGCTCATAATAGCGTTAATCAAAAAAGAAACCATGCCCGATATTAAATACATTGCCGCGGCGCTTATGCTTGGATTTGTCGCATACGGGCTGAGCATCTTTCTCTATGTGCGGGCTCAGAACACGCTGGGCACGGCGAAGACAAGCGCCTATTACGCAGCGGCACCTTTTATCGGAGCGCTTCTGTCGTTTGTGTTCCTGAAGGAAAGCCTTTCGTGGCTGTTTGCCGCGGCTTTGATTGTTATGCTTGCGGGCTCGGCGCTTGTTGTTGCCGACACGCTGATAAGACAGCACTCGCACATTCACAATCACACCTTCTCCCATACTCATGACGGCACAACACATACTCACATGGTAGTTCATGAGCACGAGCACAGTCACTATATAACCGACGACAATCATAACCATCATCATACAGCGGAAGAAAATACTCTATCTGACGGATTTAAACTATCAGGCAAAAGGAAGAGTTCACTGCGAAGAGGATATTTTTATAACCGATAAACTGAAAGAGAGCTTTGACGTTGCGCTCTGCCACCCCGAATGTGCAGAAGGGTTTGAAGTCTCAGCGGACCTTATTGTTTTCAGAAACACGGGCAGCGTTATCGGCTATAAAGAAACATATAATTCATTTGTAAACCGCGTAAAACAAAAGAGGCTCAGAACCTTTAACACCTTTACGGGAAAGGCAGATATGAAGGGCAAACAGTATCTGCTTGACCTGACCGCGGAAAACTACCCCGTAATCCCGACTGTCGATTCCGTCTGCTGCCTTGATATGCTGCCCGAAGCAAAGCGCTTTGTTGTCAAGCCGAAAGACGGCGCGGATTCCATCGGGCTTGAATTTCTTACAAAAGAAGAACTTGCCTTGCGTGACCTCAGCGGCGGCAGATTTCTCATTCAGCCGGAGATAGATTTTTATTACGAGGTTTCGTTCTATTTCATCAATGATAAGCTGGAATATGCGCTTTACGCGCCGGACAAAACAAAGAGATGGGCACTAAGACAGTATAACTGCTCCGATGAAGATGTATCTTTCGCGAAGAAGTTTATTGACTGGAACACGATAGAGAAAGGAATTCAGCGGGTTGACGCCTGCAGGACAAAAGACGGCAGACTCCTTCTTGTTGAACTTGAAGACCTTAATCCGTATCTTTCTCTGCTTGAGGTTGACGAAAAAACAAGAGATAGTTTTATGACTGATTTTATAAACGAAATCGACAATGCGTAAACATCGGGCACGGAAAATCCGGTTTATCGGATTGACTGCGAAGAAAGAATGATACAAATTGAAGTTTGTCAGTGAGGTGAAAGAGAATGATTTTCAGGGAATATGGCGAACAAAACAGGAATGTAATTATTCTCTTGCACGGCGGCGGTCTGTCTTGGTGGAATTATCGTAATGAAGCCGAAATGCTTAAAAATGATTTCCGTGTCATTAT
>JAILFM010000174.1 GCA_024697575.1 Clostridiales bacterium
GCTTCATTTTTTTAGTGTTTCTTATTAAAGAAGCCGTTATGATTATCGGTTCTGTTATTATGCTGATAATAGGCTTAAGACCGGGCGCTGCCGAATTGCCGGGAAAAGTCGCAACTTTTGCTTTTTATGTCATTATGATACTCATAATCCTATTCGGGGTTGATATCGGTATACTTTCAAATATTTTCACTCTGCCGCCGGTAATTATGATAGTTCTTGTATCCATAAGCGCAGTTCTTTGTATTGTTTCGTTCTGCGGCTATATTCCGGGTGTTATCAGCCAATACAGAGAGAAAAAATCAGGCAAAAACAATAAATGATTCTTAAAACCTAATGTTTTGGAGCAATAATGAAACAGGTAATATGTTCAAAATGCAAAAAAAGGCCGGCAATTCTTTTTATAACTAAGATGGACGGCGAAAAAGCCACTCAGGAAGGTCTTTGTATCAAATGCGCTACAGAGATGAATATAGGTCCCATAAAGCAGATAATGGATTCTATGGGAATTACCGAAGAAGAGATTGAAGCTGCAAGTGAGCAGGTCGACGAACTTCTTGAAAACGGTGATTTTGAGATGGGCGGGGCAAATACTTTGCCGTTTTTACAAAATTTAATGATGGGTAACGGCGAAAAAAATGCACAGCCTCGACCGGAAGGTGAAAACCCCGGCAATGCGTCTGAATCAGGCACAAAATCTGTCAAGCATTCGGGGAAAAAAGAAACAAAAGAAAAAAAGAGAAAATATATTCCGCTTTACTGCACAGATTTAACTCAAAAGGCGATTGACGGCAAAATTGACAGGATTATCGGCCGTGAAAACGAGATTTACCGCTCAATTCAGATACTTTGCAGGCGTAATAAGAATAATCCGTGTCTTATCGGTGAACCCGGTGTCGGCAAAACCGCCATTGCTGAAGGCTTGGCTCAAAAGATAGTATCCGGCGAGGTTCCCTCAAAGCTTCTCGGCAAAGAAATTCAAATGCTTGATTTAACTGCTCTTGTTGCCGGCACTCAGTTCAGAGGTCAGTTTGAAAGCAGAATTAAAGGACTTATTGAAGAAGTAAAAGCCGACAGAAATGTAATACTGTTTATTGATGAAGTTCATCAGCTTGTCGGCGCAGGCGATGCCGAAGGGTCAATGAATGCGGCGAATATATTAAAACCTGCTCTTTCAAGGGGAGAACTCCAGATTATCGGAGCCACAACATTTACTGAATACAGAAAACACATCGAAAAAGATGCGGCTCTTGAAAGAAGACTGCAGCCTGTTAAAGTTGAAGAACCGTCAATTGAGCAGGCTGTTGAAGTCGTGAACGGAATCAAAGATTACTATGAAAAATATCATAAAGTCAGAATCAGTGATTCTCTTGTCAGAAAAACCGTTCTTTTATCCGAAAGGTATATAAACGACAGGTTTCTGCCCGATAAGGCTATCGACCTGCTTGACGAAGCGTGCACATGCGCTGCGCTTCGCAACAAGGCAATAAGCGAATATGAAACAGCTTTAGAAAGATATGATGAAATGAAAGCTGAGGTTCAGGAACTTTCCGAACAAACCGACAATACCGATTATGAAAAAATCGCCGGTTTAAAAGCTGAAATTGCTTCACTTGAAGAAAAACTTCCGGCGCTTGAGAAAGCGGCTCAGGATAATTATGTTACTGAAGACGATATTGCCAAAGTGATTCAGCTGTGGACGGGAATCCCGGCCAGCAAAGTTATTGAGAGCGATTTAAGAAAACTCGGCAATATGGAAAGCAATATAAAATCTAAGCTTATCGGTCAGGATGAAGCTGTCAGGCTTGTCTGTGCCGCGGTTCGAAGAAGCAGAGTAAGAATTAATCCGAGAAGAAGACCGGCATCTTTTATTTTTGTCGGACCGACGGGAGTAGGCAAAACAGAACTTGTTAAGCTGTTATCAAAGGAACTTTTTGATACGCCGGAAACATTGATAAGGCTTGATATGTCGGAGTTTATGGAAAAACACTCTGTTTCAAGAATTATCGGTTCGCCTCCGGGCTATGTCGGGTATGACGAAGCAGGTCAGTTGACGGAAAAAGTCAGAAGAAAGCCATATTCCGTTATTTTATTTGATGAAATTGAAAAAGCTCATCCCGATGTAATGAATATCCTTCTTCAGATTCTTGATGAAGGGAAAATCAGCGATGCGCAGGGCAGGAACGTAAGCTTTGAAAACACGGTTATTATTATGACATCCAATGCCGGCAGCAGTATTTCCGGCGGTTCACTCGGTTTTGCGAAAAACAGCAATGAGATTTCTTCCGAAAAAGCTTTGAAAGGGCTTTCCGATTTTCTCAGACCTGAATTTTTGGGCCGTGTTGATGAGATTGTTGTGTTTAATCAGCTCACTGATGATGATTACAAAAAAATCGCGGCTCTTTTGCTCAGCGAACTTCAAGGTCCTCTCCATGACAAGGGTATTGACTTTACATGGGACGAGTCAGCCGAAAGTCTGATAGCAAAATCTTCCGTTAACGGAACCAGAGGCGCAAGGGATATCAGAAACACAATAAGGCGGCTTGTTGAAGACCAGCTGACGGAAAAGATTATTGAATCGGTTGATTCACCTGTCAGAACTGCTTTTGCTTATGCTCAAGGGGATAAAATAGTTATCGATTATACATGATCCGGAGTAAATCGGGAATGTTGCCTGAATTTTGCATTATCGCAACATTCCCGATATTTTCTTCTTGATTTTGGTGTTAAATGGTGTTAAACTTGACTAAATGCACCTGTGGTGGAATTGGCAGACACGCAAGATTTAGGATCTTGTGCCGCGAGGCATGCAGGTTCAAGCCCTGTCAGGTGCACCATATTGCTTTTTGCTGTTCGGAGGTCCCATGGCAATAAATCTAAATTTAAATTTTACCGCTGATTATTCATCCGAAGCCTCTTTTTCTTCGATATTGCAAGAGGTTGCTTCGGCTTACAGAAACCTTAAAGAAGCAACAGGAGCCGGCTCTGATTATCTCGGATGGCTTGATTTGCCTGTTAATTATGATAAAACCGAGTTTTCCGAAATTAAAGAAGCAGCGCGTAGAATTGCGTCTGATTCCGAGGTTCTTGTTGTTCTCGGTATCGGCGGCAGCTATCTCGGCGCAAGGGCGGCGATTGAGTTTTTAAAATCAAACAATAACGCAAATACCCCTGAAATTCTTTTCGGCGGCAATTCGCTCAGCTCTTCTTATCTGTACGATCTTGTTCATTATGTTGAGAATAAAGATTTTTCCGTAAATGTAATATCAAAATCCGGCACTACTACCGAAACCGCTGTAGCGTTCAGAATATTTAAAAAGCTTCTTGAAGATAAATACGGAAAAAACGGCGCTGCAAAAAGAATTTATGTAACTACCGACAGAAAAAGAGGTGCGCTTAAATCGCTTGCGGATGCCGAAGGTTATGAAACCTTTGTTATTCCCGACGACGTCGGCGGCAGATATTCTGTGTTAACAGCTGTAGGATTGCTGCCGATAGCTGTTGCCGGTATAAATATTGATGAAATCATGCGTGGCGCGCAAGATGCGAGGAAAACCTATTTATCCGACAATTTGGAGGAGAATGATTGCCTCAAATATGCTGCGCTCAGAAATTTGCTTTACAGAAGCGGCAAAACTGTTGAGATTTTGTGCTCATATGAACCGTCAATGAATCTTTTCGGCGAGTGGTTCAAACAGCTTTTCGGCGAAAGTGAAGGCAAGGACAATAAAGGCATTTTTCCTGCAAGTTGTATTTTTTCAACTGACCTTCATTCGATGGGTCAGTATATTCAGCAGGGATTAAGAAATATATTTGAAACCGTGATATGGATTAAACATCCAAAAAATGATATTGAGATCGGCTTTGATGATGTTAACGGTGACGGTCTTAATTTCCTTGCCGGCAAATCCGTGCATTATGTCAATGAACAGGCATTCAAAGGGACTGTTTTGGCGCATACCGACGGCGATGTTCCCAATATCGTTCTTGAAGTAGACAGGCAGGATGAATACAACCTCGGTTGGCTTATATATTTCTTTGAAAAATCCTGCGGTGTTTCGGGTTATATTCTCGGAGTTAACCCCTTCAATCAGCCGGGTGTTGAAAGCTATAAAAAGAATATGTTTGCGCTTTTGGGAAAGCCCGGTTATGAAGATGAAAAAGAATATCTTGAAAAGAGAATTTACAATAATTAATTTCGGAGGACAAAATCAATGATATATTTGATTGTAGGCAACAAGGGCTCAGGTAAAACAAAGAAACTGATTGAATTTGTCAATACAGCTGTTGAAAATTCCAAAGGTCATGTTGTTTGCATAGAAAAAGAAAGATTACTTACTTACGATATCAATTACAGAGCAAGGCTGATTGAAACAGATCACTATAATGTTTCGGGTTACGACGCTCTGTACGGTTTTATCGCAGGTGTTCTTGCCGGTGATAACGATATAACCAATATATTTGTTGACGCGACTCTTAAAATCGGCGGCAGAGACATGACTGCTCTTACGGAGTTTATAAAAAAGATTTCGGCTTTAAGCGGCAGGACAAATCAGGATATAACTTTTACAATATCTGCAGATGAAAGTGAAATTCCTGCCGATATTCTCAATATTTGTGAGAAAATTTGAAATAATTATTGACAATATATAATCGCCAATATATAATACTTTGGTGGTTTTCAGGTGATATCGTGGTTATCAATCTTGAATCCGTTTTCAATAGCGAAGGTTTAAGTTTGCCCGTTGACTATTCATTAGATTTGTCAAGTGAAACTCTGGGCAGCGAAAAACCCTTTGTTTACCCGGTTGCCGTCAAAGGCAGGGTGTTTAATCACACAGGGATTGTTGAAATCGAAGCGGAAGCTTCAACACATATAATTTATCCCTGCGACAGATGCACAGCGCCGACTGACTTTGATTTGGATGTTAAGATTAACCATATTCTCGTAACATCGATTAACGATGAGAACAACGATGATTTTATGCTTATCAAAAGCTATATGTTTAATCTTGACGAAATTGTAATTGAGGATTTCTTTCTTTCTCTTCCTTCTAAGTTTTTGTGCAGTGAAGACTGCAAGGGTTTGTGTTTTAAATGCGGCAAAAATCTTAACGAAGGTCCATGCGAATGTAAAAAAGAAATCGACCCCCGCCTTGCTGTGCTTTCACAGCTTTTAGACAGTTAATTAACGCACATATTACAAAGGAGGTGCTTTTAATGGCAGTACCCAAGAGAAGAGTTTCTCACGCAAGAAGAGATAAGAGACGTTCAAATGTTTGGAAAATGAATGCTCCTGAGCTTGTTAAGTGCTCAAATTGCGGTGAATACAAGAGAGCTCACAGACTTTGCCCTGAATGTGGCTATTATGACGGCAGACAGGTAGTTGTAAAAGAGGCGTAAGTCGCTGTAAAAACACCGGTTAAGTTAAAATTGTTGTGACCTGTCAGTGTTCATAAGATACTTAGTCTGTGTTTATCAGAAAAAACGGCAGGGCTGATCCCTGCCTTTTATTTTTATATTGAGGTTTTCATAATGTTAGAAAAAGCTGAAGAACTTACCGGCTTGTTCAAAAATAAGGCTGAACAGGCAAAAAAATCCGCTGACATTGAAAAGTTAAGAGTTGAATTTCTCGGCAAAAAAGGGCACCTTTCTTCTCTTATGCAGGAGCTCAGAAATGTGCCGAATGATCAAAAAAAAGAGGCCGGGCAAAAAATCAATGACGCAAAGCAATTTATTGAAAACGCAATTGCCAAAAGGCTTGCCGAAATAAAAGAATTTGAAGAAAAGATGATTGTTGAACAGGCAGAAGCATATGATGAGTCCATGCCTGTAACAACTGATTTCGGTTCTTATCATCCGATTACTCTTGTTAAAAATGAATGTGAAAATATTTTCAGGTCTATGGGTTTTACCGTTGAGGATTATTCCGAGATAACGGACGATTATAATTGCTTTGAAGCCCTGAATATTCCGAAGCATCATCCCGCCCGTGATATGCAGGATACCTTTTATCTTTCTTCGGGTCAGCTCCTTAAGACCCACACTTCTGCAGCTCAAAATACAATTTTACGCAAATACAAGTCATCTCTTGAGAAAGGTAATCCTATAAGGGCTATTTTCCCCGGCAGATGTTTCAGAAATGAAAAAATTGACGCTTGTCATGAAAACACATTCTTCCAGATGGAAGGCATCATGGTTGATAAAGATATTTCCATATCTAACCTTATTTATTTTATGAAGACGATGCTTTCTGAGGTTTTTCAGAAAGATGTTACCGTCAGGCTTCGTCCGGGCTTTTTTCCTTTTGTTGAACCCGGATTTGAACTTGATATTCAGTGCCTTATTTGCGGCGGAGAAGGTTGTTCTTCCTGCAAAAACAGCGGCTGGCTTGAGCTTTGCCCGTGCGGTATGATTCATCCAAACGTTCTAATGGCTGCCGGTATAGACCCGGAAGAATATATCGGCTTTGCTTTTGGTCTTGGTTTAACCCGTCTTGCAATGATGAGGTACGGTGTTGGAGATATTCGTATGTTTAACAGCGGAAATCTCAAAGCTCTTTCACAATTTACCGATAAATCATTCAAAAAACCTGAAGATGAAGGGAGGCATAATTAATGATTGTATCAATTAACTGGATAAAAGATTATGTTGACCTTGAAGGTTTTGATATTAAAAATCTTATTAACAAATTTACTTTGTCAACCGCCGAAGTTGAAGATATTTATATCAAGGGCGACGATGTTCAAAATGTAGTTGTCGGTGAAATATTAAGCGTTGAAAATCATCCCGAAAGCAGCAAACTTCATCTTTTAAAGGTTGATACGGGCGATAAAATCCGTAGCATTGTCTGCGGCGCGCCGAATGTTCGCGTCGGTCTTAAAGTCGCGCTTGCATGTGACGGCGGCCGTGTTCCGGCAGGATTTATTGAAAAAAGAAAAGTTGCGGGTTTTGAATCCGAAGGCATGTGCTGCAGTGAAAACGAGCTTGGCATCGGCGACAATAATAAAGGCATATGGGAACTCGATACCGACGCTCCAAACGGAACGGATATAAAAACCATATACCCTGTTGACGATATTCTGTTTGAAGTTGATAATAAATCTCTAACGAACAGACCCGATCTTTGGGGACATTATGGTATTGCAAGAGAATTTGCAGCTTTAACCGGTCGCACTCTTAAAGCCCTTGATTTAGCTGAGGTTGATTATACCGGTGAAGATAAGGTCAGTGTTGAAATTCCAAGAAAGGACCTTGTTTTCAGATATTCAACCGTTAAAATGAGCGGTATTTCAAGAAACGAAAGTTCAATGGCTATGCGCATAAGACTTTATTATTGCGGTATGCGCGGTATTAATCTTCTTGCGGATGTCACAAACTACATAATGCTTGAAATCGGTCAGCCCACCCATGCTTTTAACGCCGACAGTGTTGATAAAATTGTAGTTAAAACGCCTGAATCAAAGATCAATTTTACAACGCTTGACGGAACTCAA
The DNA here is from genome assembly GCA_024697575.1 of Clostridiales bacterium. Lineage (GTDB taxonomy): Bacteria > Bacillota > Clostridia > Oscillospirales > Acutalibacteraceae > CAG-177. The sequence goes on from JAILFM010000174.1 coordinate 7,494, forward strand.
AGGGTTATTGACGAGGATACTCTTCTTATCTGCAATGGTGAAACGCCTATAGGTATTGCCGGTATCATGGGCGGTCTTGACAGTGAGATAGTTCAGGATACGGGTTCGGTTGTGCTTGAAAGCGCAGTTTTTGACGGCATCAATATCCGTAAGTCTTCTCAAAGGCTCGGTCTCAGAACCGATGCGAGTGCCAGGTATGAAAAAATGCTTGACCCCGAGCTCACTTTAATAGCAGTCGGCAGATTTATAAAACTTGTTAAATCCCTTGACAGCGGAGCTTATGTTTCATCAAAGCTTAATGATTTGTATCTTAAAAAATATCCGCAAATTGTTCTGGAATTTAATAAAAAATATGTAGACCGATACACGGGTATTGAAATTGACGACAACAGAATTATCAACACTCTTACTTCATTGGGCTTTGGTGTTGATTATACTGATGGTAATTTCACTGTTACCGTTCCTTCATGGCGTGCAACCAAAGATGTTACTATCAAAGCCGATATTATTGAAGAAATAACAAGAGTATACGGCTATGATAATTTCAGCATCACAACAACTTCATTGCCGCTTAAACCGGTTAAAAACGACTATGCGCGCATGGCGGATGACGAAGCTCGTGAAATCCTTGTCAAAAAGTATTCAATGCACGAAGTGCATTCTTATGTATGGTGTGACGGCAGAAAGTTCAAGAAACTCGGCATTGATGTTGAAGATAATGTCAGGGTAATCAACATCGAGAATTCCGACAACGGCGTTTTAAGAAATCTTATGGTGCCTACTCTTCTTACAATTGCCAACGAAAATAAAGGCTTTTCTTCAAAGTTTGGTATTTTCGAAATCGGTAGAATTGTTAACGGCACAGACAAGGACGGAAATTGCAAAGAAGAAAAGCACTTGGGTATTGTTCTTTATGATAAGTCGGGCGATGAGAAAAAGCTTTATTTTGAATTGCTTGAAATTATCAGTTGTATTTCGGCAGAAATCAAAAATCAAAAGACGGTATTCACCAAGATTTCTCCCCGTCACAACTGGCAACATCCCAAGAATACTGCTTCGCTTTCAATAGACGGAACCGAATACGGATTTATGTGTACCTTGTACCCATCAAACCGTTCAAAATTCGACAAAACGGGAGTTGTTGTCTGCGCTGAGATTGATTTGAACATTTTCGATACAATCAATGCAAAAGCTGTTTCCTTTGAAGAACCGAGCGACAGGCAGGAAACTTATTACGACCTATCACTCGCTCTTAATAATTCAACGCGATTTGAAGATATTGAAAAATGTTGGCAGTCACTTGAAATTGCTGAGTTTAAGAGCGCAAATGTAATTGACACCTATGATAAACTTGGTTTTAAAGGTATAACTGTTCGCCTTAATTTTGTTGCAAAAGACAGAACCCTGGAAATGGAAGAGGTTCAGTCCTGGATTGACAAAATTTTGATTAATCTTTCAGATATAGGTGTGGTCTTAAGATCATAGAATATATTGTTTTTTATTGCTGAATGTGCTAAAATCTTTAGGCAGGTAAGGGGGGTTTGAAATGACTGATAAAACGATTAAATTTAACATTGCCGACTTAAATGAAGCGGAAATGAAGAACACATTGCGCGCAGTTTATGAGGCATTAAACGAAAAGGGCTACAATTCCGTCAGTCAGATTGTCGGTTATATTCTTTCTGAAGATCCGACATATATTACAACGCATAATAATGCGCGTTCTATGGTCAGAAGGCTTGACAGAGACGAGCTTTTGCAGGCAATGGTCAAAACCTACCTTAATATTAATTGACTTAAGTCAGAAAGGTTTTTATGGCAGAGAATATTTTACTTTATAAAGACCGCCCGCTTGTGAGAAAAGGCGATACAATTTATTACGGTTATATGGATAAGCCGGTTGTTGCGATTATCCAAATAAAATCAAAAAAAGAAGTTAACGGGCAGGAATTGCCGGATAAAGTGACGGTTCAGCTTTATAAAACCGATCCTTCAATAACAAGACTTAAAGAAAAGATTGTTAAAAATAATGAAGTTAAGGGCATTTATAATGCGATTGAACTTGCGGATATCTGGCTTGACAGAGAGCTGAAATAAACCGGTTTCAGACTATTTAAAATGAATAAGATAAGAAAAACGGTATATTTTCTTTTCACAGCGTTTTTGGCGGTACTGGTTTTATTTTGTTCGTGTTCAAAAACGGATAAGAGCGTTCCTGAAACGGCAGTTACTGCCGATAGAAACGCTCTTAAAACGGAGATTGGCACCGGTCGTATTTCATTTTATTTTGAGGTTACCGACGAAAAATCCACTCTCAAATCGTTTTTGATACATACTGATGAAACGAATCTTTACAATGCGCTTAACTCCTATGGGCTCATAAAAACTCAGGTTATTAATGAAGGGGAAACCGTCAAAAATATCGACGGAATAACCGCTTATTCTGACGAAAACAAAACACATTGGGCTTTCTTTATTAACGGTAAAAAATCTTCGACCGTATGTGAAAAAACTGTAATTGAAGAAGGCAGCATATATTCGTTTGTTTTTACCAAAAATTGATGGAGGATGTCAATTATGTCCCGTTATGAGCAGGCAAAAAAAATCTATGCCTCATATGGTGTTGATACCGATGAAGCAATTAAAAGATTAAAAGATGTTACGGTTTCAATTCACTGCTGGCAAGGTGATGATGTTATCGGTTTTGACAGTCAACAGGCGCTTTCAGGAGGTATTCAAACTACCGGCAATTATCCCGGAAGAGCGAGAACTCCCGATGAACTTATGAGGGATTTTGACAAGGCCTGTTCGTTAATTCCGGGGAAAAAGAAGCTTAATCTGCACGCTTCATATGCGATATTTGACGGAATTAAATCTGACAGGGATTCTATTCAACCGCATCATTTTAAAAAATGGGTTGAATTTGCGAATGAGCGCAGTCTTGGTATTGATTTTAATCCTACATTTTTCTCTCATCCGATGGTCAAAGACGGGTTGACGCTGTCTTCTCCTGACGAAAGTGTAAGAAAATTCTGGATTGAACACGGTAAAAGATGTCTTGAAATATCTTCATACTTTGCTAAAGAGACCGGAAAGCCCTGCGTTATGAATATCTGGATACCTGACGGTTTCAAAGATGTTCCCGCTGACAGAATCGGACCGAGAATGAGATTCAAGAATTCTCTTGATGAGATTCTGTCATGTGACTATGACAGAGAAAATGTTTTTGTTACTCTGGAATCAAAAGTTTTCGGAATCGGAGTTGAAAGCTACACTGTCGGGAGCGCTGAGTTTTGTTTGAGTTATTCTTCTAAATCAGGCATCGTTCCGCTGATGGATAACGGACATTATCATCCAACAGAACTTGTCTCCGACAAAATTTCGTCACTTCTCGTTTTCAATGATAAAATTGCTCTTCATATTACACGCGGTGTAAGATGGGACAGCGATCATGTTATTATTTTTGACGATGAAACAAAAGAAATCGCTAAAGAAATCGTAAGAAATGACGCTCTAAACAGAGTGTTTATAGCAACCGATTATTTTGACGCTTCAATTAACCGCATTATGGCATGGGTTACCGGTGTTCGTTCTGTTCACAAGGCGTTGTTATCGGCTCTTCTTGAACCGTCAAAGCTATTAAAAAAGTATCAGGATATCGCAGATTTCACTTCTCTTATGGCTTTGCAGGAAGAAATCAAAACCCTTCCTTTCGGCGATGTGTGGGAAAATTATCTCAGCGAGTTTAATTTATCTAACAGTTACATAGATGATGTTAAAGAATATGAAGAAAAGGAACTGGCGTTAAGAAAATGAAAAACATTATTGAGTCACCGTTTGTTGTTGATATGATGCGCATGACGGCAAATATGTACAGAATGGGCTGGGACGAAAGAAACGGCGGCAATATCAGTATGATGCTCGACGAACAAGAGGTTAAAGAGTACCTTGACATAGATTCTTCAATAAGGGCAATACCCATGGGTTTTGAGGCAAAACCTCTTATCGGCAAAATTTTCATAGTTACCGGCACAGGCAAATATTTTAAAAATGTTGAATTTGATCCCGAGAATAATCTGGGAATCATCCGTATCGCTCCCGACGGTGTTACGGCCAATCTTCTTTGGGGTTACAGTGACGGCGGGAGACCGACAAGCGAATTGCCCGCTCATCTTATGAGTCATATGTCAAGGCTTGCAGTTAATCCGGAAAATCGCGTTATTATGCATTCTCATCCTACAAACACGCTCGCTATGACATATGTCCATGAACTTGACGAGAAAAAGTTTACACACTCCCTGTGGGAAATGTGTACCGAGTGTATTGTTGTGTTTCCGGATGGAATTGGTGTTTTGCCGTGGATGGTGTGCGGAACTAACGAAATAGGCATTGCTACAGCGGAAAAAATGAAGGAATTCAGGCTTGTTATCTGGGGTCAGCACGGTATTTACGGTTGCGGTAAAGACCTTGATGAGGCGTTCGGTCTTATTGAAACTGTTGAAAAAGCCGCTCAGCTATATTTAATGACAGCTAATATGCCTCGTGTGAATACAATTCATGATAACGAGCTGGTTGAGTTGGCAAAAGCTTTCAAATTGAATTACAGAAGAGATTTTCTTTATCTTGACTGAAAATAACAACAGGGGAGAGATGTAATTATTCAAATGCATTTCTCCCTTTTTTCGGAGGAAATATGGCGTTTATCAGAGACAATAAACTTGAAAAAACCTGCTATCAATCCGGTTCGGATTTATATGATAATGTCAATAATAATGTAGATTTTGCTTTGGTTTACCGTTTGGATGAATCACTGCCTGACAGAATAAGACAATATAAAGAAAAGGGCTATGTTGTTCACATAATGACGGGCATTTCATGGGGGCACTATCAGGATTACCTTTACGGCGAATATGACGGAGTTAACCACTGGGATGAAGCTCAGACGGACAGGTTCGGAAATAAAATTCTTCATTCTCCGGATATTCCATACATCGTCCCTTCAATTCCTTTCACTGATTATCTGACTGAAAAATTTAAAAAAGTAATTGACCTTGATGTTGAGGCTATTCATGTTGAAGAACCCGAATTCTGGGACAGGGCAGGGTATTCCGAAGGCTTTAAGCGCGAGTTTGAGATGTATTATCATAAACCTTGGGAAGCTCCGCATGAAAGCGTTGACGCAAGGTTTAAATGCGCAAAGCTGAAGGCTTATTTGTTTTCAAGAACAATTGACAGACTTTCATCTGCGCTTAAGGATTATTCTATCAGAAAACACGGTAAAGCCGTAAGATTCTATGTTCCCACGCACTCTCTTCTTAACTACACTCAGTGGAAAATTGTTTCTCCCGAAGGCAAGCTTGCCGATATACCCGGTGTTGACGGATGTATTGCGCAGGTTTGGACTGGTACGTCGAGAGAAAAAAACTGGTATAACGGTGTGCTTAAAGAAAGAACATTTGAAACAGCTTTTCTTGAATACGGAGTTATGCAGGAGTTAACAAACAGAACCGGCAGAAGAATGTGGTTTTTGCACGATCCGATTGAAGATTGCGCGGATTTTGACTGGGATGATTACCGCACTAATTATTTTAAAACCGTAGTCGCTTCACTTATGCATACGGGCATTAATGATTATGAAGTATGCCCGTGGCCGTCAAGAGTTTTTGACGAAAAATATCCCAGGAACACTCCTGAAGCGCAGGGTATTTCTCAGGAATATAAAACTATACTCAATAATATGTTCAACACTTTGGGCAATATAGAAAACAGCTACAGTGATATGTTTAAAACCGGCATTTTAATGTCAGACAGTCAGTTGTATCAGCGTGAATATCCCGATAACCTGTTTTCTCAGGCTGCTAAGGAAGAGGTCGGAACGGTTCTTCTTGAATCACCTGAATTATGGGAAGAATTCAAGAATAAGCTTTTTGTAAATCCCGGTGAAAACAGCGAATTGATGCTTAAATATATGGCATCAAAAACTTTCCCTGCTTTTTATTCACTTTCTCTGCCGCTTCTTAAATACGGCGTACCTGTGTGCCCCGTTCTTCTTGATAATGCAAGGCGATATCCCGGCTACCTTGACGATTACAAGGTAATACTTATGAGCTACGAATATATGAAGCCTGATTATCCGGATGCAAATACCGTTCTTTGCAACTGGGTCAATAACGGAGGCTGCCTGATTTATGTCGGCAATGGATTTGATCCGTATAATCAGATTAAATCATGGTGGACCGGCAAATATAAAAATCCCGCCGAACATCTTTTGGAACTTTTCGGTATCGATGAAGCCATAAGTGATACTATTATTAATTACGGTAAGGGCTGTGTAGGCTATCTGAATATAAATCCTGTGGAGTTGTCTTTCAATAAAGAAGGCAGCGACAGACTCAGGGATTTTGTTTCAAGGGCAGTTTCAAATGTAAACATAAAATATAATTATTCAAACTGTTTAAAAGTAAACCGCGGTATTTATACGATTGCCGCTTGCCTTGATGAAAGCGTAAACAGCGAACCGGTGGTTATTAACGGTTTGTTTGCGGATATGTTTACTCAGGATTTTGCGGTAATTGACAAAAAGACTCTTTTGCCGGGTGAAAATGTATTTTTATGTGACCTTGATAAAATTAAAGAAAAAACTGCAGTTATAGGCACATCACTTCGTATTTATTCGCTTGATGAGGACGACAAAAAGATTAATGTTGTTGCCAAAGGCGCAAAATGCAGTGCAAAAATACGGCTGAAAATCGGCTTTGCTCCGTCAAATGTTTCAGTTAACGGCGAAAAATGTGATTATGTTTTCGATAATCATTCCGGTACTGTTCTTATAAGTTTTGAAAGTGACGGCAGCGAATATCATATTACACTTAAATGAGTTTTCTCATATTGAATTACAACTTGATTTTTCCATTAATATGGTTAAATTCGCCACCTGTCAGTATATTATCAACGCACTCGCAAATACTTTGAAACAGCACCTTTTTAGGGAATAATTTTTGAGGTACGCTGACAACGGACATAATTAATTTATAAAAATCATCTTCCTTGCTTAAACTGTTTTTGCTGCCGTTAAAGAATTCTGTCAGTATCTGCTTTATTATTTTATATACAGATTCGTCTTTATACTTCGGGATGTATGTTTTATCAACGGCTTTTCCGAATGTAAATATATTAACTGTTCTGCATAACGAACCGACTTTTATTCTTGTTATCGCTTTTGCGAGTGGTTTTATGAAATTACGGTATTTATTGATTTTTCCCATTCCGAAGGCGTTCAGCCATTTTTGCGCTTGGCTTTTGTCTTTAATAATAAAAGAGTTAATCAAATTATCAACCATATTTTCAAAATGGCTGTTCAGATAATCGGTTGTATTGTATGTTTCACCGTTATATTCAAAACAATCTGTGCCGGTTACCTCATATTCAATTTCATTTTCATTTATTGTAATATTGACTATGGTTCCGGGTGTTCCTACAAGCGAAGCGGCGTTAATCTGATAGATTGTATTGCCTTTTGGTGAAACATAGCGTGTTGTTCGCTGAATATGACTGTGCCCTGTAATTATAAGCTTTATGCCAAGGCCTGCGAGTTTTTCACAATGTGAATAATTGTTTGCTATCATTTGGCCGGAAACGGTAACTAAAGGGTGAACATGTGGCATTGCAAGGTGGTGTTCAACGGCAATAACGATTTTTGCTTCGTTTTTTGCTTTAAATACTGTTTTTTCAATCCAATCATAATGCTCTTTTCCGAAGCCGGATTTTCCTTCACCGTTATGGTCATCATTCAGACACAAAACAGCAGTGCTTCCGATTTCAACGCAATATGAAGAAGTTCCGTTTTCGTTTATGTATTCTTCACTTGATTGCTTTGGACCGAAATTATAGTAAAATGAACGAAGTTCACTTTCTTTCATAACTTCAACATTTTGTATTACTTTTTCACCTTCATATCTGTTTGGCAGCCCGTTGCTGCAGTAATCGTGGGTTGAAGTTATAAGATAAACGGGTTTTGACTTTTGAAGTTCAATGAGTTTTTCTTTGATTTCTTTATGGCAAACCGTTTCACCGTTGTTAGTTATATCTCCGCATATTATTACCGCATCGGTATCGCTGTTTTTGATTTTTTCAAAAGCGCTGTCAATTATTGCTCCGCTTTCTGCGAGGCACTTTTGGTCGCTTCCGCTTCTTATTTCATACGCTTCACCATTGACACCGAGTGAAGGCGAATAGTAATGAAGGTCAGTAATAAATGTCAGCTTTGTGGTTTTCATATCATTAGCCTCTTTTCAAAGTAAAAAATTCTGATATTTAAAAACAATATATCATATTTTATTTTTTTATTCACCAAAATTCAGGAGATTTGTATGATTGATGTTAATAAATCCGAAAAATTTTTATCTGAGTTGACAAAGCTTTATGCAACATCTGGTGATGAAAAAGAAGTTTCGCTTCATTTGATGAGTATTCTCAGCAGTTTCATGCCTTGTAAAATTGATAAATTAGGGTCGGTAGTCGGAACAACCGGTAACGGCAAACATATATTGCTTGACGCTCATATTGATCAAATCGGTCTTATTGTTTTAGGTATAACAGATGACGGTTTTGTTAAAGTCAGCAAGTGCGGCGGAGCAGACCCGAGGGTATTGACCGCAGCAAGTGTTACCATACATGGCAAAGAAAAAATAACCGGAATTGTTTGCTCTGTACCCCCTCATTTAAAAAAAGATAAGTCCGACAATAAAGTACCTGATATTGATCAAATAATAATCGATACGGGATATTCTAAAGAAAAGCTTGATAAAATTGTTTCTCCCGGTGACAGAATAACTTTTGACGGTGAATATCTGCGTTTGCTCGGCGACAATGTTTCTTCGCCGTGTGTTGACGACCGGAGTGGTGTTGTCGTGATTTTGAGAACACTTGAAATTCTTCAGAATAATAAACCGGACTGCAAGATTTCTGTTTTGTTTTCTTCGCAGGAAGAAACCGGCGGAAGCGGAGCAAAAGCGGCGGCTTTTAATTTCGATGCGGATGAAGCAATTTGCGTTGATGTCAGCTTTGCAAAGCAGTTTGATTTGACAGATGATAAATATGCCGAAACAGGCAAAGGCCCTATGATAGGTTTTTCACCCGTTCTTGACAGAAAAATGAGTCTGGATTTCGTAAGTATTGCTCAGACGAACGGTATCCCTTATCAGAGGGAAATTATGGGTTCAAGAACCGGCACAAATGCAGATGATATACAGACAGCAGGTAACGGCACAAAATGCAGCGTTATTTCTATACCTATAAAAAATATGCATACCTGTGTAGAAGTTGTTGACCTCAAAGACATTGAGCTTACAGCTCAGCTTATCGCAAATTACATAATTGAAAAGGGTAAAGAAAATGATTGAACAGATAAAAGAATTGTGCGGAATAAATGCAACATCCGGTCGGGAAGAAAAAGTAAGGGATTATATCATTTCCAAAATTGAAGGCAAATGTGAATACAAAATTGACAGACTCGGTAATTTGATTGCGTTCAAAAAAGGTAAGAACAAATCAAAGAATAAGATAATGCTTGACGCTCATATGGACGAAGTCGGCTTTATCATTACCGGAGTCACCGATAAGGGATATCTCACTTTTCAGTCTGTCGGCGGTGTTGACCCTGCCGTTATAGCCGGTAAAAGCTGCGTAGTCGGCGAAAAAAAAGCTAACGGCGTATTCGGTATAAAGCCCATTCACCTCGTTGATAAAAACGAAGAGAATATCTTGCCTGATATTGATAAAATGTACATTGATATCGGCGCAAACAGCAAAGAAGAAGCCTTAAGAACAGTTGCTCCCGGTGACGCCGCATATTTTTCAAGTGAGTTTGTTGAGATGGGTGAGGGCTTTATTAAAAGCAAAGCTCTTGACGACAGAGTCGGATGCTCTATATTGATTGATATGATTAACAGCAATACGGAATATGATCTTTATTTTTCATTTTCAACACGTGAGGAAGTAGGCAGCGGCGCATGTGTTGCGGCATTCAATATTAAACCGGATTATGCTCTTGTACTTGAGACAACTACGGCAGCAGATATTCATCCTGCAAAAGGGG
>JAILFM010000178.1 GCA_024697575.1 Clostridiales bacterium
GAAACAGAGCGATTCGCAGGTGCACTCGACATCTATAGGAGCAAATATCCGCGAAGCAAATTACGCTCACAGCAAAGCGGATTTTGTATCAAAGCTCCAAATTGCTTTGAAAGAGTGTTTTGAAACGGAATACTGGCTTGAGATATTGGAACGCGCCGAGTTGGTTCCAACGGAATCGCTTTCTTCGCTGTTACACGATTGCGGTTCGATACGCAGAATGCTTGTATCATCAGTTAACACAGCAAAAAAGAACATCGAAAGCAAATAGATGAACCTCATTACCGGACTGAGCAATCAGTCCGATTTTTCTGTTTTCAGGGCAAAATAGCCTGTGTACTTTTTGCGTTTCTTTGCTCAGCAAAAAAGTAACAAAAAAGTCGAATGTTATGGATTTGAATCCTGAAATATATAAATATAGCCCGAAATTATTGATTTTTTACGCTTCTTATGGTAAAATGAGCTTGCGACACAACTGAATAGGACAAACCGCAGGAGAAGTGTTTTTATCTTTTGGTAGAAACGCATTCTCCAGTTTCGCATTCTCTTTTGGTTTGTCGAAAGTTGTGTCGCAGCAATCGGAGTTGTGCGTTTTTCGGTGCGTGGCTTCGGCTGCGCACTTTTTTATTTTGAAACGGAGGAAAGAAAAATGCCATTAGTAAAAGCTCAATGCACAAACTGCGGAGGCACTCTCGAAGTCGACAATTCAAAAGAAGCCGCCGTCTGTCCCTTTTGCAATACTCCTTACATCGTTGAAAAAGCAATCAACAATTACACGACAAATGTGACAAACAATATTCAGGCGCAAAACGTAACGATCATAGGCGGGAAGGATTTCAACCAACTTTTTAATTCCGCAAAAGCCCTTTTTGGCGTTTCCCAAGCACAAGGTTCAAAATATTGTGACGAAGCACTTTCGCTTCAACCGGATAATTATGAAGTCTGGGCTTTACGTGCTAAATATTTTTTCTTAGGCGTGGAATGCATAGATGAGAAATCAATAAAAAAGGTTAACGAATTGACTCCTAATGATAAAATATCCCATGTTTCAAAAGACTTATTTGACTTTTTTATCAGCTATTGTAAAGAGCATCGTACTACTATAACTTCTATAACTTATAAAAATATTATAATAAAAGCTTATTTTTGTCTTGAAAAACTTTCTCCTGAAGATTCGGTTACATGTGCAATGGAGATTATGGATTTAGCTTACGCTTATCCAAATTTAATGCCATGGACGGATGAAGTTAAGAAAAGGATGGTAGAGGATTTCGAAAAATGCTCTGCAGATTTTAAGCGTTCATTTGATTCCAGAGATTTAATAATTTCTGCTGCTAAAGAAGTGGATCGAGAATACATTATGGATAAAAACAATCCAGCTAAATCGCCGATTTTCACGATAAGCAGCAAAGGAGAACTGAAAAAAGTTCAGATACAGGATGAAAACGCTTATACAACAATTGCAATTCCCAAAGACGTTGTATCTGTCGACCAGGTTGCCTTCATGGATATAAGTTGCAGATGGCTTAAATGAAAAAGTGAAGTAAGGGTAAATATACCGGATGGACTTCAAAGATTCAAATAAGCGTGAATTTTCAGCTTTTCAGAGTGTGCACGACTCCGAAAAAGCCTGTTTTTGATATATTTCACCGTTGTTTCAACATAGCGAAACAGACAGATTGAAATCCCGTTTTGTCAAAGTGAACGCAACCTGCCTTGAGGAAAAAGTATTGCGGTCACTATCTGCTGTGATTTAATTTACCGTTTCAACAGAGCGGGTGTTAAGTTCACCTCGTCTGCCGGGACGATATGTAATCCCATAAGCTCCATCAACCGAAGGATGCTCTTGTCGGTCGTGGCTTCATAGGGAGATCTGTTGCCGAGCGATTCCCGGCGAATACTGTTGATGTTGTTTGCGAGAAGCGTGATATCTTCCTGTGTATACGGGCTCAGCGATTTGCCCTTCGGAAGTACGTAGCGGATATACTCATGGTTCTTTTCGATCTGAGGCTTCTGCCATGACGCCTGAGGATCGCAGTAAAAGACTTTCGTCCGCCGTCTTCCGTCCTCTGTGGTTTCCAACTCTCTTGTATGCTTGAACTCGCTCCCGTTGTCTGTCAGGATCACCGGAAAGATCCTTCTGAACGTCTCAAGCCCCAAAAGTCCGGTAAGCATATCAAACTGCTCCACTACGGTATCTGCTTTGCCGTCGCGCATAAGCAGCATCAGCATCATATTCGTTCCGCAGAAATGAATTGTCAGAAGACGTTTCCCCTGCTCCCGGCAACCCTTTACCGTATCCATTTGTATCAACGGCGTATCGGGGTGCTTCTCCATATATTTCACATAGTCGTCATAGCCTCTGTTCTTGCGGAACTCCTGATTCAAAAAGCCTTCAGACGATTCCTTTTTCTTTCTCCTCGGCTTGTATGCGACTTTCCTCCGGAGATCGATATTGCTTATGCTCAAAGCTCCTTGATCGACATATCGGTAAAGCGTCCGCTGCGATATTCCTATCTCGTCTCCGTGTTCCGACCATATATGCGTTATCGGCTGTCCTTTCAGAATCAGCGGCGTTACTAATTCATCTAACCTTTCAAGCTCATCCCCGCGTACGTGTATCTTGCTTCGTGATACCGAGTTTCTCCGTTTCGCCATGGCGTCCGCCTGATGTGCTATGTAGTATGCCCGGTCTGCTTTGCACTTCCTCTTTCGGCCGCATACGTTGCATACATACGGAGGCTTTGACAGCTCATTACAAGGACTGTTATTGTACCTTGAACAAATCTCTGTGCAATCGTATTCACGACAGCTGACGCACCGCCTTGAACACACTCCCTTACCGCAAAGCCCGTTCCTTTTGCATTCCCCTGCAAAATGGCAGTCCTTCCCGTATGGATGTTCTCCCTTTACCCTCGTACTGTTCATCCGTATCTCTCTTGATACGGTCTCCGGCGTCTTCCCGATCTTTTTCGCTATCTCGCTTAATTTTAATTTCTCATATATCCCGCATTCGATCACGATCCTGTCCGATAGTTTTAAACGACTCATTTTTCCTGCTTTCCGCAGACAGTAACCGTTCTTATCTTATCATATCCGACGCCAACCTTGACTGAACGCCGCTGAAAATGCTCCTTCTTCTCACCGAAGGCGACGGATACTCGGAAATATCTATCCTTTTCCGCCTTCCGATCCCTCAGCGTAGCATTTTCACCGTCAACCCGTCAAGGCCACGCCGACTCCGTCGGTGGCGTCTCCCTCAGGCTCGGGATATCTTGAAATATCTATATATACACCCCTCTTTTGTCAAAGTGAACTTCGGGTAATCCCTGTTTTTTTGCTCCAAAATCCTTACTTCACTTTGACAATTTAGGTAAGTTGCAGATGTATTAAAAAAATTATTTTCGAGAATACAAATGAAATCAAAATTGAAGAAAATACATTTGTGCTTTGCAGTTCATTAACGGAAATAGTTGGCAATGTAAAACCCGTAACGTGGAACTCGCAGCCGGCTAAAGGATTCCTCAGTTCTTCAGAAGAGTTTTATGATCAAAATCCTCAGTATAATCCTGAACTTAATTCTGGGAAAAAAGGCTGCTACGTCGCGACCTGCGTTTACGGTTCCTATGACTGCCCGCAGGTCTGGACTCTTCGCCGCTATCGCGACTATACGCTTGCCGAAACATGGAACGGCAGAGCATTTATCCGCACATATTACGCAATCAGCCCGACTCTTGTAAAATGGTTCGGAAAAACAAAGTGGTTTAAAAATATGTGGCAAGGAAAACTTGATCGCGTTGTTAAACGCTTGAATGATGATGGCGTTGAGGATACGCCTTATCAAGATCGAAATTGGT
>JAILFM010000043.1 GCA_024697575.1 Clostridiales bacterium
TATGCGGCTTTGAAACCGATGTTAAACGCTATTATCCGTATTCAACCTTTGCTTCAAACCTTATCGGTATGGTTGAGGAGGACGATAACAGCGTAGGGCAAACCGGAATAGAGGCGTATTACAACACCGACCTCAAGGGCGTGAACGGCAGAAAGACATCTTACGGATCAAGAACCGATGACAGTGGCTCCGTATATGAAGCAATCAACGGCAATAATCTGTATCTGACAATTGACAGCAGCATTCAATATGCCCTTGATGAACAGCTTAAGGCTGTTTATAAATCGAGCGGAGGAATCGGAGCGTACGGCATCGTTATGGATGTTGACACGGGAGCGTTGCTCGCTATGGACGGTGTCGGCTACAAGGGCAATTACGATTTAAATAACAGATATGCTCTGAACGATTATTACTCAAAATGCCTTGAAAGGGAACTGCAAAAAGAAGAAGAGGATTGCAGGTACCTCAGTAAGGCTGATATTGAAATCCTTGACAGGATAGAAAATCCCGACGAGAGAGAAAACACAAAGCGTAGCATAATCAAAAAGAACATGCAAACCGGGATGTGGAATAACTATTGCGTTTCGGAACTGTATTACCCCGGTTCGGTATTTAAACCGTTTTTGGCGTCAGCCGCAGTTGAGGAACAGGTGCTGGGGGACGATTACAAATTCTGCTGTAACGGTCAGATTGCCATTGAAGATCGTGTTTTTCACTGCCATCAGCTCAGGGGACATGGTTGGCAGAATCTTAAAGAAGGTCTGATGAATTCGTGTAACCCGTTTTTTATTTCAGTCGGCAGAAAGCTCGGCAGGGAAAAATTCTTCAATTACTTTGAAGCGTTCGGCTTTACGGAGAAAACAGGTATTGATATTCTGTCTGAAGAGGGCGGTTCAACGGTTAACTACTACACTGTTGACAAATTGGGCGCGGTTGAACTTGCGAGTGAATCATTTGGTCAGTCATTCCGCGTAACTCCCATTCAAATGATAACTGCGTTGAGCGCCATAGCAAACGGCGGCAAACTGATGAAGCCGTATATTGTCGCAAAACAGACCGATTCTCAGGGAAATGTGATTCATGAGACAACACCTGTTGTCAAAAGGCAGGTTATCTCGGAAAGCACCGCTGAGCAGGTCGGCGAAATGATGGAAGCAGTTGTAACCGGCGGAACCGGCAGGAACGGTTATGTTGCCGGCTACCGTGTTGCGGGTAAAACCGGCACAACTCAGAAAGAAAATATGAAAGGCCTGTACATCGCTTCATTCGGATGCTTTGCGCCGGTCGATGACCCCAAAATAGCTGTATTAATAATTGTCAATGAACCGCAGGGCGAAATTAACGGTTCAACCGTCTGCGCTCCGGTTGCGGCGAAGGTTGTTGAACAGACCCTTGAATACCTCGGTGTTGAGCGTGAATACACTGAGAAGGAACTTGAAAAGCTTGACACACAGACTCCGGGTCTTATAGGTATGGATATCTCGGCAGCTAAGGAAAAGCTTGAGAAAGGCGGTTTCAAGTTTAAGGTTGTCGGCGAAGGTGATACGGTTGTCAGTCAAAACCCCGCAGGCGGTCACACAATTCCTCAGCACGGCGCTGTTGTCATTTATACCGAAAGTGACAGCGAAGCAAAGATGGTTATGGTGCCTGATTTTAATACCATGACACCCAACAGAGCAAAAAACTACGCCCTCGAAGAGGGACTCAATATAAAGATTGTCGGCAACACTACAGGAACGGTCTACGCATATGACCAGAGCATCCCCGCCGAAAGTGAAGTTGAATACGGCAGCACAGTGACGGTCTATTTTAAAACAACAACCGGTGTCAACGATTTTGCCGGTTAACAGGGGTAAATATGAAACTTAAGGATATAATTTCACCGTTTTCCGTTAATAGCGGTTTATCCGGTGACGAAGAAATCACTTTCATAACCGATAATTCAAAAAAAATACAGCCCGGAAGTCTTTTCTTATGTATAAAAGGAAGACATTTTGACGGCCACGATGCCGCTGCCGGGGCGCTTGAAAACGGCGCTGCAGCTGTTGTCTGTGAGCGGGATATGGGACTTGAAAAGCAGATAATCGTGCCGGATTCACGTTCGGCGTATACCCGGTTCTGCGCCGCGTTTTATTCGCATCCCGAAAAAAAGCTCAAGTTAATCGGGATTACCGGCACCAACGGCAAAACAACAAGCGCATTTGTGATAAAGGACATAATCGAGTCTTTCGGCATGGAATGCGGTCTTATCGGTACTGTAAAAAACTGTGTCGGTAAAGGCATCGAATACGGAGCGTCTCTGACAACTCCCGACCCGTATGAGCTGTTTTCATTGTTTTCGCAAATGGCGGAAAACGGTTGTGAATACTGCGTGATGGAAGTTTCATCCCAGGCGCTTGACCAAAAAAGAGTTGAAGGATTGCATTTTGACGCTTCTCTTTTCACAAATCTTACGAGAGACCACCTCGACTATCACGGCAGTTTTGAAGATTATATGAGCGCTAAGCATTTACTCTTTGAAAACGCCGATATTGCCGTTGTTAACGGTGACGATGCTCATTCCGGATATATGATGCAGTCAACCAACTGCCGGAATGTCACATTCGGCAAGGCGGACAAAAATGATTACAAAGCGACAGAAGTTGAGATGGCTTCAAACGGGGTTTCATACACTTTTTGTTCGGATAACAATTCGGAAAAAGTGTTTTTCGGTGTTCCGGGGAACTTTTCTGTCTATAATTCCATGGGGGCAGCCGCGCTTCTTTGTGAAATAGGTTTTGATTTCAAAGCTGTCGCAAACGCCCTGAAGCTTTGCGGCGGGGTGCCGGGGCGCATGGAAGTTGTCAGAACAGATACGCCTTTTACGGTAATTATCGATTATGCGCATACGCCCGACGGACTTGAAAACCTTTTAAAGAGCGTCAGGCACTTTGCAACCGGCAGGGTAATTGCTGTTTTCGGCTGCGGCGGAGACAGGGACAGGACAAAAAGACCGCTTATGGGCAGAATCGGCAGCGAAATTGCGGATATTGCGGTTATTACTTCCGACAACCCGAGAACAGAAGACCCTGAAATGATTGTGAGCGAAGTGATGCAGGGTGTTGATACAAGCAAAAATGAAGCTATTGCGATTTGCGACAGAACGCAGGCAATACGCAAAGCCCTTCAGATTGCCCAAAAAGGTGATGTTGTTGTTCTTGCGGGCAAGGGTCATGAAACTTATCAGATACTGCGCGAAGGCAAAATCCACTACGATGAGCGTGAAATTGTTAGAGACATAATTGAGGGCAGAATATGATTGCCGTTAAATTTTCGCTTGCAGCTGCGGCTGTCGGTTCCCAATGTGACCTTGAAGGCAGTTTTGATAAAATCAGCACCGATACAAGAGATATTTCGCCCGGCTGTATGTTTATCGCCGTTAAGGGCGAAAGATTTGACGGCAATGATTTTGCCGCCGATGCTGTTGCCTCCGGTGCGGCGTGTGCGTTGGTTGAGCGTGACTGCGGCCTTGGCTTGAGGCAAATAATTGTTCCCGATACAAGGAAGGCAATGCTGCAGCTTGCCGGATTTATCAGAAATCAGTTTGATATTCCCGTTATCGGCGTTACCGGTTCGGTCGGCAAAACATCGACAAAAGAGATGATTGCTCTCGTTATGAGTTCAAAATTCAAAACGCTGAAAAACACCGGTAATCTTAACAACGAGATAGGTGTGCCGAAGACTGTTTTTGAAATAACCGGCGATACTCAGGCGGCGGTTATTGAGATGGGCATGAACCATTTCGGCGAAATATCGGCTCTTACAAGGGCAATAAAGCCGACTACCGCCGTTATTTCAAATGTCGGTGTGTCACACATTGAGAATCTCGGCTCAAGGGAAGGAATTTTAAAAGCCAAGCTTGAAATCACCGAGGGTATGCCCGATGGCGCGCCTTTGATAATCAATGCCGATAACGATATGCTTAAAACTGTCAGGGACGATAACCACAGGATAGTCACTTACGGGATTGAAGGCGAAAAATGTATGTTCAGGGCAGTGAATGTTGTTTGCGGTTTTGACAGCGTTTCATTTGACCTTTATATTGACGGTGAAAACTGCGGTGAAATATCCGTTCCTTCAGGCGGAAAACACACTGTTTACAATGCTTTGGCGGCAACGGCAGCCGGAGTAGTAAACGGTATAAAACCGCAGGAATGCGCAAAAGCGCTTAAGGGATTTATAAACACCGGTATGCGTCAAAAAATAGCGCGCTTAAACGGAATTACATTTATTGAAGATTGCTACAATGCTTCGCCTGACTCTCAGAAAGCGGCGATGCAGGTGCTTGGAAAAACCGGAAGCGGGCGCAAAATCGCCGTTATTGGCGATATGCTTGAGCTTGGTGATTACAGTGAAACCGCTCACAAAAATGTCGGCTTATATGCTGCGGAAAACGGCGTTGATATTCTTTTTTCTTTCGGCAGGGATTCGGAAAAAGCCGGGGAAAATGCTAAAAATCTCGGCGTGAAAACAACAAAGCATTTTACGGATAAAAACGAGCTTGCGGATGAACTTTTTTCAATTATTAAGCCCGGCGACGCTGTTTTGTTCAAGGCAAGCAGGGGAATGAAGCTTGAAGAAGTGATAAGCCGGGTATATAAAAGCTTTGAACACGAAACGGCGGTGACAGAGAATGAATGAAACAACAAACGGGCAAACGGTTACATCTTCACTCGATGAATGGAAAAAAACACCCGCCGGAAGAATATATGTTGACGAGCGTAATCAGATTCTTTCAGGTATTAAGTTAAACAAAGTGTGGCCTACAGAAGATGAGAAAAAAACAATCTTCATGTTACCGAGCACGGTTTTTATTGTTCTGACTATTATCCTTTTAACATTCGGACTGATAATGTGCTATTCTGCCGGTATGAGCGGGGACGAAATAAAGGACCAGCTGTTTTTCGCTGCTGCCGGGCTTGTTTTAATGGTCTTAATTTCTATCTGTCCTGTAAGGGCTTTCAAGTATTTCACCGCCATTGTTATGGTTGTTTCTTTCTTTGTTTTGCTGTATATGGCGGCTAAAAGAACTCGATGGCTGTATATTGCAGGGCACAGTATTCAACCGTCTGATTTTATAAAAGTTGCGGTTGTATCATGGTACGCCTATGTTATGGATAAATACAAAAAATTCAGCGGCAGTACTAAGATGTTCTGGATTCTTGCCTTTTTTACGGTGGTTTTTTCAGTACTTGTTTTAGCTGAAAGCCACCTTTCAGGTGCAATACTGTTTTTCCTCATCGGTGCCGCAATGATGACTGTCGGCGGTCAAAACAAAAAGTGGCTTGTCTTTTCTCTTGTTGCGATAGCTGTGATTGCTGTCTTTGCGGTATCATACATTGAAAAAATACCGATAAGCGCTTATCAAAAAGAAAGAATAGTGATATGGAAACAGATTATGTCAAATAAGGAGTTTACCTACGCTCAGCGTATCGGTAACGCCAGGCAGTCTCTTCAATCACTTTACGGCATCAGCACGGGCGGACTTTTCGGCAAAGGATTCGGTCTTTCGGCGCAAAAATATTCTAACCTGTCCGAAGCATCCAATGACTTTATTTTTTCAATAATTGCAGAAGAACTCGGCTTTATCCCGAGCATTCTCATTATGCTGCTTTTCGGCTTTCTTGTTGCCGAGGGGTTCAGAATTGCCAAAAACTCAAGAACTTATTACGGCTCGCTGCTTGCGTTCGGTCTGAGCTTCCAGATAGCCCTGCAGACTATTCTGAACATTGCTGTAGCAACCGCCGCAATGCCTAACACCGGTATCGGTCTGCCTTTTTTCAGCGCAGGCGGTTCGTCGATGATAAGTATATTAGTGGCTTGCGGTATGGTGCTTGCCGTTTCAAAAGACAGCGTCAGGGAGAAGAAAAATGTTTGATAATAAAAAAATACTTATTGCTGCCGGGGGCACAGGCGGTCACATCAATCCGGCTCTCGGTATCGCAGGCTATATAAAAGATAGGCACCCGAGCACCGAAATTGTATTTGTCGGCACGAAGGATAAAATGGAGTCAAGGCTTGTTCCGCAGGCAGGTTACGAGCTCAGAACAATTGAAATCAGCGGATTTTACAGGTCATTAAATTGGGAGAGCTTTAAACATAACATAATAACATTGTCCAGGCTTCTTAAATCTTCTTCACAGGCAAAAAAAATCATAAAGGATTTTAAACCGGATCTTGTTATCGGCTTTGGCGGCTATGTCAGCGGTCCGGTTTTAAGAATGGCGGCAAAGCTTCATATACCCACCGCAATTCACGAGCAAAACGCGTTTCCCGGTGTTACAAACAAAGCACTTGCCGGCAGGGTTGACAGGGTTATGCTCACTTCCCCTCAAGCTGAGAAATATATAAAAAGCAAAAATCCGGTTGTTGTGACCGGCTTGCCCGTCAGAAACGACCTTCTTAAAGCCGACAGGCGCGAGGCAGTTGAACGCCTTAACACAAACGGCAAACCCGTTATCCTTTCAATGGGCGGGTCTCTCGGCGCAAAGCCGGTGAACGATGCGGTTCTTGGTATGATGATACAAAAAAAGGACGACGGTGACTGCATCTTTTTGCATGCAACGGGCAAAAACGGCGGCGAT
Source organism: Clostridiales bacterium (assembly GCA_024697575.1). Lineage (GTDB taxonomy): Bacteria > Bacillota > Clostridia > Oscillospirales > Acutalibacteraceae > CAG-177. Next base: position 6,624 of record JAILFM010000043.1, read on the forward strand.
TTTATCGATAAACTGAAAAATGCAGGTATTGACCCGGATGAAGGAACATTCAGAGTTACGGAATATCTCAATATACCCGAATGTCTGCCCGCAGCCGACCTTGTTATCAGCCGTTCCGGGGCGAGTACTTTAAGCGAGCTTCAGGCTTTAGGTAAGCCGTCAATCCTTATTCCTTCGCCTTATGTTGCCGAAAATCATCAATTTCATAATGCAATGGCGCTTGTAAATAATGACGCAGCGGTTATAATAGAAGAAAAGGACCTGACGCCGGAGCTGTTGACCGAAAAGGTTAATGAGCTTATTCATGACCCCGACAGACTGAAAGAAATAGGTAATAACGCTGAGAAAATGGCTGTTACCGACGCCGGTGAAAAAATATATAAAACATTGTGTGAATTGATATGAGTAGTCCTGAAAAAAGAAAACGCGTTAAACAAAGGATCAGAATAAAAAACGAAAAGATTCAAAAGCTGACAGCGTTTATTATCCTGGTTTTTATAGCCGCAGTAATCGTTGCGCTTATCACCGGCGCGTTTATTTATTTTGCGTTGAGAGTAAGAAAATTTGACATTTCCGGTGATACAGAGTATAAAAAAGAGCAGATAATCAATGCGACCGGCATTGACATCGGGCACAACCTTATTTTTCTTGATACCGTCGGTACGGCGGAAAATGTCGAGAAGGCTCTGCCTTACTGTGATAATGTTCGTGTTACCAAAAAGCTGCCGTCTACCCTTGTTGTCAGAACTCAAAAAGCCGTACCTGTTTACGCTTTTGCGATTAATGAAACAACATTTGCTTTGACAAACAGCAATTTGAAGGTGCTTGAAATCAGCGGCACCGTTCCGGAAGGAATAATCGGAGTTCAAAGCTCCGCTCTTACACAGTACAGTGAAGGCAGTATTCTGCAATTCGTATCCGGCGAAAGCGGGGAGGATACAATCGGTTATCTGACAGAAATCTCGGCGGCTTTTGAAAAAACAGATTTTATCAAAAATATCAACGCATTGAACATCACGGATTCAAAGTCGATTTATGTCATTTATCAGGACAGGATCGTGATAAGACTCGGCGACAGCAAAAATCTTACTCAAAAGCTGAGTCTTGCCTCAAAAGCAATCAGAGAAGAGGATGCAAATTCCGACAAACAAACCGGTGTGCTTGACGTTTCGAGCCCGGAAAAAGCTGTTTTTGCCGCCAAGGATATTAACAGCATTCCGGAATTGTCGGCATGGATAAGCGCTGTTGAGGATGACGAGACCGTGCAGGAAGCGGCGGAAGGAATAACAGATAAAGACAACAATAATAATGAAGAGGAGAAAAGCCAATGAACGATGTTAATTCTTTGTATGAGCTTTGGCTGTCAAAAACAAAGCCGGGTGAAGAAATTCATAATGAGCTTTTGTCAATAGAGGGCAGTGAAAGTGAAATAACCGACAGATTTTACCGTAATCTGGAATTCGGTACCGGCGGTCTTCGCGGTGTTTTGGGCGCGGGAACCAACAGGATGAATGTTTATACTGTGGGTCAGGCGACACAGGGCCTTGCCTCGTATCTTCTTGCACGTTACGGCGAAGCGTCGGTTGCTATAGGTTATGATTCAAGAATTAATTCGGATGTATTTGCTCACTACAGCGCGCGCATTCTTGCCGCTAACGGTATTAAAGTGTGGCTTTATCCCTGCCTTATCCCGACACCCATGGTGTCATTTGCTGTTTTATATTATAAGTGCCAAAGCGGTATTGTAATCACCGCAAGTCATAATCCGTCAAAGTACAACGGTTACAAATGCTATGACGAAGGCGGATATCAGATGACGGACGAGGCCGCCGCTGAAACGCTCGGTTATATCTCAAAGACGGATATTTTTGACGATGTTAAGATTATGGATTTTAACACGGCTGTTGAAGAGAAAAAAATAGAGTATATTCCGCAAAGCGTTATGGACGAATACTATGAGCTTTGCTCCCTCAGGTCAATCCGTCCCGATGTTATAAAAGAAAGCGATATAAAAATAATCTATTCACCGCTTAACGGCACGGGCAATATTCCCGTTCGCACAGTTTTGGATAAGGTCGGGTTTAAATCCGTGAAAGTTGTTAAAACTCAGGAATTGCCCGACGGCTCTTTCCCCACCTGTCCTTTCCCTAATCCTGAAATCAAGCAGGTTTTTGAACAGGCATTCGGAATGACAAGTGAATATGATGCCGATCTTATCCTTGCGACTGACCCCGATTGCGACCGCGGTGGCATTGCGGTCAAATGCGGCGGAGAATACAGGCTTCTTAACGGCAATGATGTCGGCGTTTTACTGACAGACTATATCCTTTCCGCTCGCAAAAACTCCGGTACTCTGCCCGACGGAAGCGTAATTATCAAATCCTTTGTTTCGTCAAAGCTTGCGGATAAGGTTGCTTCAAAATACGGCTGTAAATGTATAGATACCCTCACCGGCTTTAAATATATAGGTGAAATTATTGCCGACATGACGGAAAAGGGATGTCAGAACAGGTTTATGCTGGGCTTTGAAGAAAGCTACGGTTACCTTGTCGGCGCTCATGCAAGGGATAAGGATGCCGTTGCTTCGTCCATGCTGATATGTGAAATGGCGGCTTACTACAAAAAAGAGGGCTTAAGCCTTGTCGATGTGCTTGAGGGAATATACCGTGAATTCGGTTACTACACCACGCCGCTTTTCAATTTCACTTTTGAAGGCGCGGACGGTATGGTGAAGATGATTAATATCATGGAAGACGCACGTTTAGCTCCGCCCGAAAACTTGGGCGGTGAAAAGGTGCTTGCGGTCAGAGACTACAAAACCGGCATTATTTCGGATACTGTATCCGGTAAGACAAAGCCTACCGGACTGCCCGTTTCAAATGTTCTGGCGTATGAACTTGAAAACGATAATTTTGCGATTGTCCGTCCGTCGGGTACTGAGCCTAAAATAAAGGTATATGTTACCGCTACGGGGAAATCCGCTTCGCATGCGGCTGAAAAAGCCGGTAAAATTGCCGAAGATATGAAAAAGCTTCTTAAGGTATAATCGAATGAAGAACAAAAGAAATCTTTTTGTAAGAATTATTGCAATATTAATGTGCGCGCTGATGTTGCTGGGGGTATTCAGCCTTTTACTTAATGTTTTCGCTTTTGAATCAAGTGCACCCGCCACAGGCAGCAGCAGACTGCCGTTTTGGTTTATAATTGCAGGGGCGGTTGCTGTTGTTGCGGTTATTGTCTGCCTTGCCGTACCTAAGAAAAGCAAAAAGGAGAATGAAGAAAAATGACTTTTTCTGCTTTTTTCACAAAAGCTGCGGCGTTTTTGCTGTCGGTTATTATGACCCTGGTGCCTTATGCCGGCTTTGAAATGCCGACTCTCAACACAAAATACGATGACTGTCTTTTTAATATGGAGATGGTGTCGGATGTTCACATTGAAGCGGATTATCCGTTCAGAACCGGTTTTCTCAAGCAGGCGCTGAGATCCTTCGCGTCGTCAAAAGTTAAGGTCAATGCGGTTGTTTCATGCGGTGACCTGACAAACTATGCCGATGAGCCTTCGCTTGCCAAATATTATAAAACAATAGAAGAATACAGCCCGTGTCCCGTTATAACCGTTGCCGGCAATCACGATATAGGTCATGCGGGCGACAGGAATAAAACCAGTATCAGCCGTGAAGAAGCGCTGCAGAATGTTATTAAATACTATAACGATTACAGCGGCAGAGATCTTGATGTCAACTACTACGCAACGGATATTGACGGATATCGCTTCATTGTCCTTGGTGACGAGGTTATTGACGGCGGCAAGTGGGACGGCATAACGATGAGCGAGGCTCAGCTTGAGTTCCTTGATACACAGCTGAGTCAAAGCGCCGGCAGGGGAAAACCTGTGTTTGTGTGCTGCCACTGGCCGATTGAAAATATGAACGGTGAAAATACAATCTGGCAAGGCAGCGGAATTGAAAGAAGCATCTATGATATACCCGCAATCCTTGAAAAATACGAAAATGTTTTCTATATCAGCGGTCATATGCATGGCGGTGTTCGCTGTGTTGCAGTGGCTGATATGTTCAATATTCCAATGGCGGAATGTGTCAACGGCGTTACCTACATCAGCCTGCCGACATTCGGCATTATCAATATGTTCGGCATCCCCGTGTCAGGTACGGGCGCTCAGCTCGAAGTATATTCCGACAAGGTGGTTTTCAGACCAAAGAATTATTTGACAGGCAAGTGGTATACAAACGCTGCTGTAGAATTTTCAATAAAGTGAGGTTGTTATTATGGGAAAATATGCAATTTACGGCGCAGGCTCTTTGGGCACGGTTCTCGGAGCTTTCATAGCAAAGGGAGGCGTTGATATTGAACTGATTAACCGCAACAAAGCCCATGTTGACGCCCTCAATGAAAAGGGCGCTCACATCAACGGTACCGTTGAATTCACCCAGCCCGTCAAGGCGATTACACCGGATATGATGCAGGGCGAATATGACATTATCCTTTTGATGACAAAGCAGCTTTATAATGCTGAAGTTGTGACTATGTTAAAGCCTTTTCTCAGTGAAAAGGGCGTTATAGTCACCCTTCAGAACGGTATACCCGAGCCTGGCATTGCCGAAATTGTCGGCAATGAGCACACTATGGGCTGTGTTGTTGAGTGGGGCGCCGCTTTGGGTGAACCCGGCACAAGCACTTTGACAAGCGAGGTCGATTCACTTTCATTCCATATGGGCAAAATGGAAGGAATATCCGACGAAACGGTAAATGAGGTTAAAACACTGCTCGAAAATATGTGTCCGGTTTATATTGAGGATAACCTTATCGGCGCCAGGTGGTCAAAGCTTCTTATTAACGCCACATTCTCAGGTCTCGGCACCGTTGTAGGCGGAGTTTTCGGCGATGTTTCAGAGGACAAAAAGGCGAAAAAAGTCGCTGTCAGATGCATGAAGGAATGTATAGATGTCGGTACCGCCGCCGGTGCGGTATTCGCTCCCGTTCAGGGCAAAGATATAACAAAACTGTTTTATTACAAAAATCCTGTTAAGAAGGTATTTGCGCAGCTTATTTTACCCGTTGCCATGAAGAAGCACCGCTCTATTGAGCCGTCAATGCTTCAGGATATTAAAAACGGCAAAAAGTGTGAAGTTGATGCAATTAACGGCGTTGTTTGCGAATGGGGCAGAAAATGCGGTGTGCCTACGCCCATTAATGATAAAATTGTTGAGATAATCAAGAAAGAACAGGACGGCGTTCTCAAATTGTCCAAAGATAACATTGACTTATTTAATTGATTGAATATTTATCAACTACGGGGTAAAAACTGTTAAAATATTGTTAATTAATGCTTTATTTTTCTTTTTGTATTCCAATTTTGAAAAAACTGTGTTATAATGGCGGAACAAATACGCGAAATGATTTAACAAAAACCGGAGGATTATTATGAAAACTCATTCAAAGAGAATCGTTGCCGTGCTCCTTGCACTCATAACGGCAATGTGCCTTGCGGTGTTTTCTTTTGCCGATTATCAGGTGGCTGCCTCGCTTGATTCGGAAAAAAAGACCATCACCGTTACCAATACGGACAAAACTAACTACGAATATGAAATTTCACCCATGTCAGCCGATCTTTTCACAAGCAATACAGACGAAGGCAATATTGTATATTCACAGCTGACTCCAGGTACCGAATATACAATTTCAGCTTTTGCTAAACCGCGCATTGATGGCGCTACAGCGGTGTCCACTGTCAAGGTGAAGCTTTTAAAATCGCAGAATCCGCCCTCAGCGCCGACAATTGTCAGTTCAACTGCAACTGAGATTGTTGTTAAGTATATGACCGGTTGTGAAGTCAGTCTTGACAATATCACTTATTATCAGTTTGCAAACAACACTAACTACACCTTCAAAGGTCTTACTCCCGAGAAATCGTATGTTGTTTACGCCAGGAAAAAGGCAACTTCAGAATATTACGCCAGCGCCGCAGTTTCATCTGAGATTAAAACCCTGAAGGTCGGCGATAAGACCGTGCCGGTGGAAGCTGTTCTTGTGGATATTACAAACACGACTATCACCGTCAAAAAGGTTGCCGGCTACGAGTATTCACTCGATAAAGAAAACTGGCAGTCATCCAACGAGTTTAAAAACCTTAAGCCCAATACGGTTTATACCGTTTATCAGAGAAAAACATTTGACGCGTCTGAGTATGAGCCCTCGATTTGCTCAAAGGGTGTTCAGTTCCAGACGACCGGAAGAGCTCCGCTGAAGGCCAATCCCGATGCGGCTGAGGTAGTTGTTCCGTCAAAACAGCATGCCGGCGCTCAAATTACAGTTACCGCAAAAACTCTTTTCCCCGCCAAAGATATGGCTCTTGTCTACGGAGATACTAAAATTACTCCTGCTTATCTTTACACCGAGAAAGATTCCGCACCTGTAAGTTTTAAGGCGACAGAGAAAGACAAGAATGTTTTTGAGGCAAAGTTTAAGCCCTCTGATGACGCTGACGGTAGCTACAATTTCTATATCGTGTTCAAGTCGGAAAAATATGACGGTAAAGGCAACTGGGTTGATGACGGTACCGAAGTAAGGACTGTTGCTGTCAAGATTCTTCCGAAACAGAACTGGTTTGAAAAATTCGTTGAAGGGCTTGGCAATGTTTTATTTAATTATCTTCCGAGTGCTTTAACAAAAGTAGGCAAAGCCTTTGTTACTGTTATAACATGGTTTGTTAAGATTTTAGGCAGCATTAAATAACCATATAGAGATTGCAGAAACGCCGGGGTGTTTTCCCTTTTTGCCGGCGGTCTTGGATGATGAAGTTTTCGGTCCTTCACGGGTTTAGAGGGCTTTTCGGGCTCTACCGTGAAGAACCGATTTTCGCAATAATACAGGTTTATTATACGGAGATATTTTTCATGAAGAAGACAGCAAGTTTGTTCCTTGCCCTTTTGATTGCGCTCTCTTTCACAAATATCGCTTTTTCGGCTGCGGATTCGGACCCTGTAATATCAAACCCTTATTCGGATGTTGACTGGCACGCAGTTAAGCAATACAAGACGGCGCTGCACACGCACACCAACGCTTCAGATGGTGATATTACCCTGAGGCAATCGCTTGAGCGTCACCTTGAAACGGGTTTTGATATCGTTGCAACTACCGATCACGGAACTGTTAACTACAGCTGGAGTGAAGAAAATCCCAATAAGTTTATCCACACTGTTCTTAAACTTGTCAACAGAACAGAGGGCGATTTTGATTATCTCGGCAGCGAGGGTAGATTTGAAAACGGAGTTTCATACAAGCTTGAAAAAGACGAAAACGGTGACGATTATCTGAATGCGGATAACGGCAGAGTAATGATGCGCGTTCCGTACGGCATTGAAAACAACGCCGTGTCTGTCAATGCGCACGTTAACAGCTGGTTTGTTGACTATCATGACAATTCTGTTACGCAGTATGAAGATGCGGTTAACGGCGTTTGCACAAGGGGCGGACTTTGTGTTATCAATCATCCCGGTGAATACAGTAAGGCAAGGGCAGAATTGCATTCGGAAAACGCCTATAATGAAAAGGATTTCTCATACAGGTATCTCATTAACAAGTGGGCGGGTCTTATTGAAAAATATGACAACTGTATCGGAATTGATATGAATTCAAAAGGCGATGACAGAACCCGTTTTGACCGTATTCTTTGGGATAAACTTTTAACAAGGCTTTCCGCCAACGGAGAAAATGTTTTCGCCATCTGCTCGAGTGACGCGCATCAGGCGAATAAAATAGATACCGGTTTTATCTATGCTTTGATGAATTCATATGACAGTGCTTCACTTAAATTCGCCATAAAAAACGGTCATATTTTCGGCGCGAGTCACTGTATCGGCAACCCTGATGAGCTGTATCAGATAGCGGACGCTCTTAAACAATATTACGGCGAAACAGACCTCTATAATGACATTTATTCGACCGCCTGTGAGATGACTGAAAAAGTCCGGAAAATTGAAAGCAGCGAACTTAAAGCGGATTCGAGAATCGGCATAACCTGGTCCTGTCTTGACGATTACGGCTATTGTATAGCTGAAACCCAGCCTGTAATTAATCTGATTACGGTTGATGATACGGAGAACACAATATCAGTTTCAACAACTGACGCTTTGCTCGTTCGCTGGATTTCGGACGGTAAGCTTATTGCCACTTCAAAAGCCGGTGAGTCCGTTATAGACCTTGATGATTACAGAGGCAGTCTCGGCAATTATATCAGGGCTGAGGTATTTGGCGAGGGGGGCGTTGTTTACACCGAGCCGTTTATACTTAATGCTCAAAAGAATTTCGGAAAATCAAGGGTTGTTGACAAAACTTATTTTAACCTTGGATTTTTGGATTTTCTCTTGCCTGAAATCCGCAATCTTTTTGAGATTGTCAAGAGAGTATTTCATTTCTGATTAACACACGCTATTTTGGAATAAATTATCGTTTTGCAATTGAAAGGAGTATTTTTCCCTATGGATGACCCCGGGTCTGCTACGGCAATAATAATAAAGCTGTTGATTCTTTTTCTTTTGATTATCGTCAATGCTTTTTTTGCAATGAGTGAAATTGCGATAATTTCACTTAATGATAATAAGATGCAAAAAATGGCGGAGGAGGGCAACAAAAAAGCTAAACAGATTGTCAGGCTTACTGAAAATTCAAGCCGCTTTTTGTCAACAATTCAGATTGGCGTAACATTTGCGGGGTTTTTGACATCAGCTTCGGCTTCTCAGACCTTTGCCGGTATGCTGACCGAAAAGCTTGCAAAAACTGCGGTTTCATCCGTTATACCGGTCGGTGTTATCAGCGCTGTTTCGGTTATTTTGATAACGGTATTAACATCGTTCTTATCACTTGTTCTCGGTGAGCTTGCGCCAAAACGCATTGCAATGCAGATACCGGAAAAGGTCTCTTTTGCAGTTGTCGGAATATTGCTTCGCTTTGCAAAAATAACTTCTCCGTTTGTAAAAATTCTTTCGTTTTCAACAAACGCCGTTGTCAGGCTTTTCGGATTTGATCCCAATGCCGATGAGGAAAATGTAACGGAAGAAGAAATCCGTATGATGGTTGATGTCGGCGGCGAAAAAGGTGTTATCGAAGACAGTCAAAAAGAAATGATTGACAATATTTTTGAATTTGACGATCTTGACGCCGGCGATATAATGACCCACAGAACTGATATGAGCGCCATTGAAGTGGGGCATTCGCTTGAGGATGTTGCGTTTCTTGCGGTTGAAAACGGATATTCGAGAATACCTGTTTTCAAAGATGACCAGGACGATATAGTCGGTGTTCTCTATGCCAAGGATTTGCTTAAATTTGTCGGCAGGAAAATTCCGGAAAATATGACGATTGAAGGCACTATGAGAAAGGCTCTGTATGTGCCCGAATCAATGCCGTGCGCCAGTTTATTTGCAAAAATGAATGAGAGCCGCACCCAGTTCGCCGTTGTTGTTGATGAGTATGGCGGTACTGCGGGTATTGTTACGCTTGAAGATTTGCTTGAATCTATTGTGGGCAATATCAGGGATGAATATGATGACGATGAAGATGAAGATATTGTCATGATAAACGACAGCACCTTCACAATCGACGGTACAACTGACCTTGATGAGGTCAACGAACTCGTCGGCTGTGAATTGCCGGAAGGAGATTATGATACGCTTGCCGGTTTTGTGCTTTCACTTATCGGCTATCTGCCGGACGGTACAGAAAAAGAACCGATTACCGTTCAGTATAAAAACCTTAGATTTACTGTTATTTCGGTCGTTGACCGCAGGATAGAAGAAATTAAAGTCGAGATTCTTCCCTTAGAGGAAGAAAATGACGAAGGTGAAGATAAAAGCGATACTGACGAATGATTGCCGATTACTATATGGCAAATGCTAAAACCCCGGCAGCTTCAATTACAAAGCTGTCCGGGGTTGAATAATATCTGCTTAAAAATTATCAGTGGTTTACATCCAACGGCAATTCGTTTGCGCCCGTTGTGGCAGGCGTTGTCGGTGCTGCGGCGGCAGTTGTTGAGGCTGCGCTGACGGGCTGGGTTGCGTTAGCCTGAGTTGTCGATGATTGAGTTGCGTTTGCCTGGGTTGTTCCTGCGGGTGTTGTTGTGATAACGCCGGTTGTTGCCGGTTGTGTCTGAGAAGCGGTGGTGTTTTCGACGGTGGTTTCAACCGGGGCTGCCGTTGTGGAGGGGACAGGTCTCGCTGTTGTATAAACTCTGCGAGCGGTTGTCTGCACATAGCGCCTTGTTGTCGATATATAACGCCTTGTTGTTATGATTTCGGTAGCCGGCGCAGTTGTTATTTCTTCTGTTGTTGTTTCAGTTGACGTTATTTCCGTTACCGGCGCGGTGGTACCGTAAATATCAACGTCCCAGTCAATAGCGTCGCTGCTTTGCAAAGTGGAATTGCGTGTGTCGACTTCATTAGCTCCGGCGTGATATTTATCAAGGGCTGTTTTAATCATAAATGCCGCGAGCGCAATAACTGCCAGAACAACAACCGCAATACCTGCGAAGGTCAAAATGCGCCTTATATCGGGCTTTTGCTTATATGCATTTGCATCCGCGTTGGCATATGGAGAGGAGCCCTCTTCGTTTTCGGCGGGAGTGTAAGAGTTTTCATATTCCTCACGGTAATCAGCGCCGGCGTCGCCGACAATCTT
>JAILFM010000077.1 GCA_024697575.1 Clostridiales bacterium
CATTTCGACGCGCCATGTGCCGTACATACCGATATTGAACCTTGAAACCGGGACAAGGAATGTCACAAAATCGTTATTAATCAAAAACCTGCCTTTATCAAAAATGCCCTCAGTCATCTTGTTCAATGTATCTTCATCTGCGAGATAGCTTTTTTCTGTTTTCAGGCGGGTTTTTATGTGCTGTTTAACGGCGGACAAAACTTCATCTTCATTGGAAGAGAACGGTATGAATTCTCTTGCGTCAACCTGTTCGCCGGTTGAAAGGTTATAATTAAAAGCGATTGTCGACGGTGAAACATCTTTGCCTGCGGTCGAATACTTTTCGTCAAGAGTAAAAGATAAAAAAGTATCGCTCACAAACTCGATTTTGTAAGTTACATTCATACTCCATGGGGTGGATGTTGAGTTATTTTTCATATATTCCGCGGCGTTTTCAACATTGGTCTGAGCGTCGCTTTGATACAGTTCCAGGCGATACTGCATAAGGCTGTTTATGCTCTGCTTAACCGTTAAAGGCGCTTCATCGCTGAGAACCGGATATGTTACAGAAAGAACATAAGAAACTACGCCGTCACCCGTTTTATATTCTTTACTGAAATTTTCGCTTTGAATATATTCGGCTTTATATGTCTTTTTTTTGGCTTTTTCAATTATTTTTTCACTGTCGCCGACGGCTGTTTTTCCGCAGGATGACAAAGCGGTGACAAACAGCGAAAAGGCAAGTAAAAGAGGAAAAACTCTGAATTTTTTATACATTTTATTTACCCTTCGTTTTCAGGCGAAAAATGTGAAAACAACAGTTATTCACTTTTTTCATGCCGTTTCAGGCTCGGTATAGCCTTATTTAAAGAAAGTTTTTCACATTATTCACAGTTTTATTCACTTTTTTTGAAAAAACGGTGTAGAAAATAATCAGTTTATGTGAATAAGTTTTGTGCGTAATGACAGTCGTTTTTCAGCACACAGCTGTCACATTCGGGTCTTCTCGCAACGCAGGTGTCGCGCCCGTGCATAACACAGCGGTGGCAAAAATCGTTGCTTTTATCCTCCGGCAGAAGCTTTCTCATCTGCATCTCAACTTTAAAAGGGTCTTTGCTGTCGGTAAGCCCCAACAGATTCGTTATCCTGATAAAGTGAGTGTCCGCAACAACAGCGCTTTTGCCGTAAACATCACCGACAATTAAGTTTGCTGTTTTCCGCCCGACGCCGGGCAGAGTGATAAGCTCTTCAATCGTATCCGGCACCCTGCCGCCGAACCTGTCGATTATATCGCGGCACATGCCGATAATATCTCTTGCTTTTGCTCTGAAAAAACCGCAGGAATGAATAATACTTTCAATATCCGTCACATCGGCGGCGGCAAAATCCTCAGCCGAAGTATACCCTTCAAAAAGTGCGGGTGTAACAAGGTTTACCCTTGCGTCGGTACACTGCGCTGAAAGCCTTGTGGCGATAAGCAGCTGCAACGGGTCGGAATAGTCAAGCGAGCATTTAGCCTCCGGGTATTTTTTTTCGAGGGCCTCAACTATCCTTAATGTTCTTTCTTTTTTTGATTTTTCGCTTTCTTTTTTCATATTGCTTTGCAAAATTCATCAACAGATTTAAATACTCTTCTTTTCTATCGAAAACCATCTCTTCATTGGTAACAGGGTGTTTAAAAGCGAGGCGGCAGGCATAAAGGTGCATTTCATCCCCTTTGCCGCCATATCTTTTATCGCCGTAAAGCGGACAGGAACGGGATGCAAACTGAACCCTTATCTGGTGGGTCCTGCCCGTAAAAAGGGTGATAAACGCAATGGGCAAACCGCCGGCATTTGACACAATTTCATATGACAGTTTCGCCTTTTTAACACCCTTACGCTCTTTTTTGACAACGAAGGATTTGCTACGATTTCTGTCATAGAAAATTAAGTCTTCAAGCGTTCCTTTTTCATCATCCGGGCAGGCGGTGAGAAGGGCAAGATAATTCTTTCTGAAAGTTCCATCCGCTATCTGCTTTGAAAGCGCGGCGCAGGCGGGCGCATTCATGGCAAAAACCATTATCCCTTCGGTTTCTTTGTCAAGACGGTGCACCGGAAAAACATCACACCCTAAGCTGCCGGACAGTAAGTCTATCATATTTGCGCCTTCGCCGCTTTGGCTGAGAATGCCCTTGGGCTTTATGCAAACGGCAATATCACCGTCTTTATAAAGCAGTTTAACCGCCTGACGGTTCATCGGTCTTTTCCCCCGCCGTGATAACGGCATTTTCACTGCGTTCGCTTTCTGCTTTGTTTTCACCGTCGCCGCCTGTGCCGGCCGCTTCATTCAATTCGGCATCCACAGGAAAGAGCTTACCCCAAAGGTGAATAACTCCCTCCTGATTAAGGGTTTTCAGAACAATAATCGTAATCGGCAATATCAGAATGCCGAAAACTCCGAAAAGCTGAATACCGATATACATTGACGCAAGTGTGATAACCGGATGAGTGTCGACATTGGTTGAAAGAATACGCGGTTCAATAATCTGCCTGATAACAGAAATAAGGGCATAGATTATAACAAGACCCACAGCAAGCTTGATGTTTTTGTTGAATAAGCATATCAATGCCCACGGCACAAAAACAGTACCGGTACCGAACACAGGCAAAATATCAAGAAGCGCCGTCGCTATACCGATTGCCAGAATGTAACTGCCGTTATATATTTTAAGAACAGAAAGCAGTGTCAGACCTAAAGATATTTCAACAAAGGTTATGGAAAGAATGATCGCATATGATTTGCCCCATTTGCCGAGAATATCAACCGTAACATGTTTGGCGTGGGAAAGCTTTTTTTCACTTTTTTCCGAAAGAGTGCGCTTTACAATATTGACAAAGCCGTCAAAATCGGCGGCAAGGAATACGCAGCAGATAATGCTTATCAGAATTGCGGTAAAAATCGCCGGAATCTGTTTGGCAGTTGACCATATGCCGCTCAGGGGAGTCGACAAGAGTGAAAAATCAAAGCCCTGACTTTTTGCAGTAACTGTTTCCGCCTCGGTTACAGCATCCTGCGAAACAAACGAAATCCTGTCAAAAAAAATATTAACAGCGTCGTTTACGCTTGAAGAAACGCCCTTAGGCAGTGACGCAACCAGCTGAAGAATCCTCTCCCTGGCGGAGGAAATCAATCCGCTGTAGCTGCCGAACCGGTTGGCAAGGAATTTGATAAGTCCCCTTACTTCGGCGCCGATTTTATAACCCGCAAAAACCAGAATACCGAAAATAACCAGCATAAGTAAAATCACAAGCAAAATTGCCCAGAATTTGTGCGATATTCTTGTCTTTTTTTCAAGAAATTTAACAGGTCTCTGCATTGCCATGGCTACTGCAAACGCAATAATAAACGGCAATACAATACCCAGAGCGTA
>JAILFM010000106.1 GCA_024697575.1 Clostridiales bacterium
AAAAGCTTAACGGCGTGCTCTGTTATGAAGTTTCGGAAGATTGGGAAAAACTGGAAATAATATATACTCCCGATTTTTGGAGTGATAAAAATATAACCTTCAAGGTTTACAATTAATAAGCAAAAAGCAAAAACACACGCGTGCGTTTTGATTTTCGGATAAGCGCATGCGTGTGGTTTTTAAATAATTAAGGTTTTTGAAAAAGTGTTTATGTTATGATAGATAGTATCGTTTTTGACGGTGAACGAAAAAAAGGAGTTTGAAACAACAGATACAGACGGTTGCCGCAACACAATGCGGAAAAAACGGCTTGCGAATGAAGACCTTGATACGATCCGGGATACAGAAGGATTCAAAGCAATAATATGTATGTTGAGCTATTGAAATATCACAGGCAGAACATTATAATGTCCTTGAAAATAATTAAAATGTCCCTGATGAGGAAAATATAGTGAATAGCGGAACATATAAACCGGAAAGTAATATTCAGCGGTAATTCAGAGAGAAAACATCCCTGAAATACCTATGGAAGCGATAAGAAACGCTTTTGCTCACGGTAAAATGGGATATATTAAACGCCACGGAACAGATTCTTCCGGTTTTTGGGAAATAATCGATGTAAAAGGAGAATATGTAAAATGATTGCAAGGCTTTTTGTCACACTTTCACTGATTTTTTCACTTCTCTTCCAAAGCCCGTCAGCTCTGCCATCGCGGCGTGCGGACGATGTAAAAATGAAGGCGGTTCTGATTTCAGACCTACACTCCGACGGCGATTTTACACGCGACCGTTCAAATTCTTTGAGGCAAATTTTTTTTGAGATAGGCAGAACTCAGAGCGATTCGGACACCATTGTTATGAGCGGTGACCTCACTAATTCCGGCGATCCTTTTGAATACATGAACCTTCAGAACTTCCTTGATCTGTATTGCCGCATCGGCAATCGCGTGCCGGAAATCGGCAACCATGACAGCTGGCATCACAGCAATAATCCCAATTATGCAATGGCTCAAATGTATTTTAAGATGTTCTGCCGGCGAAACGGCATAAAAACAGACAAAGTGTACTATTCAAAAGAAGTATGCGGCGTGCCGTTCATTGTGCTCGGCGTTGAAGAAGGCGACTTCGGCGAGCCATATCACTCCGATGAACAAATGGACTGGTTTGAAAAAGAACTGGGCGCCGCTGTCCGTAAGGGCGAGCCTGTTTTTGTTATCTGCCACAAACCGATTGACCTAATCGGCGACAGCCGGGAGCGTATGGAAGGTATATTCACAAAGGTCTGTGAAAACGCCGCCGCGCCGATAATCTATGTGAGCGGACACTGCCACAAAATCGGAAAAACCACCTTCTCTCAGCCGAATGAAAATCTTGTTTATCTTAACCTTCCATCGGTGCTTTATACCGAAGACGGAGGACTTGGTTTCACAGCTGAAATCACGGATACTAAAGTCACTCTCACCGGAATGAACTTCCTTGAGGATACGGTGCTAAATGAATACACTTATGTGATTGAATACTGATTGCCGGATCATATGTGAAAAGCCAAGATTTCTGTTCTGAATTGCTTTTGTAATACTTTGATATGCAAAATCCCCCTGCGTTTTTCGTCGCAGGGGGATTTTTGACATTGCCTTATCTGTTAAAGAAGAAGAACAGGATGGTCATAAAGATTGACGACACAAAGTCAAGAATACCGTCAGCGGTACTCCTTAAAAAATCCAACATATTAATTCCCTCCCGGAATCAAATTCAAATTTTCCTACGATCCATCAGCCTTGCAAGTGATTTATTATCGGCTGTGTTTTTATTATACAACGAAGACTGTTGTTTTTCAATGTTATTCAGTGTTTTTTGTTTGAAATGCGTAGCAACTCAATCTATGCAAATCTAAAATCACATTTCAGATTTTACTAAGGAAACACCGTGTTAAGACTGCAACATTTGATGTGTTTTGTGGAAAAGTGTAATTTTACCGGCTGATTTTCGTGGAAAAGTGCGATTTTCTTGGAAAAGTGCGATTTTGGGTTGATTATTATAAATTCAAATAATCCATGCAGGGATAAGCGTGTTGCTCCTGTCAACCGGGATAAGGTCGGATGCCATACAGATAACGCCGCCGTTGCCGATAGCGGTTTTGATGTAAGAAACAGCTCCGCCTTCGTGCGTCGGTTCTTCTGCAATAGGTTTCAGGGCGGAAAAATTCTTTGTCGCCTGCACGGGAGCAGTGCTCTTTTTTATCTCCAGCGGATGCACAACCCCATCGGCATAAATAATAAGATCAATTTCTTTTTTGTTATTGTCGCGATAGAAATACAGCGGCGGTCGACGGCCTGAATTCAGATAGCTCTTGTAAACTTCGGAAACAACCCATGTTTCAAAGAAAGCGCCGCTCATTGCGCTGTTTTCCAATACCGCCGCGCTCCCCCAGCCCATTAGGTGAGCGGCAAGCCCGGTATCTAACATATACATACGAGGTGCTTTGAGAACCCGCTTCAAAACGTTGTTTGAGAACGGCTCAATCAGGGCAACAACACCGCAGGAAACAAGGATGGAAAGCCATTTTTTCGCTGTTGGAGAAGAAACGCCCGTCTCCTGCGCGAGAGTTTCGTAGTTCACGTTAGTCGCAGTTCGGGCTGCAACAATTTTTATGAAACGGATGAATGCGCTCTCATCGGCAACCTGATCCAGGTCACGAATATCACGGCTGATATATGTGTCAAGATATGACTCATAGTACAGTTCTCTGTCAATGATTTCCATCTCATATAAACGTGGCATAGACCCTTTGAAGATTCGCTCAAAAACCTGCGTAACAGTCTTCGGGAACGCACCATTTTTTCGGGCAACAAGTTCTTCATCACTGATGGTCAGAGGTCCCGGATGCCGCCCGTCAATCTCAGACGAGGAAAGCCCGAGCATGGGAACAACTCCCACACGCCCGGCAAGGCTTTCCGTAACATCCTTCATCATCCTGAACATCTGCGAACCGGTCAGCCAGAAATCGCCGCACTTTTTCCTTTGATCTGCGATTATTTTGATATACGGAAACAGTCCCGGCGCATATTGCACTTCATCTATCAGCACCGGCGGAGAATAACGCTGCAGAAACAGTTCCGGATCACTGCGTGCAAGGGCGCGTAGAGTCGGGTTGTCCAGCGACACCTTTTTGCGCTCAGGTGATGCTATTCGCTCAAGGAGAGTCGTCTTCCCGACCTGTCTGGGTCCCGTCAGGAGAAGTACGGGAAAAGTTTCGCTAACCTTTCTAATCGTGTTTTCAACAGTTCTTTCGATATACACTTCCTCACCCCATTTTATACAAATCTAAAATCGCATTTTAGATTTTACTTAAAATGACCGCTCATGTCAATGTAAACCTCGGTAAAATTTCGTTTTTTACCGAGGTTTACATAAATTTATATTTCTTCCAATCCTATCGACTTCAGATATTCGTAAGTTCCGTCATAGAACTCAGGCAGGCGCGTGCTGTCTTCCCAAAATCCGTTCGGGGTTTTGTTTGGATTGCCGGCGGGAACGCATATAACCATGCCTGCCCTGGCGCGGGTGAGCAACACTCTGTATGCGTTGAGCATATATTTCCGGCAAGTTTTTGTCAAAAGAGAGCAGTGAATGTACAAAAGCCGAAA
Source organism: Clostridiales bacterium (assembly GCA_024697575.1). Classification (GTDB taxonomy): domain Bacteria; phylum Bacillota; class Clostridia; order Oscillospirales; family Acutalibacteraceae; genus CAG-177. Next base: position 3,648 of record JAILFM010000106.1, read on the forward strand.
GCTTTTCTGCACGGTAAGAGCGCAAAGAAACTCCTAAATGCAGATCTTCGGAATAAGTGACATTCAGGTTGTCTTTAAGCAGCTCATTGACGCGCCCTTCGGCATATTCCGCTTCAGTCAGTTTTGGCGAAATATAAACCTTCCAATGCGGGAACTTATCATTGATTGCCTGAATCCACTCGGAGATTCCCGCCTCGCCCGTGTTGATTTCCTGACCGCCGCCGACAAGGCAGACGATTGTTGCCCAGTCTTCACGCCGGTCAAGCGACCAGATAAGAAACGCGGCTTCGGATACGGGAAAATTCGGAACCTTCAGCTTGTTGCCGTAAGTTCCGCCGCGTTTGAGATAATCCGCAAGTCGCTTATGAGTCCATGAACGCTAAGAATATTTATCAAAAAACACAGATACGTCATAATCTTTAAATTAGCCTGTCTGTAAAGTGAGATAAAAAGCTGTATCTTTGCCAAATTCAAGTTGTACAGCCTTATGAAACATTTCAGCTTAGCAACGGGAACTTTATATATTTCTCAATCTCCCACATTTCCTCCAGCTTTTTCTATTCATCTTATACTATATCCATATCTTAATAGTTTATAATACACAGGAACCTTAACTTTATAATCAAGTCTTGCATCTGTATTTATTTTAATATTACACCCTCTATCTGTTGATGCAGTTTCCTTTCTCAGTGATTCTATTAAACATTCTATATTCCCGTAACGGAATCTATAATCCAAGTCTGCTTCATAAAACTCTTCTCCTGATGCACCATAGATAATATTCAATCCATCTAACAACACTTCTTTGATATACAAAAATTTATCTGTGTTATCTACTTTCAAATAAACCTCAAGCTGTAATTGTTCACCTCCTGGAATGTACATTACCCTTTGACTATATTCCGTCAACTGATGAGCAATAAAATTTCTAACATCATTATATTTTAACAAAGATAATTCCTGGATAACTTTCTTGTAACAAGGCATTGTCTTAAAACGCTCACGAAGTTTCCCTTTTGAATTAAAATAAATTTCATAAGCCATACCGCATAAAATATGCTGTGCCGCATTTATGTCAATTGCCTCAAGATTATTATGTAATTTATCGCACCATTCATTTACTGTATAAGGATCACAAGAAGATTGATAAATGTTTCTACCCAGCACAAATAAATCATCGGCAGATTCACTTTTTAACTGATTTCTTTTTTTATCTAAGAGTTTGGGAATCATATTCTGATAATTCCAATCGTGTGTCAAAGCTAATTCTATTAGTTCTTTACACAAGCCGGATTTCTCTACTTCATAGTCTTTATCTGCCAATGCCAACTCAGTGTAGGGACATGCTCCTTTTTTTATTACTCCTTCATTGAATTTAAAATTTCCCATCAGAGATGTGTGCTCCCATGTAATCTGTTCCCCGTTTGTTTCCATATAAACAGTATTTCGAACGCGTTTAAACATATCTTCTATGGATATTTTTTCTGTTTCTATATGTTTAAGGAGCGCTCTGGTATATATTCCATGATAATCTTTTTCTTTAGCAATCTGACCTGGTGAAGTTGCAAATGCTATAATTGTCCCCTTTGGTGCAAGCATAGGTGCGAAGCCGCCTTTTATTCCTCTACCTCCATCCGAAAAGTACTCTCTGCAAGCATCAATAATAATGATTTTTATTTCTAAATTGCTCTTTTCCAACGCATCAATAACCAGTTTGAGTTCAAAAGCAGTAAATTTTGCACTTGATGCGTCATTAAAAGAAAGATCCGTTCCGCCTAAAAAATTATTTCCATCTATTTGAAAACCATGGCCCGCAAAAAAGAAAAGCCCAGCATCATAATTCACTAATGAT
>JAILFM010000113.1 GCA_024697575.1 Clostridiales bacterium
TTCATTAGAAAGCGTGAGTAATACTGCGTTTTTAAATTGCAACGGAATAACCGATATTTATTACTTAGGTGCACACGAAGATATTCTTGAATCTCTTAACTACCAGTTCTCGGAAGGCGTTGTTCACACCGTTGTGGCGCAGGTTAATGATACTGCGTATTACACCTTCCCTGAAGCAGCCGAAGCGGCGGGGAAAACCGAAACTATCGAACTTATCTGCAACATTCCCGACAGCTACGCTTTAAAGAACAGAAACGACATCCTGAAAGTCAGAACCAACGGATATGCTTTGAATATTACCGCACCGTCCGGTTTCAGCGTTTTCAGCTTCACAGACAATACCGGCGTTACAACCTACGGTGTGCCGTATTTTTACGGTCAGACCTTAAGTACAGCCGGTGAAATTGCCTGTAATTTCTACATTTCACTGCCCGCGGGCAGTGAAGAATTACTGACGGTTAAAGCGAATACAACCGTCGGAACCACTGAAAAAGAATATATCTACACAACCGAAAATATGACGCCGTATTCTTCATATTACATCGCGAGCGTAGGAGTCGCGGCAAAGGATATGGGCAACACCATAACAATGCATATAGTGGATGAAAACGACAATGTTTACGGTGAAATCCAATATTCGGTTAAGCAGTATTGCTGCAACACCATTAACAAAAACAAAGACAATGCGAACAAAGCGTCCCTTATCAACTTTGCTGCTTCCATTCTGAACTATGGCGCGTACGCTCAGCTTCAGTTTAATGTGAACACAGATAATCTTGTCAACGCAGGTCTTGCGGATTATACAGATAATAACGGCAACGCGCTGTTCAAAACCGACTTAAGCAACGCTCCCGTTAAGGATGAAAGCTGGAAGGCGACGGGCGGAACGGGAAACACGGAAAACATAACCTTTGTAGGTCAAACCGTATCTACAACATCAAATACGCAGATAAGCTATTACCTGAAACTCAGTGACAGCATTGAAAATTATACTTTCGGTGTAACAAAGGCAGGGACGGCAACAGCCAAGGCAATATCCGTCAGAGCGTTAAGCGGCTCAAGTCAATACAACTGCGTTGTGACAATACTTGACATACCGGCAAAGAACCTCGGCGATGTTTACACACTTACTGTTACAGCCGGTGAAGAAACAGCCGAAAAGAACTACAGCGTTTTGACTTACATCTATAACCAGTATGACAAGGGCGGCACATTGGGCAACATGGTAAGAGCTATGTATCTCTACTATGCCGCTGCGGATGAGTATTTTAACTGACTAAGGGGAAAGAGAAAGATGAGAATCAGACAGATGAGAAGAATGCATGACCTCACTCAGGCGCAGATTGCAAAATATCTGAACATGAATCAAAACAGCTATTCGCATTATGAAACAGGTGAAAACCGTGTTCCCGTTGATGTTCTTATTAAACTCGCCGACCTTTACGGCACGTCGGTTGACTACCTTCTTGAAAGAACGGACGAGACAAAACCCTACAGCCAGAGAAAGCCGGAGCAGGAAGAAAACAAAATTTTAAAAATGCTTTTAGCTGAATAAATGTAAAAAATAGAACGGTCCGATACAAGCTTTGCCTGTAAAGGACCGTTCTCCTTATTCTCATTCTTTATTTTGCTTCAGTTTTTCAAGCATCCGGTCATATTGCCGGTACATCTGCTGAACCTTGTTTTCAAGAATATAATAGTGCATTATATACGGCACAAGAAGCACTAAAAGCAAGAGAACAAGTATAAACACCTCAAGTTTTTCCGTAATCATCGCTAACATCAGACTCATAAAAGTCAATATTGCGAACAGAACCGTTACAATAAGATGTATCAGCCTTTCATGCTGAAAAAAACCAACTTGTATAAGGTGGTCTTTAATGACCTCTTCCCAGTCATTAACGGCTGTTTCGCCGTTAAGAAGTTTCTCAATTTCTTTTGTATAGTTTAAAATTCTTTTTCTCATTTCAGCAAGTTTATCAAAAGAATATCAGTTTAAAAGATCTTTAACATCGATTTCAAGCACCTCGGCAATCGCTTTCAGTTCATAATCGCTCACGCTTCTGACCTGTCCCTCAAGTTTTGACAGGCTCGACGAGTTTATGTCGATGCCTTTGACCTGAAGCATTGCCAACAAATCCTTTTGTTTAATGTTAAGCTCGTTTCTTCTTTCGGTTACCTTTTTTCCTATGATATTGCTTTCGCCTAATTCCTGGATTCTGTGTCTCATTATCTGCTCCGAATTTAAATACTGTTGATGTTATAGACGGGATTAACCGTTTTAACGATTTTCCCTTTGTATGTATATACTCTTGTAACGCGCTTTGTTATTATGCACGGCAGTTCATAGTTAAATGACCCGGCAAGCTCGCTGACATAGTCCATTGAAAGTTCCTTGTCGCCCTGTTTGCCGACAAGAACAACTTCGTCGCCGACACCGCAGTCAATGCCTGTTACGTTAATCATAAACTGGTCCATACATACTCTGCCGATTACATTAGCGTATTGACCGTTGACAAGCACCTTGCCCAGGTTTGAAAGCCGCCTCGAATAGCCGTCGGCATAGCCGATGGGAACGGTTGCTATTTTTGTTTCGCCCTTCGTGACAAATGTTCCGCCGTAAGACACAGCAACACCCGATCCGACAGTCTTGACATGTGAAACTCTCGAATACCAGCTCATAAGCGGCTTAATGTCAAGCAGTTTTCTGTCAACTTCATGTGACGGATACAGTCCGTAAGTGACAATACCCATGCGGCACATATTGAAACATTTATCAAAATTCATTATACCTGCGCTGTTTGAAAGGTGCTTAATCGGTATTTCAACATTTCTTTCATCCAGCATATTGCAAAATTCAATATACTTTTCCCTCTGCCTGTTGGCTTTTGAAAGGTCACTTTCGTCCGCTGTTGCATAGTGGGAAAATAAGCCTTCGGCAAAAATACCGGGCAGGGCAGTGATTTTTTTGCAAATATCGGTGCTTTCCTGCGTAACCTGAAAACCGATTCTGGTCATGCCGGTGTCAATGCAGAAGTGAAACGGTACGGTTTTGTTTTGTTTCACTGCTTCATCTGACAGAGCCTTTGCGTCCTCATAGCAGAATATCGGTATTCTTATATCGTTTGCAACAACAAGACTGTAGCAATCAGAAAAAACCTTGCCTAAAATCAGGATTGGCGTTTTTATGCCCGCCTGTTTTAGCTCGAGAGCCTCTTCAATGCATGCGACGCCGAAAAAATCGCATTTATCCTCAAGAAACCTGCCTAACTCAACAGCTCCGTGACCGTAAGCGTCGGCTTTGATAACGCCGAGGATTTTAACTTCTTCCGGCAGCTTATTTCTGACCGAATTGAAATTAAATTCAAGCGCGTCTAAATCCACTTTCACATAAGTTCTGGCGTTCATTAATCAATAACCCTTTCAATGCATGCAAGTTCAATGCCTTCTTTTTCAAAGGCATCATTAAGCATTCTGACAAAATCAAGAGCTTTTTCACCATCACCGTGAACACACACCGAATGCGCCTCAACGCATACATCTTCGCCTGTGTAGCAGGTTACCTTGCCCTCTTTAACCATGCGGATTACGCGTTTGACGGCTTCGTTTTCGTCGGTTATCATTGAGCCTTCGAGCTTTCTTGCGCGAAGTGTGCCGTCCTTTTCGTACGCTCTGTCGGCAAACACCTCGGCGGCATATTTAAGACCGTATTCCTTAGCTGAATTAATCATTTCGGAACCCGAGAGCGCAAGCAGAATAAGACTGCCGTCAAAATCTTTAACAGCCTTCGCAATGGCATCTGAAAGAGCCTTGTTTTTAGCCGCCATGTTGTACATAGCCCCGTGCGGCTTTATGTGTTGCAGTTTAACGCCTTTTGCCTTTGCCAAAGCGCTTATAGCTCCAAGCTGGTTGAGCGTGAAATAATAGACCTGTTCGGGCGTTACATCCATGTTGTTTCTGCCGAAATTTTCTTTATCGGGGTAGCCCGGGTGCGCACCCGCCGCAATACCGTTTTTCTTGCACAGTTCAAGTGTTTTTGCCATTGTCTCACTGTCACCGGCGTGAAAACCGCAGGCGATGTTGGCGCTCGAAATGAGCGGAATAATCTGTTCGTCAAATGCGGCGCCTTCGCCGAGGTCGCAGTTTAAATCTATTTTATACATATTTTTCACCTTAATTTCAGTATTTTAGATTTACATTTTTGACATCGGTTATGAACATATGACCCGGAGCGTGAGTTATCGCTATTTCGGGTTTTGTCTGCATAACTGCATTCTGGGGCGTAACTCCGCATGCCCAGAAAACGGGAACCTCGCCGTCATTTATGGTAACTGCATCGCCGTAGTCCGGCTTTGATACATCGGCAATGCCGATTGCTTCGGGGCTGCCGATATGTATCGGCGCGCCGTGAACTCTTGACATTGTCGCAGTGACATTGACCGATTTAACAACAAGCTCCTGAGGAATGGGTCGCATTGAAACAACCATATTACCGTGGAAAACACCGGCAGGGTTAAGCCTGATGTTTGTGTTAAACATAGGCACATTCTTGCCTTCTTCTATGTGCCTGACCGGTACACCGGATTCTATCAGTTCGCCTTCAAAGCTGAAGGAACAGCCGATAAGGAAATACACAAAATCATCCTGCCAGTATTCGGTTATGTCGGTAACCTCTTTTTCAAGAACGCCGTTTTTCCAGATTCTGTATTTAGGCAGATCTTTGCAAATATCGCCGTTGTCAGCCATAGATTTAATTACCTTTGAACCCACGTCGCCGACTTCAAGCAGCGGGCAAGGTTTGGGATTTCTGTTGCAGAAAAGCAAAAAATCAAAAGCGTATTTTTTCGGAAGAATGCAAAGGTTTCCCTGAGCAAATCCGTTGCACATGCCGGATGTCTGGTAATCAATTTCGCCTTTTCTGATTAATTCTCTGACCTTTTTGGGCGCTTCATTGGAAAAATCCATACTATATACCGTCCTATTATCAAAACAATACCCGGATTTAACCGGGTTATTGTTATCTTAAATTTTCAAAATACTTTTTTTCTTTCAGCGCGAGCTTTTCGCTCTTTTCGGCTGTTATCACATCAAAGTGAAGGATATCGAACGGACGAAGCTGAGCGAGCAGAGGCAGGTCAACGGAAATAACGGTTGCGATTTTTGCGTAGCCGCCTGTCGTCTGATGATCTGCCATCAAAATAATCGGCTGACCTGAACGAGTTATCTGGATTGAACCGAAGACAATTCCGTCGGATATAATATCCATACCGTCTTTGCCTTTAAGGGCAATTCCGCAAAGCCTTATGCCCATTCTGTCCATATCTTTAGTGACAGTGTAGTGCTGTTTTGAAAACAGTTCAATATCTGTCGGTGTAAACATATCGTCCTGAGGGCCTAAAACAACCCTTGCCGAAACCGAATTTGAATATCTGTTTTCGGGTACTTCTCTGTGGTTAACAGAGAATATTTTCGCTTCGCCGCACTCTAATTTATCGCCGGCTCTAAGCTTTCTGCCTTGATATCCGCCGACACCTATCTTAAGGTTTGTTGAACAGCTGCCCATAAAGGAATCGGCTTTGAAACCTCCGGCAACCGCGAGGTAGCCTCTCATGCCGTTTACGGCGGCTCCGAGTGAAAGAGTATCGTCTGTTTTTGCCTGATACGCTTTATTTCTCTTTATGGGTTCGCCGTTGAGCTTTGCGCCCATGTCGGCGCCCGTAACGGCAAAAATCCGCTCCTCTTTAAACTTAACTGTTACGCCGAACATTGTCATTTCGATAACCGGCGCATTGAGGCTGTTGCCGCAAAGAGTGTTTGCAAGTTTTGCGCTGTGAGAGTCCATAACGCCGCTTTGGGTGAATCCGGTTTTCATAACGCCGAATCTGCCGAGATCCTGAATCGTCGAAAGGGGACCGCCGTTGATAACTTCTATCATAATTCGGTCACCTCGTAAACCGGTTCATAGGTGTTCTCACGAACCTGTTTTTCAATATCACTGAATTCCTCTTTTGATATCGAATTGAATTTGATGTAATCGCCGGCGGAATATAAAATGGGATTTTGCTTGTTCGGATCATATACTTTGACAGGTGTTTTGCCGATTAACTGCCAGCCGCCGGGTGATGCAATGGGATAAATGCCTGTCTGTTCGCCACCTATGCCTACAGCGCCTTCAAAAATTTCAAGCCGCGGTGTTTTAAGTCTGGGCGTTACGAGCCTTTTATCCATACCGCCCAGATACGCAAAACCGGGTAAAAAGCCGAGCATATAGATAAGGTACGGTTCGGATGTGTGAAGGGCGATGATTTCATCTCTTGTCAGCTTTGTATGCTGAGAAACATTTTCAATATCAAGTGCAAACTCATCGTCGTAACATACTGGAATCTGCCAGACCCTGACCTTTGATACTTCACCGGGTTTGATTTTTTCAATAAGCTTTGAAATTCTTTTTTTGAGCTTTTTTGAGGGCAAAACGGCGCAGTCATAGACAATTGTCAGCGACGTGAAGGTGGGGATAATATCGGTAATTCCGCTTATCTTCTCGCTTTCAACAAGCTCGTTAAGCCCCGTCACGTAAGAATTAATCTCTTTGCTGATTTCTTTGTCAAACTGTACTGTCACAGCGCAGTCACCACATTGCAAAAAACGATAGTTCATTTTGAAAAGAATCCTTTTTTGATGGTGTTGTCAAACCATGCCTGCGTTTTATCATAAACAGTCGGCGGATATTCTATGAGAGCTTTCATGAGCGATACCATAGGCAGGTTGATGTTTTTGCCGAAGCCGTCGATAAACGGCCTGGCTTCGCCGTACATATCGAGCATGCCTGCCCCGGCCGCAGCGTCCATAACAGCGCCTTGTGTCGCTTCATCGTGGAAAAGCTCCGGCTTGCCCAGAAGGAACGCCGTTGCAGCCATCATTGCGTTACAGCCCCAGTCGGAAACAGTTGCGGTGATGATGTTATCCGCCGCAGTGTCCGCAAGAATACCGTAGCCGACGCCCGCTTTACAGCCGCCTTCTTCGGCGTAGGGGATGTATTTTCTGATATGATCTTCAATTGCGGACATACCTATTTCATTGCCGAGGTCGCCGATTGAAAGATTATAGATACCTTTTTCTTGGCACATTCTGAAAAGAACATCGTATTTCGCTTCAACATCCGTTGTATTGACGCCGACGGCGTTATGATAGTAACCGTTCTTGTTTCTGCCCGGAGCCTCGTTAGAAATAACCGCGCACGGCATACCGTGTGAAAGTATCTCTTCACTTTGTTCTTTAGCCTTTG
>JAILFM010000149.1 GCA_024697575.1 Clostridiales bacterium
TGAAGGAGTATCCGTTGCACCGGAGTATCAGGAAAGATTTGAAAAGCTGGCAGAGGAAGCAATAGGATATTACGATAATTGAGGTGAAAAGAATTGAATATATCAAAAGAAGAAAAGATTATGTATGAAGTCATGAAGGCAATCTATGACAGCGGTATTCCCGTGAGTTTCAAGGGCTCCATGGTTTTGAAAGCCTGTCTGATTGAGGCGGGTTACACAGATGAAAACCTGCCGAAACCGAAATTGTGATTGATACAAGCGATGTGTCAATCGAAGAACAGAAGCCGGAAAATGAAATCGTTGTCGATTACGCTGACACCCATACCGATATTCCGAATACCGGAAGCAGTAAAGTGATCGGTGCAGCGGTGTTTTCAATTTTGTGCTGTGCGGCAGCAATGTTTTTTGTGGCGAATAAGCGAAAAGACCAATAAAATCAAGAAGTTTGGTTCGGTCAAAAAAATAGACCAAACCTCATTTTTGTAAAAAATAATCGAATTACCGGTTGATATTAGGTATCATATATGATAACATAGGCATAGATTATAAGAAAGAGTGAAACCTATGATTGAGACAGGCAGTTCAAGACAAAAGCTCATATCTAAGCTTATTTCGGCGCGCCTTGAAAAAGGATTTACGCAGGAACAGCTCGCTCAGAGGATCGGAACGCAGCGCAGCAATATTTCACGGATAGAAAGCGGTGCGCAAAATCTTTCCATTGATATGCTTACAAAAATCTGCGACGCGCTGGATATGGACTTTGACTTTACTCTTGAGGAAAGGAGTAATTCGTTGAACAATACTTATGAATTAAGAATATATGATAAGACTCTGGTTACTTTTGAGCTGAAGGAAGACGGACTGGAGGGTTTAAACGCTTCTGTTTTATCTGTTGATGACAGTCTGAAACCGTTATTTCCCGTTGACCTGAAGCTTGATTCCGACGGCGTTGTCAAATGGCTTAAAAGAAGGGTGATTCCGAAGAACCGCGCTTTCGTCGGCGAGATTCTGAAATCACTCGGTTTGGGTATCAATGATACGAAGGGAATCATTGATGTTTGTAAGGGACTTTCGCTGAATGACAGCTATTGGGTTGTGCCTCAGGGATTCACAGGAAAATTCGGGCAGTATAACCTGTATGAAAACCGCTTTTCCGAAGTGCTTGCACTGGTCGCATACACAGGCGCAGGCGGTTCCGACAAAGCCTTTACCACTTCGCCTGAGCTGACTACCGGCGGTGCATTGCCGAAAGCCTGGAGATATATTGAGGGCGACGGTATTTATCTGTATAAAGGCGGCACGGACGGCGCCGCCAACACGGGCAAAGAGCCCTACAGCGAATTCTACGCCTGTCAGGTTGCCGAAGCTATGGGACTCGACTGCGTTTCCTATGACCTTGAAAACTGGAAAGGGATTCTTGCTTCCAAGTGCAAACTGTTTACGGATATTGACACGGCATATATCCCCGCATATCAGGTTACGGACTCCAATCTTCGCGCTTGCCTTGATTATTACAAATCAATTTCGCAGGATGTGTATGAAACCCTTTGCAGTATGCTTGTTTTTGACGCGGTCATATACAACGAAGACCGTCATTTCGGTAACTTCGGCGTTCTCAGAGATAATCATACCGGCAAAATAATCGGCCCTGCGCCCGTGTTTGACAACGGACTGTCTCTTTTCAGTATGGCAATGCCGGATGATTTCAAAAATATCGGAGAATACGCCAAAACAAGAACCACTCCCTACGGCGTTTCGTTTGAAAGCGTTGTCAGTGAAGTGATGGGCAGAAAACAGCTTGCGCAGCTAAGACACCTCATAGGCTTCAAATTCGAGCGGCATCCGTCAATCAATCTGCCGGAAGAACGGCTGCAGGCAATAGAGAAGCATATCGAAGAACGAACAAGAGAGTTGCTCTCGCTTCCGAGAAAACGTATGGTGACAAAGAAGCGCGGGGCAGATGCAAGATAAAATGGATAGAAATAACAAAACTTGTCCCCAATGCGGGAGAAAAATGAAGCAGCAGTTTATTGGGCTTCAGCACTGCAAATGCGGAATGAGTTGGATGAAGGGATCCGGTTTTTTCAAACGAGAAAGCACCTTATCTACCAGGAAAACATTAAAACTCTGCTGAACTACCAACAGAAACCCAGGACAATACAAAGAGCAGACTTGCGGGAATAACCCCTCGCATACTCATCAAAGCAATCAACAAACCACCGCAAAAAACATAACCCATAGCAGCATCAGAACAGATGTTGCTATGGGTATTATTTATGCCAATCCGGCAGAAAAAGCTCATTGATTTATCAATGATGTGTGTGGGGTATTAGGGGATAATCCCCTAACAAGTATGGCTTTGTATATACAAAGACCTTGCTTGCTAATTCTATAACTAAAGATTTGCGGTCCGTTTTAACTGACCGTTGTTTTATTTTATTAATGTTTGGACTGTGACAATCCGGAACACCCTCTTGAAAAGCCGAGAAAGCAGTGTAGAATGAATACGCCTGGGAGGAGCGGCCACGGCTGTCCGCTGTGGACACAAATCCGCCCTTGCGCTCATACCACCACTGTGATACACTATGCTCACAGGCGAGGCAGGGGTTCTCGCCTATTTCTCGTTCAAAATTCATCGAAATTTTTGCCGCTTTCAGGCCGGGCTTCTGGTATAATCTACTTGTATCTCTGTGCCTGTTTGCAGGTGTTAAGTTCCCGTGCTGACATGCCGATACATGAGATGAGGACTGCGGTTTCAGATTTTTTACAGAAAGGGGCTTGACACCCATGAAGGATAGAAATACGCTGTTCACAGTACAGCACAGCACAGGCTATAACTGCGCCCTTTTTGCGTCTTGCGAGGCTCTTGAAACTGAATATCGCATTCGTGATGGATAACCGTCTGATCTGACGGGGTTAGCATACCCTGTCGGTTTCGGCGGTTTTTTATGTTTGTTATATGTAAAGGAGTGTGATTGATTTGATATAGCGAAAAGTGAACTATCCGTTATCTCAAAGGCAAAGGATCTTTGCAGCTACATCATGACTGTGACGGATAAGTCGCCGAAGCGCTTTCGTTTCACGCTGGTATCCAGATTGCAGAATTACGCTCTGGATGTGATCGAGAACCTGATCATGGCGAATGAAACCTTTGTGAGTGCAGGAGATGTGCGTTCCGCAGAAATGCGTATGTCATATCAGAGAAAGGCGATGAGTACGCTTGAAAATCTTTACTACAGAAACATAGAGCCGTGCGATTCCGAAACACTGAAAAGGAATCCGAGATATATTGAAAGTATATGAAAACTGCCCTGCGTAGAGAGATGCAGGGCAGTAGTTTTATCAGCTGAAATCAGGTTTACTTCTTTATTGGAACGAATATCGTTACCGTTGTACCTTTGTCTTCGGTTGAGTCGATTTTAAGCGTGCCTTTGCACATCATTTCAAGTCGCTGTTTGATATTTGAAAGTGCACCCGCAGACT
>JAILFM010000025.1 GCA_024697575.1 Clostridiales bacterium
CCGGACTCACAAGCGTAAATATCCCCAACAGCGTCACAAGCATTGGCAATTATGCATTTTCCAATTGTACCGGTCTCGTAAGCATAAATATCCCCAACAGCGTTACAAGCATAGGCAATAATGCGTTTTTCAATGTACTCAATGTTAATTATACCGGTAAAGCTACGGGTTCGCCCTGGGGCGCAAGGTGCGTCAACGGGTACGCAGACGGCCTTCTTGTTTACCGCGATTCCGGTAAAAAGAAGCTTGTTGCCTGCAGCACTCTCGCTAAAGGCAGCGTTGTGATTCCCGCAAGCACCGACACAATCGAGGACAGCGCATTTTACAGCTGTTCAATGATAGAAGCCGTATATATCCCCGTTAATGTTACAAGAATCGGAAAAAGCGCGTTTCAGGGCACGGCAATTACGGACATTTATTACGGAGGCGGCGCTACAGAAAAGCTCGTTTTGTCAATAGCCGATGATAACTCGAAATTAAACGAAGCCACCTGGCACTATAACAGCAAGGTATCTGATATGCCGCATACGGCGGTTTATACATTAACATATAACGCAAACGGCGGCAGCTCAGCGCCCGCGAGCCAAACCGGAAGCGGTTATGTAACAACTTCAAGTTCAAAACCGGAAAGAAAAGGGTACACCTTCCTCGGCTGGGCGACAACGGCGGGCGCAACCAACGCTCAATACAACGCCGGCAGTCTTATCAATCTTGACCGGGATATTACTCTTTACGCCGTATGGCAAAACGGGAGCGAACCCGATATTCCGTCTTTAACAGATGTTCCAAAGGCAAACATAATCGGCGGCAACAGCTCAGACGGTCAAAAGACTTATAGCTACAAGTCAACGGTCACCTTCACGGCGAATGTTCCCGAAGGCGGAAGTGTTCAGTGGTATGTTGACGGCAAGGAGTCGGGCAACGAGCAAACGCTCACGGTAAAAGAAAGCAAAAAGAGCTACACCGTTACGGTTGCTATTACCGACAGAAACGGCAACCGGACAAAGGACACAGAAAAGGTAACAATCAAAAGCGGTTTCTTTGACAAGCTCATCTGGTTCTTTGTGCATCTGTTCAACCCCGGCGCTTATAACATAAAACAATAAACGATTCTTTTATTAAAAGCAATTATTCTGACAAACCCCGGCAGTCATCTCCTGTGAGACTTTGCCGGGGTCTTCATTTGTGCGCGGAATTCTTCGGCGCTCAAATAATATTTTTCCCCTCTTCATTTTATTTTTATTGACACCGATTTTATATAATGTTAATATTCTGTTAAATTCATTTCCTCTTTAACCGCGGTTAACGGGGATTTTTGTGGAGGCTTTCTTTATGAAAAGAAACAAAAGATTTTTTGCAATGATTGCCGCCGTTGCAATCTGCGCATTCATGTTCTCTTTCATGGCTTTAGCAGATGAACCGGCTCAGGTTACAGACGCTCAAGTACCGGAAGAAACGACAGTCGTTTCCGTAACGGAAGAAGAGATTGAAGACAGTGAAATTCCTTACTCTTCGGAAGAAGACGGTCTGGACATAGCAATGCCGACAAGCGACGAGCTGCCCATGGATGTCAACGATCCGGAAGACGGCGAAATGGTTCTGTATTCCGCCGCGAGCGAAACTACAGGCACCGCACCCGGCATTGACAGCAACGCGTTCACAATCGGTGAGGGCGATGAGCAGGCTTTTTATGATTTAACAGATTATGATTCGGCTTCGGAATATGTCGGCGGCTATGCCGACAATCTTTCGGCAGACCCCGACTTCAGCAGTCACATCACAGCGGCAATCGAAAAAGTCCGCGAATCGATTAAAAGCTACGCTACAATCCTTTCGATTCTGCCGCCCGTTATCGCCATTGTTCTCGCGCTGATAACAAAAGAGGTTTATTCTTCACTGATACTCGGCATTATCGTCGGCGGCATTATCTATTCCGGCGGTAATTTTGAAACAATGCTCAACCACGTTGTTCAGGACGGCTTTGTTGCCAACATCGCGGACAGCTACAATGTAGGCATACTTTTATTCCTTGTGTTGCTTGGTACACTTGTGTCGATGATGAACAAAGCCGGCGGCTCCGCAGCGTTCGGCCGCTGGGCAACAAAACACATTAAAACGCGCACCGGCGCTCAGCTTGCCACAATTGCGCTGGGTGTACTGATTTTTGTTGACGACTATTTTAACTGCCTGACAGTCGGCTCCGTTATGCGCCCGGTTACAGACAGCAAAAAGATTTCAAGAGCGAAGTTAGCTTATCTTATCGACGCCACCGCTGCGCCCGTTTGCATAATCGCTCCGATTTCATCCTGGGCGGCAGCTGTTGCGGGCTTTGCGAAAAGCGCGGGCGCGGAAAACGGCATAAGCCTGTTTATCAAAGCTATCCCCTATAACTTCTACGCCCTGTTCACGATTGTTATGATGATAATGCTGGCAATAGCCAAAGCAGACTTCGGTCCGATGAGCAGGCACGAAAAGAACGCCGAAGAAAAAGGCGACCTTTTCACAACCGGCACAAGGAAGGCTGTTGAGGAAATGCAGGTAAACGAAAAGGGCAGAGTTATTGACCTTATCATCCCCGTTATCGTCCTTATTATCTGCTGCGTTATCGGCATGATTTATTCCGGCGGCTTCTTCAGCGGAAACGACTTTATTTCGTCCTTCTCCGATTCAGACGCGTCGGTAGGTCTTGTGCTCGGTTCCGCAGTTGCGATTGTCTTTGCCGTTATTTACTTCACCGCAAGAAGAGTAATAAAGTTCAAAGATGTTATGGAATCCTTCCCCGAAGGGTTTAAATCCATGGTTCCCGCAATCATGATACTTGCCTGTGCATGGACCCTGAAAACGATGACGGACTCTCTGGGCGCAAAAATCTTCATTTCACGCCTTGTCGAGGGTTCCGCAGGTTCGCTTCAGATGCTTCTGCCGGCTATCATCTTCCTTATCGCCGTGGGTCTTTCATTCGCTACGGGCACGTCTTGGGGAACATTCGGTATCCTTATTCCGATAGTTCTGAGCGTATTCTCCGCATCCAGCCCGCTGACGATTATATCAATTTCCGCCTGTATGGCAGGCGCCGTATGCGGCGACCACTGCTCACCGATTTCAGACACAACGATAATGTCCTCCGCCGGAGCGCAGTGCGACCACATCAACCATGTTTCACCACAGTTGCCGTATGCGCTGACCGTTGCCGGCATCTCGTTCATCTCTTCTATTCTCGCGAGCATACTTGCCGCTACAGAGCTTTTCTCAATTATCGCCCTTCCTTTAGGCATTGTCATCACGATTGTTACCGTTCTTGTTATAAAGAAGCTAAGGAAACACTGATTAAATCGCCGCACTCATAACGGCGGCATCTTTTCCGTCTGATTTTGTCTCAAATCTTGAAATAAACAAATTATTCCTGCAATTTTTCGACTTCATCAGTCGAAAAATCTGCTCGCCGTTCTAAACACTCCGATTTAATCAGCGTTTCCCTAAATTCCGGCAAAGCGGCAAAATAAATTCCGGAAAACGCTTGCATTTATTAACAAGATGTGATAAACTTACCGAGCATTTTGCCGTCAATAGGTTTAGCGCCAAAGACGGGATTTAATGCCAACAACATTAAACGGTTGTTCCTCTTTTGTTTCATAACATTATGAACAGCTTAAAAACGGAGGATTTTCAAAATGGATGCACTCAGATTGATTGCTCAGGATTCACTCAAAGCCGAGGTTCCGACAATTGAAATCGGCGACACTATCAGGGTTCATGTCAAAATCCGTGAGGGTGAAAAAGAAAGAATTCAGATTTTTGAAGGCACTGTTATTGCCCGCAAAGGCTCCGGTGTCAGCGAAACATTCACCGTGCGCCGCGTTTCTTACGGCGTTGGTGTTGAAAGGGTATTCCCCATTCACTCCCCCAACGTTGCCAAGGTTGACGTTGTAAGGCACGGCCGTGTTCGCAGAAGCAAGCTTTATTATCTCAGAGACAGAGTCGGTAAGGCAGCCAAGGTAAAAGAGCAAATCAGATAATTCAGCAATCCAAAAGCTGTTGCGTTTCGGCGCAACAGCTTTTTTCTGCATATTATTTTCTATGAAGCGTCAAAGCAAAAATACTCACAGCTTGAAACTCTACAACATTTTATGATAGAATACATCTAAGGAAACGCTGATTAAATCGAGGTGTTTAGAACGGTGAGCAGGTTTTTCGACTGATGAAGTCGCAAAATCGCAGAAATAATTTGTTTATTTCAAGATTTGAGACAAAATCAGGCGGAAAAGATGCCGCCGTTATGAGTGCGGCGATTTAATCAGCGTTTCCCTAAATTAGGAAAGCAGTGGAATGATTATGAACCTTCAAATCAGAAAAATCGTTTGTGTTCTTTTGTCACTTATTCTTATTGCCGGTGCTTCATATTTTTCGCTTTATGCAACTGCTGAAATTGATGAGGTTACTTTTGCTGTCGCTACAGATATACACATTGTAACCGGCAAAGATGAACTGAGTGTTGAGCACCCTGAAAGTGAACTCTATTTTCAGGCAAGCGGGTCCGGCAATATTTATGACCAGGCGCTTGAAATAACAAAAAGCTTTCTTAATGATGCGGCGGATAAAAATGCATCATTCGTTCTTATCCCCGGTGATATGACAAGAAACGGATACCGGGAAGAACATGAAGCCATTGCCCGGGTTTTTGACGAATTTGAAGAAAAAACCGGTATTCAGGTTTACGTAACTCCGGGTAATCATGATTATTATCACACAACACCCGATGAATTCAAAAATTATTACAAAAACGCCGGATTTGACAACGCCGTTGAAACTGACAGCAAAACTGCTTCCTACACAGCTGATGTGGGAGGCAAATACCGTTTGATTTGTGTTGACTCAAATAAGCCCGGTGATGACGGTGACGGCATTGACAGCAGACTTATCTCATGGATTGAAGCTCAAGCTGCAAAGGCGAAAGAAGACGGCAAAGAGCCCGTGGTCATGATGCACCATTCACTTCTTGAACACCTTTATATGGGCAAATTGCTGATGAAAGACTTCGTTATCAGAAACTCCGGCAAAATGGCGGAAAAGTTCTGCTCCCTCGGCATTCAGTACGTTTTCACCGGTCACGAACACGGCAACGATATTTCAAAATATGTCGGCAAAAACGGCAATGTTGTTTATGACATTCTGACCACTGCGCTTTCATCTTATCCAATTGAATATCGCATGGTTACATTCTCATCAAACGGAGTTAAAATAACCATGAACAGCATTGATGAATGCAATATGGACGCTCTCATCGGCGGCTATAATGACAATCAGTTGAAACTTCTTGAAAGCGATTATAACGCTTTTGCTTACGGTCTTTTCAGATACTCCATTGAAAAAAAGATTCTTAAATATGTTTCCCCGGCGTTTATTAAACGCAAGCTGAAACTTGATGACAGCTCTCCCCTGACAACAAGCATCGATATTCTCTTCGGCACAATTAATGAGGCATTGACGATGCCTCTTTATTCGGAAAACAGCGAAATGAGCATCGAATCCCTGGCTCTTTCAAAAAACGTTACTTTGCCCAAAAGTGAATACAAGTCATTGTGCGATCTGATAACCGCAATGGTCGCTGTTCACTATTACGGCAACGAAAATATGTCAAGCTCTGAGAGCACCGAAAGTGAAATCCTCATTAAAGGTCTTAACACTGCCCTTGAATATCTTCTCACAAAATGCGGTAATGAAGGTTTAAACACTCTCATCGGTGTTATCTCTTTCTCAACCCGGATCGACACAGACAGGTTAAGTCCCTGGTTCACTGCAGTGAAATCGGGCAAAGAGGATTCTTACAAAACTGCAAAAGCCGTTCTGAACCCCATTCTTGACAATTTCACTCATGATTTTGAACCGGGTGACAGAGACATCACCCTGCCCGCTTTCGGCGAAAAAGCAACAACGGAAAGACCTATTGTCGCATTTTTTAAAAAGCTGATGAATTTCTTTAAATATATTTTCAATATTGTAATTGCAAGATTCAGATAATAACAAAATCCCGACTGCCTGAAAAACAATCGGGATTTTTATTAATACTCAATTATTTGTTTGCCTTGAGTCTGTCGGCTATAATCTTCTGAACAAACTCAATTACGCCGTCGCTTGTAATCTTTTCGCTGATTTCCTTATCCCTTGTAACAACCTCGCAGACTCCTTCTTTAAGGTTCCTTGGGCTGACAACAACTCTGACAGGGCAGCCGATAAGATCGGCATCCGAGAACATTGCGCCGGGTCTTATATTGCGGTCATCGTAAAGCACCTCGACATTTTCCGCGTTAAACTCATCATAAAGCCTGTCCGCCGTCGCCTTGCACTCAGCGTCATCAGAACGAAGGCAACACAGCTCAACCTGCCACGGAGCGATTGCCATGGGCCAAATCGGACCGTAATCGTCGTGGTGAGCTTCACATACAGACGCCGCAAGCCTGCCGACTCCGATACCGTAACAACCCATTATCGGATATTGAAGATTGCCCTCACTGTCAAGGTACTGCATGGACATACTCTTTGTGTATTTTGTGCCGAGCTGGAATATATTGCCGACCTCTATACCCCTTGAAATTGAAATTGAATGCCTGCCGCATTTGGGGCAGATACCGCCTTCTTTAATCTTTGCAAGGTCGATATATTCAACATCGCCAACATCCCTTGAGATACAAAGACCTTTATAGTGATATTCCGGCTTATTGGCGCCGCATGAAAGATTGTGGGTGTTTTTAAGTGAAGAGTCAAAGAGCACGGTGAATTTTTCTCTGTCCATACCGACAGGGCCGATAAAACCGGGGAATAAACCGCTCTCTTCCGTAATAGCAGCCGGATGAACAGCTTCGCCGAGGTGATTTGTCAGCTTTGTTTCGTTAACATCAAGATCGCCTCTGATAAAGATAACAACAATTTCATCCGTCATATTCTTTTGATATACGACAGCCTTGCAGCTTTCTTCAAGCGGAGTGTTGAGGAAAGAGCATATATCTTCAATCGTATGTATACCGGGCGTATAAACCTCCTGAAGAGGCTGAGTTTCGCCGGAAATGCTGTTTTCGATAATACTCTCGGCAGCCTCCATATTGGCTCTGTAATCGCACTCTTTGCAGATAGCAATTGAATCTTCACCTATGGGAGTCAAAAGCATATATTCATGCGAAACGCTGCCGCCCATCATGCCGGAATCCGATTTGACAGTGATTACCTCCGGCACGCCGCAACGCGCAAAAATCCTGTTATACGCGTCGTAACAAATATCATAATATCTTTCAAGGTCCTCCTGAGAGGTGTGGAAAGAGTAGGCATCCTTCATAGTGAACTCACGCACCCTTATAAGCCCGGCACGCGGTCTGCCCTCATCACGGAATTTTGTCTGGATCTGATAAATCATGAAAGGATATTTGGTGTAGGAATTTGCATATTCCCTCACAAGCTGAACGGCAGCTTCTTCATGGGTCATACCCAGAACCATGGGTGAACCGTTGCGGTCGGTAAACCTTGCCATTTCGCTGCCGATGCTTTCATATCTGCCGCTTTCACTCCAGAGTGAAGCAGGCATAACAACCGGGAACTGAACCTCCTGCCCGTCAATTTTATCCATTTCTTCACGGATAATATTTTCAATTTTTCTCGTTATACGGCGAAGCGGCATATATGATGAATAAATACCGTTAGCTACATTTTTCATGTAGCCGCCCCTGACCATCAAAGCATGGCTGTCAATGACGCAATCAGACGGTCTTTCTTTAAATCTTTCACCGCAAAGCTTATCGATTTTCATATTATAATTACCTCAACTGTCTTACTGAAGAGTGATTTTACAACAAACTTCTCAAATAATCAAGAGCTATTATGTCAATCCGATTGACCGTAGGGCAAAAACTATCTATAATTAATTTAAAGGATGGTGATAAATGTGCACAAACCGGTTTTAAGGTTTAACGGTGACGGACATTTCAGAATACTTATGGTCTCCGATTTTCATATCGGAAACCCCGAAAAACTAAGGCAGGCAAACAAACCTGATCACAACGCTAAACTCATTGACGGCCTTTATGCTTTGATAAAAGAGACAAAGCCGGATTTTGTAATGGTTGGCGGCGACCAATGCCTGGACGTTGAAACGGAAAAAGAAGCGCAGGATCTTTTCGGCAAAATAATGAACCCTGTTATCGAAAATAAAATACCCTGGGCGGCGGTTTTCGGCAATCATGACAACGAAGTGGGTCTCAGCGTAAAAGATGAAGAAAAAGTCTATGAAAAAATGCCTTACTGCCTTAACAAAACCGACTGTGAGAGCCTTTCTGGCGCAGGCAATTTCTGCCTTAACATAATGTCAAATAGCAGTGATAAAACAGCATTTAACCTTTTTGCGCTTGACAGCCACAGAGAAATAACCGATTTCATTGACGAATTTGACCTGAGAAAAGGCACTAAACTTATTCTGCCCGAACATTTTAACGACGGTCAGACCGGCGCAACAGCCGATTTTGAGCAGGTTATGTGGTATTATAACAAATCAAAAGAATTTGAAATGCGGCAGGGCAAAAAAATCCCCGCGCTGATTTTTATGCACATTCCTCTGCCGGAATATCTTCACATAGTAAGAAACCCCGAAGAATGCGGTGCCATCGGCAGTAAAAGAGAAACGCTCGGCTGCTGTGAACTGAATTTCGGCCTTCTTGCCGCCTGCCTTCAGCGCGGAGATGTCAAAGGTATATTCTTCGGTCATGAGCACCTGTGTGACATTCAGGGCGAATACTGCGGCATAACAATGGCTCAGGACTGCGCTCTGGGCTACAATATGAGCTGTCACGATGACCTGAGAGGCGGCAGAGTGATTGACATATTTGAAAGCGGTGAAATACAGACACACGCCGTTAAACTGATTGATATAATGGGCATTAAAGCGATGCGCCGCCCCGATTATTTTGAAGGCGGCTGTAAATACTATATAAGAAAACTGTGAGGATACAAAATGGCTGACAAATCAACAATTTATCTTTTGACAGATGAAATAGACCACCTCACGCTCAGGTACACCGATTACGGCGAAAAGCTTGACCGTTTTCAGAGCATCAAAAAAATCAGAGACTGCATATTTCGCTTTGATTTTGTAAAAGAGGTTCTGAAAGATATTGATGTCAGAACGGAAACACTAAACAGCATTGAGGATGAAGCGCTGTATCAAATAATGCTGACCGTGAGAACACAGCTTCTGAAGAGTTTATTATCATGTAACATTCTCATCGACATTCCCGTCTGAAATTACTGAAAAAAGAGGTTTCCGGTTCTTGAAATCAAAAGAGAATAGTGATATAGTTATTTCAATCCTTAATTTATATCAGGAGGTCAATTGATATGGCATGTTTTTTGGTCTCAGCGGCTGAGGCAGTAGTAGTTACCGCTGTTGAAAAGAGCGCTGAAAAGAAAGAAACAACAAACCCGAAAGCCGACAAGAGTAATCGGGCGGAGGTAAAAATCCCTCTCAGCCGAAAATTGAAATGGCTTACATACATGCTGTGGGGCGGCGCGGTGTTGCTTGCCTTTGAACATGTTTGGCATGGAGAGGTTGTGCCATGGTTCCCGTTTTTGACGGCCATGTCAAATCCGGCAGATGCTGCTGAGATGTTCCATGAAATGGCAACGGTTGGTATTTGCATGGCTGTGTTGATTACAGTTGTATGGTTTGTAATGTGCAAGGCGGCGGATGCTATCGTAAAACGCCCTGATAAGGACATTGCGCAAACGAATATAGCCTAAACGGGGGTGTATATATGACATTACTCATTTCGGTTTTTGCAGCAATAATCGTTACTGTCAAATGGTACAACAGAAAAGATGACAGCATGAAATTGGGTATGCTGTGCTTTTTGTATTGGGGCGCTTCTCTTATGTGGCTTGTCGATGCGATATTTGAGTATGCTGAGTTAAAAGCAGAATATTTTACTCCGGCACTTGAAGATATGGCAAACGATGCTTTCCTCGGTCTCTCAGTTGTTGCTCTCGGTCTGGTTATCTGGCTGATCCGATTGCTGATAACAGACGCTAAAGGCTCAGTTCATGAAGCTCTCAAGGATCAGAAGGATTAAGCAAAATAAGGGGAATGTTGAATAGAATAAGTTTATCGGGATTTCAATATTACTGCTTCATAAATTAATCTTAAGATTTCTGCCTGTCTAAACGGCGCATAAATCAATTCAGGAGGGTGAAATCTTTTCTGTAAATTCTGTTCACAGAAAAGATTTCACCCTCCCACTGTTTTTTCGGAACCGCATATCCGAAAAGGCGATAATTTTATTTTAGGGAAACGCTGATTTTCATTTGAATAATGATATATGAATTATTCATATTCAACCGTAGCGGTCGGCTTCGGTGTGAAATCATAGAGAACACGGTTTACGCCGGGAACCTCATGAGTAATTCTGTCTGTAATATGACTCATCAGCTCGTAAGGAAGTTGCGCCGGTGTTACCGTCATAACGTCCGTTGTGCAGATAGCGCGGACAATACAGCACCATTCAAAAGCCCTCTTGCCGTCTTTGATACCCGTTGATTTGAAATCGGGAACAACGGTGAAATACTGCCAGATTTTGCCCTCAAGCCCGTTTTTGGCAAATTCTTCGCGAAGAATAGCGTCGGACTCTCTGACCGCCTCAAGGCGATCGCGTGTGATGGCGCCGGGGCAGCGAACACCGAGACCCGGGCCCGGGAAAGGCTGACGATAGACCATATTTGCCGGCAGACCGAGTTGATTGCCGACAACACGCACTTCGTCTTTGAAGAGGATTCTTACCGGCTCAACAAGCTCAAACTTCATATCCTCCGGCAGACCTCCGGCATTGTGATGGGCTTTTATGCCGTTTTCACTTTCAAGTATATCGGGCCAGATTGTGCCCTGAGCAAGAAACTCAATGCCGTCAAGCTTTCTCGCTTCTTCGGCAAATACTTCGATAAATTCGCCGCCGATAATCATTCTCTTCTTTTCGGGGTCGGTAACACCGGCAAGCTTATCAAGAAAACGGTCGGTTGCGTCGATATAAATAAGGTTGGCTTTCATCTGATTTTTGAACACTTCGATAACCTGTTCCGGCTCACCTTTACGAAGCAGCCCGTGGTTCACATGAACGCAGACAAGCTGCTGACCCACGGCTTTTATCAAAAGAGCCGCAACAACAGAAGAGTCAACGCCGCCCGAAAGCGCTAAAAGAACTTTTTTGTTACCGACCTGTTTACGAACAAGATCAACCTGCTCCTGAATAAAAGCTTCAGCCTGCTCCGAAGTGGTAATACGTGCCATATCATCCGGTCTTCTGATTTCTGCCATACAAATCAACCTCTTTCCTTTTTTATTACTATTATAATTCTTGATTAATCCATTACCGCAAAAACGGTATCTCAAAAACATTGTCAAAAAGCTATTATCGGCCCGAGATTTGAACCGAAGGTAGTCAAATCGTCAAAATCAAAACTGATTTTCGCGTCGCCGTTTTTAAAGCCAAGCGCGTCGTAAGCCCCCCATACCCGTTCAAGGCGGTAAGAAATATTGTGAGCTTTATCCGGATTCATAACAAAGCCGGCGTTTTCGCGAATCTGCGTCTTAATCTGTGTCGAGGGCATTACAAAGGTTGCCGCGCTGAGATACGGAACAATATCATAAACATCACAAATTCGGTTAAGAATACCCTCACGGTCTTTGACGATTATATATGGGGAACCTGCTGTCAAAGTAGCGACAATGTTATATGCCGACTTGACTTCATTATCGGCGTTGACTATCTGCGCGCACATACCGCCGAGACTGTGACCCGCAAAAACAATATCCGAACCCTGAGGAATATTTTCAAACAAAGTCTTTTTTATCAGCCGTGTATAACCGTTTTCGATTGAAAAAGCGGCGGGAAAAGCGTTTCTGACAACATTTTCCTGTTTCGGATTCATCTCTATACCGACAAGCCCGACCAAATAAACATCGTTTGAACTTCCGTTTTGACTCAAAGATGCCTTAACAATGCGAATCGGCGCCGCCTTATGACCGTCGCAAAGGACAAAATTGAATATATCCGCCGGATTAGTGCAGACTTTTTCACCTGTTGCGTCATACTCGACTGTATTTGTCTTAGCCGGTGCACTAATACCCGCAAAAAGGAATATCAAAAGGGTCAAAAGGATGGAAATTGTTTTTTTCATAAGTCTGTATTCCCTTTTTATACATTAATCTGAGCTGTAACTCCGAGTAAATCCTTGTTTGCCTGCCTTATCGGCTGAACAACATCGGCAATAAAAGTATCAACCTGCTCGACAGATCTGCCGAAATAATTCGAGGGCACCATATATCCTTCAAGCTCGTCAAGCGTGAGATTAAATGCATCACTTTCGGCAATAAGCTCAAGCAGATTATTGTCAAGGCCCTCTTTTTTGATGTGAGCTCCCGCCTGCATTGAAAGCTTTCTTATCTCCTCGTGAAGCTCCTGACGGTTGCCGCCGTGTTTAACGGAGTCCATCATAATATTTTCCGTTGCCATAAACGGCAGCTCATTTTTCAAATGCTTTTCAATAACCTTTTCATTGACAACAAGTCCGTCAACAACATTCAGACAAAGGTCAAGAATACCATCGAGCGCCAAAAAGCCTTCGGAAATAGAAATACGCTTGTTCGCGGAATCGTCAAGGGTTCTCTCAAACCACTGTGTTGCGGATGTTATCGCGGGGTTGAGAGCGTCAACAATAACATACCTTGAAAGTGAAGCTATGCGCTCACTTCTCATAGGATTACGCTTGTATGCCATTGCGGACGAACCAATCTGGTTCTTTTCAAACGGTTCCTCAATTTCTTTTAAATGCTGAAGAAGCCTTATATCATTTGACATTTTGTGGGCTGTAGCGGCAATGCCCGCCGCAACATTCATAACCCTTGTGTCAACTTTTCTTGAGTATGTCTGACCGGATACCGGGTAACAGGACGCAAAGCCCATTTTTTCGGCTATCATGGGGTCTAAGCTGTCGAGCTTCGTTTTGTCATTATTAAAAAGTTCTTTGAACGAAGCCTGCGTGCCGGTTGTGCCTTTGCAACCGAGAAGCTTTAACGACGAAATAACATAATCAACATCCTCAAGATCCATTGCAAATTCCTGAATCCAAAGGGTTGCGCGTTTGCCGACAGTGGTCGGCTGAGCCGGCTGAAAATGAGTAAAAGCAAGGGTCGGCAGCGATTTATATTCATCGGCAAACCTTGCAAGCTTATCAATGACATTGATAAGTTTTTTTCTCACAAGCCTGAGCGCGTCTCTCATGATAATGATATCCGTATTGTCGCCGACATAGCAGCTCGTTGCACCAAGGTGAATTATCCCCGCCGCTTTCGGGCACTGCAGACCATACGCATAAACATGACTCATAACATCATGCCTGACAAGCTTCTCACGCTCTTTAGCGTCATCATAATTGATATTACTGATATGATTTTTCATTTCGTCAATCATATCTTCGGTTATAACGGGCTTGCCGTCCTGCTCGAGGCCGAGTTCCATCTCAGTCTGCGCAAGAGCTATCCAAAGCTTTCTCCAAGTTGAAAACTTATTATCCTGGCTGAAGATATACTGCATTTCTTTTGACGCATATCTTTCTGAAAAAGGGCTTATATATCTGTCGGTACCGCTCATTACTGACCCCCGCTGTTAAGTCAGGCTTTTGCCTGTTAATTTTTCATAGCCTTCGAGATAAATGGCGATGGTTCTGTCAACAACATCTTGAGGCAAAGTCCAGTCGTCATGCGGATTGTTTGTCAGCCAGTCTCTTGCGAACTGCTTGTCATAAGAAGGCTGACCGTGACCGGGTTCATAGCCTTCCTGTGGCCAGAAACGGGATGAATCGGGCGTCAGCATTTCATCACCGATAACGATTTCGCCGTTTTCGTCAAGGCCGAATTCAAACTTTGTATCGGCAATAATAATACCCTTCGTCAAAGCGTAATCAGCGCATTTTTTATAAAGGGCTATCGAATAGTCCCTGAGTTTTTCAGCATATTCCCTGCCTTTGCCGGGGAACCTTTTTTCAAGGTAGTCAATTGATTTTTCAAAAGAGATGTTTTCGTCATGGTCTCCGATTTCTGCCTTTGTAGAGGGGGTGTAGATGGGTTCAGGCAGTTTTTCGGACTCGGACAACCCCGCCGGGAGCTTTATTCCGCAAACGGTTTGGTTTTCACAATAGCTTTTCCAGCCGGAACCGGTAATATATCCTCTGACAATGCACTCAACAGGCAGCATCTCAAGCTTTTTGACAAGCATACTGTTGCCCGTAAACTCCGGTTTTCTGAAATACTCCGGCATATCACCGACATCGACCGAAATCATATGATTTTTGATAATATCACCGGTAAAATCAAACCAGAATTTTGACATCTGAGTCAAAACCGCGCCCTTTTTAGTGACCGTATTATTCAGAATAACATCGAAACAGCTTATCCTGTCGGTTGCAACAAGAATAAGATTTTCACCGACATCATAAATCTCCCTGACCTTACCCTCTTTAACGGGTGAATATTCTTTCATCTTAACATCCTCCGCTTTGCTTATTATCTTTCAAGATACGCATCTCTTTCGGGACCGACAGACACATATTTGATATGACAGCCGACCTGTTTTTCTATATATTCAACATATTTTTTGGCGTTTTCGGGCAAATCTTCCCATGTGCGAACTGAGCTTATATCAACCGACCAACCGGGCATATATTCAATAACCGGCTTGCAGTCATTGAGCGCTGCGGGGAACGGAAAATCGTCGATAATCTCGCCGTTTAATTCATAATGAGAGCAAACGGGGATTTTTTCCATATAGCTCATTACATCCATTTTTGTCAAAGCGAGCGCAGTGGCACCCTGACATTCGACACCGTAACGGGTTGCAACGATATCTATGGGGCCTACCCTTCTGGGTCTGCCGGTTTTTGCGCCGTATTCGCCGCCGGCTTCGCGCAGTTTT
>JAILFM010000071.1 GCA_024697575.1 Clostridiales bacterium
GCTATACCGATACATACATTACCTCAAGTGCAAGCTTTTTGCCCGTTTTTCGCCTTTTTTCTTGCACTGATTATACCATATTTCGACCGCTTTGTCTTGATATTGTACTGGTTTTTGTTTGTTCAGTAGACATTAAATAGCGAAATCTGGAGTATTCATCAATGGCTGTATACTGATAGAATTTCTTGCCTTTTGCTTCATTGACCAGGCAGGCTTCCGGAACGAATTTGACGTCGATCTGTACGCGCTGACCCGGGTACTGCATCTGTTCATATGGTTTTGGGATATATTTGGGATTCGGCAGCTTTTCCGCTTTTAATCCCATTCGCTTCATTACACGATATAAACCTGTAATGGATCGCGTATAACCTCGCTGTCGAAGTTTTACCCAGAAGACGACCAATCCGGTGTTGACGTTTCTTTTCCTCATATCTTGTATGAGCTTTAATTCTGCCTCTGTGTGCTGGTTGGGGTGAGAACGAGGGCGGTGAGATCTGTCTGTCAGGGACCCCGGTGTTCCATCGTATCTTTTCTTCCAGCGGTAAATGTATTGTCGGTTTACATCGTATCGGTTTGCTGCCTTTGTCACGCCGTATTTTTCGGCATATTTGATTATGGCTTGACGATACCTTGCTTTCTGTGTTACAGTGTTCATGACGAATGACCTCCTGTTGCTTTTTGGTGTAGCAACTTAACTGTAACACATGGAGTCTCATTCGTCTTCTCTTTTTTTCTCTTTGTAACACATCAATTGTAAACCTACAGTTTATTAAAAAATAAATATTTTTTACCTGTTGCTATTTACAGATATCTGTGATAGAATAAGTTCGTATAACTATTTATTTCAGGAGGAGCTACCAATGGCAATTGAATTTGATAACGATTACGAAAATTCTGAGAGTGTTGTTCAGATAAAGGTTATCGGTGTCGGCGGCGGCGGTGGAAATGCCGTCAACAGGATGATAAGCTCCGGTGTTCAGGGCGCTGACTTTATAGCTGTTAATACTGACAGGCAGGTGCTTATCCATTCACAGGCGACAAACAAAATACAGATCGGTGAAAAATCAACCCACGGTCAGGGCGCAGGAGGAAAGCCGGAGGTCGGTGCAAAGGCTGCTGAAGAAAGCAAAGATATAATTGCAGACGCGCTCAATAACACCGATATGGTGTTCATCACCGCCGGTATGGGCGGCGGTACGGGTACCGGCGCTGCTCCGGTTATAGCTCAGGTTGCCAAAGATCTGGGCTGCCTTACCATCGGCGTTGTTACAAAGCCGTTCAGGTTTGAAGGCAAAAAACGTATGAGCCTTGCTATGGGCGGCATTGCTCAGCTTGCTGAACATGTAGATTCGCTTATCGTCATTCCCAATGACAGGCTTCATTCACTTGATGAGAAAAAGAAGACCGTTGCCGAGGCTTTCGCCCAGGCGGACGAGGTCCTCCTTCAGGGTGTTAAGAGTATTTCCGAGCTTATCAAAGTTCCCGGCTTCATCAATCTTGACTTTGCGGATGTCACATCCGTTATGAAAGACGCCGGATATGCTCATATGGGCGTAGGCAGGGCAAAGGGTAAAGATAAGGCTGTGACGGCTGCGAATATGGCAGTTTCTTCACCCCTTCTTGAAACATCAATCGCCGGCGCAAAAGGCGTTATCATCAGCTTCACTGCTTCACAGGATGTTGACCTTGAAGATATTGAGAACGCTGCCGAGATTATCACTGAGAAAGCTCACGAAGATGCAAATATAACCTGGGGTATTGCTTTCAATCCCGATCTTGACGATGAACTTGTGATTACCGTTATCGCAACCGGTTTTGACAATATTGAAGGTGACAGCAGAAGAGAGAGCGTTAAAAAAAGTATTCAGGTCAATCCCTTCTATGTCAGCTCAAAGGCAGCTTCTCCCGTTGAGCCCGTGAGAAAAGAGGAGCCCTCTGTGCCGGAGACTAAACAGATTGAGCCGAGCATTCCTCATTTCTCGTCTTCAACATCTTCCGCGCCGGTTATTCCTTCAAAGCCCGAGGTCCAGGTGCCCTCAAAGCCTCCTAAAGCTCCTGCGGTGTCTGAACCCGTTATTCCAAAAGCCAATGATTCCGTTGTTGATGATGATCAGTTTTATGTTATGATAAACGACATCATCAAAGGTGACAAATAATTTAGTTTATGAGCATTTTCAGCATTTTAAAAAACGCGGCTCCGTCAATGAAGTTTGAAAGAGTTACGGATATTTTCCCCGAGGATATCAAACGCCTCGGGGCAAAGACTGTTTTTCTTGACCTTGATAACACATGTGTATGCTACGGTTCAAACTATGTTGACCCGGATATCAGAGAGTGGGTATCCCGCCTTAAAGAATCCGGCTTGAAAGTAGCTGTGCTTTCAAACACAATTCCGGTTCGCGGTCATATTGTTGCTTCAAAGCTCGGTTCACTTCCGTGCTTTTGCTTGGCGTGTAAACCTCTTCCGTTTATGGCTCTCTTAGCGGCAAAGATTCTCAGGACTTCTCCTGAAGAAATTGTTATGATCGGCGATAAGCTTACCGCTGACATTCTTTGCGCAAATATTATCGGCGCATATTCCATCAAGGTCGATAAGCTTGCAGGTGTTATTCTCAGACAGCAGGAAGAGCGTCTTCGTGTTGCAGCGCAGTGAAGAAATTTTATTTTAAGTTTCAATATCTTTCGGTATTAGAATTAGAAAGGGTATCAGATGGCTTGGGCAGTCTGATACCCTTTTTTTGCATAATAATGCATAAAATACAGGAAAATGTGCATTATTATGCAAAAATGGGCAAAAATATACATTAATTGTAATTATACTATTGACTTTGTCTTTTACCGGTGTTAAAATTGCTTCCAAATTATTTTTGGCGGTAGTGTTATGAAAAAGGTGTTTATTGACGGCAGCGCGGGGACAACCGGGCTGAGGATTTTTGACAGATTGGACAATCGCGACGACATTGAGCTGATAACTTTGCCGGAAGAATTGCGAAAGGATTCCGCTGCAAGAAAGTGCGCAATCAATATGTCCGATGTTTCTTTTTTTTGTCTGCCGGATTCGGCTTCCGTTGAGGCGGCAGGCTTTGTTGAGAACCCTGATACCGTTATTATTGACACCTCAACAGCGCACCGAACTAATGACGGGTGGACCTACGGATTCCCTGAACTTTCGGGCTATCGTGAAAAAATCAGACACTCAAAGCGTATTGCAAACCCCGGCTGTCATGCTTCCGGATTTATCGCTTTGGTTCAGCCGCTTGTCAGTGCAGGTTTAATTGCAAAAGATGCTGCTCTCTCATGTTTTTCGCTGACCGGTTATTCAGGCGGAGGCAAAAAAATGATTGCTTCTTATGAAGACGGTAACTGCCCGGAGCAGCTTTCTTCACCCGGTATGTACGGCTTGTCACAGGCGCATAAACACTTGCCCGAGATGCAAAAAATTTGTTTTCTTGAAAACGCTCCGTCGTTTTGCCCTGTGGTTGCTCCGTATTATTCCGGTATGCAGGTAACAGTACCGCTGTTCAAAACCGATATTAACAGTGTTTGTGAAGTTTATTCAAATACATATAAAACCGGTCTTATTCATTTCAACGGTATTGTAAATGAAGGGACACTTTATGCGGCTGATTTGAAGAATAAAGATATTATGGAAGTTGTTGTTTGCGGCAACAGTGACAGACTCTTGCTTGTTTCAAGGTTTGACAATCTCGGCAAGGGCGCTTCCGGAGCCGCAATTCAGAACATGAATATCGTACTTGGATGTAAGGAAGATAAAGGTCTTTCGGTTTAAGAAAGGATTAAGATATGAAGTTAATTGAAGGCGGTGTATGCGCCGCAAAGGGATTTAAAGCCGGCGGTGTACACTGCGGTATAAGGAAAAACAGAACAAAAAGAGATTTGTCGATAATAGTCAGCGAAAAGCTTTGTTCCGCTGCGGCAACATATACGACAAACCTTGTCAAAGGCGCTCCGCTGACAGTTACTAAGCAGCACATTTCAAACGGTTATGCTCAGGCTGTGATTTGTAACAGCGGCAACGCCAATACCTGCAATGCCAATGGTATTGAGATTGCCGAGAAAATGTCGTCTTTACTCGCAAACGAACTCGGTATTGATAAAACTGACGTTGTTGTTGCTTCTACCGGGGTTATCGGTCAGCCGCTTGATTTAGAGCCGATTGCTTTGGCAATGCCCGCTCTTTGCCAAAGTGCGTGTGACAACGGCAGCGAAATGGCTGCGGAAGGCATAATGACAACCGATACAGTCAAAAAAGAAGTTGCCGTTGAATTTGAACTCGGCGGCAAGGTATGCCGTATCGGCGGTATCGCTAAGGGCAGCGGGATGATTCACCCGAATATGGCTACAATGCTTGTTTTTATAACAACGGACGCCGCAGTGTCACCCAAAATGCTTCAAAGGGCTCTTTCAACCGATATAAAGAACACTTTCAATATGGTCAGTGTTGACGGCGACACATCAACCAACGATATGGTTACAGTGCTTGCAAACGGTCTTGCCGGTAATGAAGAGATAAAAGAAGAAAATGAAGATTATAAAGTCTTTATGACGGCTCTTAATTCCGTTACCGTTGCGCTTTGCAAAATGCTTGCAGGCGACGGTGAAGGCGCAACAAAGCTTCTTGAATGCGCTGTTACCGGCGCAAAGGACGAAATAACAGCCAAAACGGTTGCAAAGAGCGTTATTTGTTCGTCACTTCTTAAAGCGGCAATGTTCGGAGCAGATGCCAACTGGGGCAGGGTACTTTGCGCAATAGGTTACAGCGGCGCAGATGTTGATGTCAATAAAATCGATGTCGCTTTTAAAAGCAATAAGGGAACTGTCTGTGTGTGCAGGAACGGCAGCGGTATTGATTTTTCGGAAGAAAAGGCGAAAGAGATTCTGCTTGAAAAAGAGATTGATATTCTTGTCGACCTTAACAGCGGCTCTTTCAGCTCGAAGGCGTGGGGCTGCGATTTAACATATGAATATGTTAAAATCAACGGAGATTACAGAACATGAAAGATGATTTTTCAAATGCTCAGCGCGCTGAAATACTGACCCAGGCTCTGCCGTATATCAAAAGGTATAACGGAAAGACGGTGGTTATAAAATACGGCGGCAACGCTATGGTAAACAGCCGGCTGAAAGAACAGGTGATGGAGGATATCGTACTTTTGCACCTTATCGGTGTTAAGGTTGTGCTTGTTCACGGCGGAGGACCCGAAATCAGTGAGATGATGGCAAAACTCGGTAAAAAGTCCGAGTTTATTGACGGCCTTCGTGTTACGGATAAAGAAACCGTCGATATTGCTCAGATGGTTCTTGCCGGTAAAGTCAACAAATCCCTTGTCAATATGCTTGAAATGAGCGGCGGCAAGGCTATAGGCTTGTCGGGAATGGACGGAAGGCTTATAGAAGCAAAAATCAAGGATGAGAAGCTCGGATTTGTCGGCGAAATTACAAGCGTTAATATCAATCCGATTACGGATTTATTGGATAAAGATTATATTCCCGTTGTTTCCACTCTCGGATGCGATGCAAAAGGCAATACCTATAACATTAACGGCGACACAGCTGCGGCGAGTATTGCCGGAGCGCTTGGTGCCGAAAGGCTGATTATGATGACGGATATAGCGGGTGTGCTTATGGATAAAGACGATCCCGATTCCATAATACCTGAGATAAGTATTGACCGAGCGAAGGAGCTTTATGAAACCGGGGTTATATCCGGCGGGATGATTCCCAAGGTTGATTGCTGCATATACGCTATTGAAAAAGGCGTAAAAAATGTTGTTATTATGGATGGCAGAGTTCCGCACTCGATTTTAATGGAGCTTTTGACAAACGAAGGCGCCGGTACTCTTGTTACGGCTTAAAGGTGAAGAATGAATACTTTTGAAAAAGATAAAGAATATGTCGCGGGTACATATAAGAGATTTCCCGTTGAAATTGTTTCGGGTAAGGGCTCGCTTGTTACCGACAGTAACGGTAAAGAGTATATTGATATGGGCTCGGGTATTGCCGTTACTTTGTTCGGTGTCTGTGATGACGAGTGGCAAAAAGCGGTTACTTTCCAAATCGGCAGGGTTCAGCATATGTCAAATCTGTATTATACAAAGCCGTGCGCCGATTTGGCTCAGATTCTGTGCGAAAGAACCGGCATGAAAAAAGTCTTTTTTTCAAACAGCGGAGCCGAGGCTAATGAATGCGCAATTAAAATCGCAAGAAAGTATTCGTCAGACAAATACGGCGAAGGTCGATTCACAGT
>JAILFM010000081.1 GCA_024697575.1 Clostridiales bacterium
TTGAGTTTGGCAAGAAAATTTGTCGGCAGGGTGTTTTTATACGGCATTTAAAAGATTATCAGTTTTTGACCTGCTCTTCGGCTGAAAAGATGAATAGTTTCAGCGGCACTTTGCAATTTTGCAGAGTGCCTTTTTTAATGGGCGATAATTTTCACAGCACTGTGTCCATTAACACGCCGGCAAGATCATAGTTTTCAAACCGCATAATGCTTTCTTCATTGGTACCGAAGCTGAGAAAGTTAACGCTTCCGTACCAAACCGTTTTATTGTCAATTATTGTGAATTTTTGATGGAAATTACTTTTGCAAATTATTTTAATGCCGGCGTTTTCCAACATTTGCAGATTATCTTCTGTTAATTTGACATTTTCACCTTCAAAATCTTCGGCAGGGCGAGTTACAACAGTTACTTTCACTTCTCTTTGAACAATGTATTCAAAAACGGGCATAAGCTACTTCAGACGGTTTTTTCGCATAAACGGCGATACAATCAGAATTTCTTTTGCGGCATTTTTTAAGTCCTGTAAATAGATGGGATAAAAGCTTTTTCCGTCGTGGATTACATCCGGAACTGCGGTAAGGTCGGTATCATTTTTCACTTGATAACCGATATCGGCATAGCTTTTCATCCGCTTCTGATACATACGCTCCAGTACCGGGATATGAATATCCGCATAGTCGTAGATCAGAACTTCTTTTTTGCCGGGATAATTCCTGTGCAGCCGCCCTGCGTACTGCGCAACCTTTCCTTTCCACGAGATTGGCAAGGCAAGAAAGAGTGTGTCCAGCCGCGGGTAGTCAAAGCCTTCTCCGACATATTTACCTGTGGCAATAACAATCAAAGGTTCTTCACCCGGGACGGAGTATAACCTCTGCATTGTTTCCCGTTTATCTCTGACAGATGCTGCGCCGGTCAGGACAATCACATTCTTGCATTTTTCCTTCAGTAATTCTTTCAGCGTTATTGCATGTTCTTTTCGCTCTGTTAAAATTATCGGTGTTCTGCCGTTTTCAATATTTTTCAAAACATCCGAATCGATTAAATTGTTACGCAAATCACTTTTCATCAAATCTGTATAGATTTGTGTAATCATGGTGCCGGGTTCGTAGCTTTTTCTGAATGAAGTAAAACGCGGAACAAGGAAGTGGATGAAATCCCGCTTTTGCGCCTGCTCCTTTGCGTCAACCCGGTAGCGTATTGGTCCGCATTGCATGAAGATGATTGGATGATGCCCATCCTGACGGGCAGGTGTTGCGGTTAACCCATAAACATATTTTGCGTTGACTTGCTTCAAGACGGTTTCAAAGTTGACAGCGGACACATGGTGACATTCATCGACTATTACCATTCCGTAATCTTTAACGATTGATTTCACTTCTTTATCCGAAATCAGCGACTGCATGACGGCGATATCCACAATGCCGTGCAAATTGTCTTTTCCTGCGCCGAGCTGACCGACGGGCGACCATACTCTTTTTCTTCCGCGTTGCTTTTTCTGTTCCGGCTGACTGATGTCAAATTGCAGAAACAGTTCCAGAGATTTTTTCCACTGTTCCATGAGCGCCTGCGTATGGACCAGAATAAGTGAGTTGGTTTTTCGCTCACCAACCAGATAAGAAGCGACAACGGTTTTGCCGAAAGCGGTTGTCGCCGAAAGAACGCCGATTTGTCCACTTAGCAGAGCGTTGGCAGCTGCCTGCTGTTCTTCGCGTAATTCACCGTTGAAGCTTACGGGTATCGGTGTGCCGGCGTTTGTTTCATCCTTAACTTCATAAATCACATTGGATTGGTTCAGCAGTTCTTTCAATGCGCAAAGACAGCCGCGCGGAAGGGCAATATATCCGTCTCTATTCTCTGCGCAGCAGATTACACGCGGCTTGTTATAAACCGGCATTCTCATTGCCTGCGAGCGGTAATAATCCGGATTTTTGAATGATGCCAACCGCACAACGGCGTTTTTGGCGGATGCTGATAACTGCCCGGAAGGTATATAAATCATATCGGCGTAAATAACAGTCAGACTGCCGCCGAAATCCAATGCGGCAAGATTGTTTTGCCCCTGTTTCCATGGTGTTTCGACTGATTCCGAAACGAGGGCTCCGAGTTCCGTCGGTTTACATAACCGCGCAGTCAAAGTATTAGCCGTATCAATATCAATTTTTTGTATACCGGATAAAAATATCCACTGGTCGGCAAACGGTGCAAAAGTGTCGTCAACAAACAGCGAATTGCCTCTTTTGCGTGCCTGACCCTGAAGCGGCAAAGCAATCAGATTCCCGAATCCGCCTGAGGGCAATGTATCCTGATTCGGCAAAATGCGGTCGTAAGATGAAAAGTTTATATGTTTGTTTTGCGCCATTGCCTGAGTAAGCAACCCGCTTGCAAGCTGCCGCGCCGTTTTTGCCGGAATTGGTGCGTCAAAAAAGATCCACACATGCGCTCCTTCACCGGAACGGGAACGCTCAACATATGCGGGAACACCGTTTTCCGCACAGACACAGCGGTAAGCGTTTGCCGCCGATTCATATCCCTCATCGTCAAAATCCAAACAGCAAAACGCGCAGGTCTCGTCTGTGAACATGGGATAAATGCCCACAACGTCCCGCGCGTATTGATCTTTCCCCGCCAGATGGTTAAATAAATCGTTGTCTGTCAGCGCCAAAAGCTTCCGGTTGGGGCAGGCGGAGCACTTGTATTTTTTCTTGTCGCACAGTTGACCGTCCCATTCATTGCCGCATACCGGCTGATAGCCGCTTTTGCCGGATGTTATGCTGCGCCACCGCCGGGCAAACACATCCGTTCTGCCGGTGAATAACGATTTGAACAGCGCGATTTTTTCTTCCGGAGAGCTGAGCTTGTTAATCAAATGATTATTCTGAGGTGTGCTGATTATGTTCGCAGAT
The DNA here is from genome assembly GCA_024697575.1 of Clostridiales bacterium. Taxonomy (GTDB): domain Bacteria; phylum Bacillota; class Clostridia; order Oscillospirales; family Acutalibacteraceae; genus CAG-177. The sequence goes on from JAILFM010000081.1 coordinate 2,904, forward strand.
TCTGTCAATCGAGTTTCTGAAACGCCGAGCCGAGCTTTTAATTCGGCGTTTTCCGCACGGAGTTTTTTGACTTCTTCCGACAGCATTTTGTTTTCAGCCAAAAGTTCAATGTAGTCAGGCATTTTTCATCCCTTTTCAATCATTTCACCTATATTTCGCTTTCAAGCTGTAGGTTCTCAAAAGCTTATATGCTAAAAAACCATATGACAATTGGTTTACGGAATCAATGTATACGCTTTATTATTGTCTGAGACGAAAGCTGTGTTATATAGATTTTCTCACCGCCGTCAGCGGCGGCGGTGAGAATAAAGCTTTTTGGTAAATCGTTGCAAACGGCTTCGACACAGCCGTTTTTTTCATGCTGTGAAAGGTAATTTCTTGTTACATGAGATACGGTAGAGGTGTCAAGGTCAAACACGCCGACAATCTCTTCGCTCTCAATCATTTTGTCAAGACCTATGTGTATATACATTCAGATAAGCTTCCCCGGCGTTTTTCTTCAGTTCGGCAATAATTGCGGCAGTATCTGTGGCTTTGAAAACCGCGCTCCCGGCGACAAAAACATTTGCGCCCGCTCCGGCGGCAAGTTTTATCGTTTCTTCATTTATTCCGCCGTCGACCTGTATATCCGTATCAAGGCTTCTTTTGTCGATTTCTTCTTTTATGAGCTTTATCTTGTCCGTCATTTCACTCATAAACTTCTGGCCACCAAAGCCCGGTTCAACCGTCATAACAAGCACCATGTCGAGCTTATCAAGGTACGGGAATACTGCTTCGGCAGGTGTTGCGGGTTTAAGGCTGAGGCACACTTTTATGCCTTTTGACCGGATTTTTTCAATCGTTTCCTCAACAGGGGAGTCGCTTTCGATATGAAACGTTATGAGGTCCGCACCCGCGTCGGCAAAGTCGTCAATATATCTGAGCGGATGTGAAATCATAAGATGAACGTCAAATACCTGTGACGAATATCTGCGAAGGCTTTTTATCACCGGCGCGCCGAATGAAATATTCGGCACAAAGTGCCCGTCCATAACATCAAGGTGAATGTATTCACTGCCTGCGCTTTCTGTTTTTTGCATCTGCTGCGCCGCCTTGCCGAAATCGCACGCAAGCATTGAAGGTGAAATTATTATTTTCCGCTTCATTTCAAACCTTTCTCCTTATGAAACCAATGAGGATATGAGCGAAGAGGCAAAGATGAATATCGTCGCAAGGGTACCGGCGAAAGCGCCGACATTGCCGGTCAGCATCATTGCGGTTATTATGCCGCCTATTACACTTAATGCGAGAGATATGCCGAAGGAAAGCTTGCTTCTTGAACTGAGTCTGCAACTTTCGGTAACGGCGCTGAGCATTGTATATGCGCTGCCTGAGTGGATTATGCCCGCAGGCAGTTTTTCTGTTAAAGCCTCTTTGCGGCGCTTATAAAGCCTTGACGCAACGGATGAAAGTACCTTTATATTGCTTTTGTTAATGCCGAAAGTCTTTGCAATGAACCCTTCCGTAATATTGACATCGTTTGTGCGTACAAGAAGGGATATGCCGTTCTTTTCAAGCTCTTTGAGCTGCTGCCCTATTTTTTTATCCGCTTTATAGCTGACAACAAAAAGTGCGCAAAGCTTTCCGTTACAGGCAAGGTAAATAACCTTGCGCCCGCCTTTTGAATATTTTGCCTCGTATTTTTCACTCGGTATTTCGATATTGTGGTGAATGAGCATATTGCGGTTGCCCAGAAGAACCTTCTGGTCTGCGATTCTGCCGGTTATACCCATTTTATCTTCGTAAACAAGCTCTTTAACGCTTGGCAAAAGATCTTCCTGCCCGTCAATGACGCTCCTGAAGCTTTCTTTAAGCGGTCCGCCTGATCTGATGACGACAGCCGCAGCGTACAGCAAAACATCGTCTATACGCATATTTTTGAAATCCTTCATTCCGTGCATTGTGCACTGACTCAGGTCAAAAATGTTTTCGGCGTCTACGGCGACGGCATTTGCCTGTTTTATATTATCTGCTACGGGAATGCTTGTTATCATAGTGCCGTGCGCATTGAGTTTTCTGTTTGCGTTATAAAGGGCGAATGACGGCATGAATTTAAGAACGATACCGCCTGCGCAGCAGAATGCGCACGCAAAAGCGCCGAACGCCTGCGAAAATGAGTGGAGCTTAAACCCGCATATAACTGCGGCGAGGATAGAAAGCCCTGCGGCGGCAAAAACGGACGCTGAGCTGTAAGAAGGATCAACCGGGTTTTCACGGGATTTTTCAATGAATTTCTCCGGGAAGGCGACAGCGGAGGAATAAAGTATCGACGGGTTGCCCATCAGAATTCCCCTGCCGATTTCAAATTTTTCCGCCTCATTTTCTAGCGTGTGAACGGCGAAAGATGCGTTTTCATATTTAAAAGCGCATACGGCGAAATTATCAAGAATGCGCTTGTTGTCAAGCATATCCGCGGCAGAGCTTACAAGAATAAGGGCGAGAGCCGCAACACAAAAGGCGTTTGACCCGGTGACTGCGGCATAAACAGCCTGTATAAGCGCTGTGACACATGCGACGGATACCGCGCTTTCGGCTGTGGGTTTTAAACCGAAAAGAGTTTCAAAGCCGTATTTGAGCTTATCGGCGTAAAGTCCTCCGGCGACAACCAGAAGAATAATGCCGATAATCGACACTGCTGTTTCATTTGAAAAAAGAGAAGTTTCAATGCTGAGTTTTTCAAAAAGCGGCGGAATCAGGCTGATTATAAACAGTAAAACTTCAATTGCCGCAATGCCGATAACTCTGCTCAAACTCTTTTTGCTTCGCTCTGCAAGCATCCTTCTGATGCTTTCACGCTGCGACGG
>JAILFM010000085.1 GCA_024697575.1 Clostridiales bacterium
GGGAGCATAGCTCAGCTGGGAGAGCACCTGCCTTACAAGCAGGGGGTCACAGGTTCGAGCCCTGTTGTTCCCACCAAAATGGCCCGGTAGTTCAGTTGGTTAGAACGCTAGCCTGTCACGCTAGAGGTCGACGGTTCGAGCCCGTTCCGGGTCGCCAAAGGCCTGTAAGAGATTACAGGTCAATTTTTTGCCTTTGTAGCTCAGTTGGTAGAGCAGAGGACTGAAAATCCTCGTGTCGCTGGTTCGATTCCGGCCGAAGGCACCAAAATTGCGGATGTAGCTCATCTGGTAGAGCGCCACCTTGCCAAGGTGGAGGTAGCGAGTTCGAGCCTCGTCATCCGCTCCATTTTTTTGGTACCATAGCCAAGTGGTAAGGCAACGGTCTGCAAAACCGTTATTCCCCGGTTCAAATCCGGGTGGTACCTCCAGAAAAAAGCACGCGGAAGCGTGCTTTTTTCAACGATGTGTTCCGCTTTGCGGAACGAGATGTATTCTTTGAAAGTGATGTGCACTTCGTGCGTGATGTTTGCCTTCGGCAAGTGAAAAGGAACACATCACATCACTGCGACTGAAGGGAGCAACATCACTGTGCTCAAAAGCACAACATCACTTGCGCCGACGGCGCAAACAACACATAAAGTTGGAACTGCTCTTCAAAACGAACTGTATTGACGAAACAACATACAGAACATTGGAATCGCAATGTTCTTCAATCCGAGTAATGTTGATTTCTTCATGTCGAACAGCCAAGAGTAATAATCTTTGACTTTTTTCAACGATGTGTTCCGCCTTGCGGAACGAGATGTATTTTTTGAAAGTGATGTGCACTTCGTGCGTGATGTTTGCCTTCGGCAAGTGAAAAGGAACACATCACATCACTGCGACTGAAGGGAGCAATATCACTGTGCTCAAAAGCACAACATCACTTGCGCCGACGGCGCAAACATTACTTAATAATCCATCGAAATGAGTGACTGACTGTATGTATAGTTTAACCGATATTGATGCAATAAAAAGAATAATGAGCCGCCACGGATTTTCGTTTTCAAAATCCCTTGGTCAGAATTTTATTGTTGACCCTGAAGTCTGCCCCGAGATGGTTCGGCTTTCCGGCATTGACAAAGACTGCGGCGTTATTGAAATCGGCGCCGGGATCGGTGTTCTTACTGCCGAAATTGCCAAAAATGCCGGCAAAGTAGTTTCATTTGAAGTTGATAAAAGGCTAATTCCTGTTTTAAATGAGACATTGGCGGATTTTCATAATATTGAAATTATCAACAAAGACATAATGACGGTTAATCTGTCGGATGTTATCGAAAGCAAGTTTAAAGGCACCCCGGTGTATGTGTGTGCGAATCTTCCTTATTACATCACTTCACCCGTTATTATGACTTTATTAAAGAATAATCTTAGAATTAAGTCGATAACCGTTATGCTTCAGCAGGAGGCTGCTCAAAGGCTGTGCGCGCCTGTCGGTTCCCGCTTTGCGGGTGCCGTAACCGTTGCGGTTGATTACTATGCGAACGCCCGAAAGCTGTTCGATGTTTCAAAAGAATGCTTTTTACCGGTTCCAAAGGTCGATTCGTCGGTAATTCGTCTTGATTTAAGAAGTGAAAAGCCATATCCGGTCAGTGATGAGGAGCGGTTCTTTAAACTGGTTTCAGCCGCCTTCGCTCAAAGGCGGAAAACTGCCGTCAACTCTGTTTCATCGGGACTCGGTGTGCCGAAAACGGTTGTTGAAGGAGCTTTAAGAAAGCTTTCTCTGCCTGAGAATATCCGGGCGGAAAATCTAACGGCGAATCAGCTTGCGTTGCTTAGTGATATGATATAATTTCTTATTATGACTGGCGATTGAGATACAAAATCTTGACATTTTTTTGCTTATATATATAATTTAAACGACCGAGAAAGCCGGGCAGTTGCGTGCCGTAAGGCATGAGGAAAGTCCGGGCTTCACAGAGCGGGATAACAGCTAACGGCTGCCGAGGGCGACCTTAGGGAAAGTGCAACAGAGATATACCGCCGGCCTGAGCCGGTAAGGGTGGAAAGGCGAGGTAAGAGCTCACCGGAACGGCGGGAACGCCGTTGCCCTGCAAACCCTATTCGAAGCAACACCGACAGGGGGTGCGGTCGAAAGACCGCTGCGTTTGCTCGACGATACCCCGACGGGTGGCTGAAGGCGCGCAGCGATGCGCGTTTGAGACAGATAACTGCCTTAAATGACAGAACCCGGCTTACAGGCTTTCTCGGTTTAATTTTATTGAAATACGATGTCTTAATATGGAAAATCAGACAGAAAAAATATCGGGTGTTGTTCAGGATATAATTTTTCAAAATGATGATAACGGTTACACTGTCGCTGAGATTTACTGCGACGGTGAGGATGTTGTTTGCACCGGGTATCTGGGTAACATTTATCCCGGCGAAAAGCTTTCCTTAAGCGGTTTATGGACCGTTAATTCGACTTACGGCAGGCAGTTCAAGGCGGAAATGTGCAGCCGTGAAATGCCCGAAACAAGCGAAGAAATGCTGAGTTTTCTTTCATCCGGTTTGATTAAGGGTATTCGCGATAAAACAGCGCAGAAAATTGTCGCTTTGTTCGGAAATGATACATTCAGGATTATTAAAGACAATCCGGAAAGACTTTCAAGAATAAAAGGCATTACAAAGGAACGCGCGCGGGAAATTTCAAAATCATTCAAACAGCTTGAGGGCGAAAGAAACGCTTTAATAAGCCTTGAAAAATATGGGCTGAGTGATAAAGAATGCATTAAAGCGTATAAAGCTATGGGTAACCGCTGTGTTGCGCTTGTTGAAGAAAACCCGTTTATTTTGTGCGGTTTTGATATCGGCATAAGCTTTGATAAGGCGTGTGAAGTTGCTTCAAGGCTGCCTGTTTCTCCGCCGGAAATGTATCGGCGCGAGGCAGGAATAATATACATTTTAAAACATAATCTCGGTAACGGTCACACCTGCATCCCGCGAAAGGCGCTGTATGCTCCCGCCTGTGAAATGCTCGGTTGCGGTGATGACGAATGCGACGAAGTCATTGACTCTTTAATTACTCAAAACCGTTTGGTTTCGTTTCAGACTGATACAAAAGAACTGGTTTTTCTGCCTCAGATGTATAAAGCAGAAAAAAGCAGCGCAGACTCGCTTTTGTTTTTGAAGCATTTTGCTGTCGGTAAAAGCGAAAGAATTTCAAGTGAAATTGAAAACTCATCTCTTATAAGCGGTGTTGTTTATAATGAAAAACAGCTTCTTGCGATAAAAACTGCGGCGGAAAAAGGGATTCTTATTCTCACAGGAGGTCCGGGAACAGGTAAAACCACCACTCTCAGAGGAATCCTAAGCGTTTTTGAGTCCCGCGGTCTTGATGTCTGTCTGACTGCCCCTACCGGCAGAGCTGCAAAAAGAATGAGCGAGCTTACAGGCAAAGAAGCGAAAACAATCCACCGACTTCTTGAAGCGGGGTGGGATGAAAATGAAAAACAGGTCTTTCAGCGTAACCGCCGTAAACCGCTTGAGTGTGACGCAGTGATTGTTGACGAGCTGTCAATGGTCGACTCGCTGCTTTTTGCGGCGCTGCTTGACGCTTTGCCCATTGGTTGCCGCCTTGTTCTTGTCGGTGACAGCGATCAGCTGCCGTCGGTAGGCGCGGGCAATGTTCTTCACGATTTGATTCATTCAAAGACAATACCGGTTGTAAAGCTTGACGAGGTCTTTCGTCAGGCAATGGAAAGCCTTATTGTCACAAACGCTCATAAGATTGTTGACGGTGAGTATCCTGATCTTTCCTGCAGAAACAGGGATTTTTTCTTTATTGAATGCAAAAATCCGCTCGATTGCGCCGCTTTGGTTTCACAGCTTTATTCAAAAAGGCTGCCGGATGCCTATAATTACAACCTGTTTGACGATATTCAGGTACTCTGCCCGTCAAAAAAAGGTTCTGTCGGCGCTGAAAATCTTAATTCGCTTTTGCAATCGGCAGTCAATCCGCCTTCAATAAAATTGCGTGAGCATAAATTCGGTTCAAGGATTTTCCGCGAAAACGATAAAGTCATGCAAAATAAAAACAATTACAATATTGGATGGGAACTTGACGGAAAACCCGGCAAGGGAATTTTTAACGGTGATATCGGTGTCATAAAGAGAATTGATGAGCAGAACCGGCTTTTTGAAATTTTGTTTGATGACAAATTAACATTTGTTCCGTTTGAAAATTCTCAGGAACTTGACCTTGCTTACGCCGTAACCGTTCATAAAAGTCAGGGTAATGAATTTCGCTGTGTTATCCTCCCCGTGACAGGCGTGCCCGAAATGCTTACATACCGCAATCTTTTTTATACCGCTGTTACCAGGGCAAAGGAGATTATTGTTCTTGCCGGGTCAAGAGAGACTGTAAGAGCCATGGTTGACAATGACCGCCGTCAAAAAAGGTATTCCGGCTTAAAATATTTTATGGCATACGGTGATACAGGCGCATGAATCGTTTTCAGGTTATTATTTCAGCCTTTTTGCCTAAAAGATGTGTGTATTGCGGCGCTTTTGTGACGGGCAACAGGCGTGTATGCAGTGATTGCAGGTCTTCGCTTTTGCGTGTTAAAGGCGAAATATGCTTAAGGTGCGGACGCGAAAGAAATAAATGCACCTGTAAGAACAAGAGTATGTATTATGACAGTCTTGTTGCGCCTTTTTACTATACCGGCAATGTAAAAAGAGGCGTGTTGAATTTCAAATATCATAATTCCCCGCGAAGCGCCGTTGAATTTGCTAAAGAAATGTATTTTTGCGTAAATGAGAGATATTCCGGTATTGACTTTGATTTTATTGCCGGTGTTCCGATGAAGGGCGGTGAGGAACAGCGGGGGTATAACCAATGTTTTGAACTTTGCCGTGAAATCAGTAAGAGAATGAATATTGAGTTTAAAGAAAACGCTATCGTAAAGATTTATGAAACTCATGCGCAGCATTCGCTGCCGTTTTATATGAGAAAAGGCAATCTTTGCGGAGCTTTTGACATACCTTATCCCGATGAAATCAAAGGCAAAACCGTTTTGCTTGTGGATGACATTTCAACATCCGGCGAAACACTTAACGAATGCGCAAAAATGCTTTGGCTCAGCGGAGCCGAAAAGATTTGCTGCGTGTCGCTGGCTTTGACCGAAAAAGGAAGGAAAGGCGGTGAAATGAGTGCCGGGCGCTAATTTGGGTATTGATTTAGGCACGGAAAATGTAGTTATCTTTGTTAAAGGTAAGGGAATAAAAATTTCAGAGCCTTGCATTGCCGCCTACAGCAATATTGACGGCAGGCTTCTGGCAGTTGGCAAAAAAGCTTATGAAATGCTCGGACGAAGCTCGGGAAACATAAAGGTAATAAAGCCCATGAAAGACGGCGTTGTGTCGGATTTCACAGTAACAAAACATATTTTGCAGTATTTTATTTCGCGTATATGCAAAAATATGATTTTTAAACCGAATGTCATTGTGTGTGTGCCGTCAACAGTTACGGACCTTGAAAAAAGAACCATTCTTGAACTTATTAAGCTTTCCGGTGCGGCAAAGGCAAGAATGGTGGAAGAGCCTCTTTCAGCCGCTTTGGGTGCGGGGGTTGATCCGCAAAACGCAAAGGGAACCATGGTTGTTGATATCGGTGGGGGTACCTGCGACATCGCTGTTGTAACAATGGGCGGAATATCGGTTTCAAAGTCGATTTTTTGTGCCGGCAGGAGCCTTGATACCGCCGTTTCAAGGCAGCTCAAACGCGAAAGAGATATAATTGTAGGTGAAAGAACAGCCGAATATATAAAAATCAATGTCGGGGGAGCTACTCTCAGAGAAGTTGAACTCGGCATGACCGTTAAAGGTAAGGACTATATCACAAATACTCCTCTCGTTTTTGAAGTGACTTCCAAAGAAGTGTACCTTGCAATGAGACCTGCTCTGGAAGAAATGGTTAACGCATGTCGCGATGTTCTTGAACTGACGCCGCCTGACCTTGCGTCCGATATTTCCGATACCGGTATTATCCTTACCGGAGGCGGCGCAATGATAAAGGGTATTGACAGGCTGTTTGAAAGCCGCCTCGGAGTTAAAACAAGGGTTGCTCAAAGGCCTTTGGACTGCGTTGCCTTAGGTACCGGTAAGATTATGGAAATAATTCAATGAGAAAGGGTTCTGTGATATTTGATTTGACAAACAAAATTTGTTGTGCTATCATACGGGCAAGGTTTTCCCGCCTGTTTTAAGATCAAGGAAACACTTGTGTTTAACCGGCGTTTCCCAAATATTTAATCGGAGGATTAAAAGATGAAAAATTTCAAATCACTGCTTGCGCTTATGCTGTCTGTTTTGACGGTTTTCAGCGTTTGCACTGCAGCTTTTGCCGATTCTTCAACTTCTGAAGTTGAGCCCAACGGTGGGCTTGAAACTGCAACTCTTTTCACAACAACAGCAACCGGCAATATTGAAGATTCCGGTGATGAAGATTATTTCAAATTTGAAATGGCTTCTGCCAAGACTGTTCAGGTGGCTCTTGAACATGCCGCTACCGATTCACATGTTACCCATTTTGTACTCGTTGTGCTTAATGCTGACGGTGAAGAGGAAGCCCGTGTTACCTCAAAGGGCAGTGACGCCACTGTTGTTACAAACAATTTCTGCGCTGATAAGGGTATTCACTATGTTAAGGTTACATCAGGTCAGGCGGCAAATCCCTCGCTGATTTACAGAGTGAACGTTATTATCAACAGTAACGCAGCCTGTGAGGTTGAACCGAATAACACTGCTTCAAACGCAACAACAATCCCTCTTACCAGCGGTTCAACAAAGTGCTTGATTTACGGTTATGCCGCAAAGGGTGACATTGACTACTATAAGCTTGTTTCACCCGCGCCGGGCTATATGCAGCTTGACATCATAAACGATAACGGCGTTCATGGCGATTATGACGTTAAAATCGTTCAGATTTTGGGCGCAAATATTCTTGAAGAGAGTGTCCTTTGCTCATTTACTGTTTCAACCGGCGGCGATACCATTGAGAGCAGTACTACCGTTAACCTTGACACAGGCAACTACTATGTTATTGTTTCTCCAATGGGGTCAACATACGGCGGCTACGCTGTTGATGTTTTCTACAGAACAGAGGCAAAGCGCGAAACCGAGTTTAACAACAATAAGTATTCCGCTGACCTTATCCCCATGAATAACGGCGAAAAAATGACCGCTACCCTCAGTGCCCCGAACGACGTTGATATGTTCAAAGTTGTTACGAGCAAAACAGCGGGTTCATGCGCTCTTACTTTTGCCGCTCATGAAAGTGTTTTGACCTACGGTTCATGGCAGGTTACGGTTTATCAGGATGACGCGACGACTGTTGTTGAAAACGGTTCATTCACATTCTCAAAGGGTAATCCCGCTTCATACAGCTTTGCGGAGCTTGATTACGGAACTTACTATATCAAGGTAACAAAGGGCAGCAGCTATGAGAGCGGCAGATATATAATCACACTGAAATCAGCTCAGCAGGTCAAGAAAAGTTCATTCTTAGACTTTTTCAAAACTTTTGACTGGAGCGGTCTTTGGGCAAGTCTTAAAACGAACTGGGGCTGGCTTTTCCAGGTAAATACACTTAATATGCTTTGGCAGATGCTTCAGAGCATAATCAATATCTTTAAAAACATTTTATAATCGTCAGTTTTAAAAATTGCGGCTGTCACTGGGGATATTTGCCACGGTGGCAGCTTTTTTCAGGAGATATTTTATGGGTTTTGATAAAGATTTCAGTCCTGTGCTTCGCTTTATGGTTTGCAGCGATGTGCATATTAAAGATTTTCCGTCACCCGAAAGAGAGAGATTCAAAAAAGCTATTTTAACTTCATATGACTTGGCTTCTTCACAGCCTTATCCGCGCCTTGACGCCGTTTATGTCGTCGGTGATTTTGCCAACAGCGGCACTCCTTTGCAAATGAACGTAACAAAGCAGATTATAGACGAAACGGTTAAAGGTGATACAGTTTTTAATCTTTCGGTTGCGTCGCATGAATTCGGATATAACGGCGAAATAATGGCAAAGAAGAGGCTTAAGAGAATTTTCGGTAATGAAGCCTCAACCCACAGGGTGATAAACGGATTTCATTTTATCAGTATCGGATGCACAAGAGGGTGCCTTTTTGATGAACCCCAAAGGGACTTTTTGAGAAAAAGCCTTTGTGAAGCTGCTGCTG
>JAILFM010000109.1 GCA_024697575.1 Clostridiales bacterium
GCACTCATAACGGCGGCATCTTTTCCGCCTGATTTTGTCTCAAATCTTGAAATAAACAAATTATTTCTGCAATTTTTCGACTTCATCAGTCGAAAAACCTGCTCGCCGTTCTAACACCCCGATTTAATCAGCTTTTCCTTAAAATCGGTTTAAATCTGCTATTCGTAAATTCAAATCTACTCAATAATGCTTATTATTTTGATAAAAGTCAAGTGTTTTAAGAAATTTATTTTGTTTTCTTTGAATTTAATTTAAATATTTTTACTTGATACATTTCCTTATATGTGTTAATATTACTCGGATAATGTTGAAAGGACACTGAGTGGTTAAATATTGATTCTGCCACTGCCGTTTATGGATTAAGCAAATGAGTTTATCGTCTTCACAAATCAGAGAACAGGCTTTTTATCTTATTTTTGATAAGGAGTTTAACAGCGATTTATCAAACGAAGATATTTTAAATCTTGCATATGAAACGGATGTTATTGAAAAAAATCAAAAATGTGAAAAGCTGTTTATAACATGCTGTAATAATGCGGAAGAAATTGACGATATTATAAATAAATATTCGGTTAATCGCCGTTTCTCGAGAATTTCAAAGGTTGCGCTGGCTGTCTTGAGGATTGCCGTATGCGAGCTGAAATTTTTCACTAAGACACCCGAGCGAGTTGTTATCAGCGAAGCGGTCATACTGACGAAGAAATACGGCGGTGAAGAGGATTATTCATTTGTTAACGGTATTTTGAAATCATTTGTTGATGACAGGAAAGCAACCAATGACAGCTCTGGGGATTGATACAAGCAACTACACAACTTCGGCTGCTGTTTATAACAATTTAAGCGGCGAAGTCAGGCAGGTTAAACGAATGCTTCCGGTAAAAAACGGCGAAAAAGGTCTCAGACAAAGTGACGCCGTTTTTTTGCATACAAATCAGCTTCATTCGGTTCTCAGCGAACTGCTGTCCGGTTTTGACGATATAATTGACATTGTCAGTGTATCCGCCCGTCCGCGTGATGCAAAGGGCTCGTATATGCCGTGTTTTTTAGTAGGCCTTAATACTGCCAAATCTATTTGCAGTGTAACGGGTTTACCGTTAAAAGAGTACTCACATCAATCGGGGCACATAGCCGCCGCCGCATATTCTTCAGGGTGTTTGGATTTGCTAAAATCTGAATTCATCGCTTTCCATGTCAGCGGCGGTACAACCGAAATGCTTTATGTTAAACCTGTTTACGGCGACAAAATGCCGTTTGAGGTTAAAATTATCGGCTCAACGTTAGACCTGAACTTCGGTCAGGCGGTTGACAGGTTGGGAGTAAAGTTCGGCTTACCGTTTCCGTGCGGTAAAGAAATTGAAAAATCAGCTTTTTTATCCGAAAAGGTTTTCAAGCCTGCAGTTTCTGTTAAAGACGGTAACTGCAGTGTTTCGGGGCTTGAAAACAAGTTTAAATCTATGCTTGATAACGGCGAAAAAAAAGAGGATGTTGCCCGCTTTTGTCTTGATTATATTTCACATACACTTATTAAAATGACCGCCTTTGCACATAAGAATTACGGTGATTTACCGGTTCTGTTTGCAGGCGGAGTTATGAGTAATAAAATTATCCAAGCCGCTGTCAAAGAAAAATTTCCTCTTGCTCTTTTTGCTCAGCCTGATTTATCATGTGACAACGCAGTGGGAATGGCATTGCTGCCGTTTGTCGGTAAATAACAATGAATATTGAAAATAACGCATATTTTACCGTTTCCGGATTAAATCTGTATATCAAATCCGTTATTGACAGGGATATAAATCTCAATACTGTTTTTCTTAAAGGTGAAATTTCAAATTTTACCAATCATTTCCGAACGGGTCATTTCTATATGACCATTAAGGATGAACATTCTTCTATAAAAGCCGTTATGTTTAAAGCAGCTAATCAGCGTTTAAGATTTATGCCCGAAAATAATATGAGTGTTATCCTTAAAGGCAGAGTATCGGTTTTCGAGAGGGACGGGGCCGTTCAATTTTATATTGATGATATGCAGCCCGACGGTGCGGGAGCTTTGGCAATAGCTTTTGAACAGCTTAAAAAAAGGCTTTCTAAAAGAGGATGGTTTGACGAGTCTCACAAAAAGGAGCTTCCGGCTTATCCCGAAAAAGTCGGTGTTATCACTTCGGATACCGGCGCTGCCGTTCACGATATAATCAATGTGATTTCAAGGCGATATCCTCTTTGCGAAATTGTTTTTCATCCGGTATCTGTTCAGGGCGACGGGGCGTCAAAGCAAATATCCGACGCATTGGATTTGATGAATTCTCTTAACTGCGCGGATGTTATTATTGTTGGGCGCGGCGGCGGTTCAATGGAAGATTTGTGGGCATTTAATGAAGAAAATGTCGCTCAGGCAGTCTATAACAGTCATATTCCCGTTATCAGTGCCGTCGGTCATGAAACGGACTTTACAATCTGTGATTTTGTTGCGGATAAGCGAGCGCCGACACCCTCCGCAGCGGCGGAAATCTGTGTTCCCGATGTAAGCGAATTGTTAAATAAAGTTAACAGCTTCAACAGATTTTTCGTTAATAAAGTGCAAAGCCAAATCTGTTTGATGAACGAAAAAGTCGCTGCTTTGGAAAAAAATATAAATCTGTTTAACCCTGTTCTGGTTTTAAAGCAAAAAAAGCAATACTTAACACAGATTGACTCTGTTTTAAATAACAGTTATTTAAACATAATTAAATCGGAAAAAAACAAAATCGCCGTTCTTGCCGCTACGATTAATGCAAGAAATCCGCTTGATATTCTCTCAAAAGGCTACTCTGTTGTCTTAAAAAATGGCTTTCCGGTTTCCGATGTCTCTTCCCTTTCTGTCGGTGAAGAAATTGATATTTCATTTTCAAACGGCAAAGCAAGGGCAAAAATAACAGATGTGACGGTATAATTTTTATGGAAAAATTCGATTATGAAAAAGCTGTTAACAGGCTTGAAGAAATAGCGAAACTGCTTGAAAAAAGTGATTTGACACTTGAAGAAAATATTAAGCTTTACACAGAGGGTATGAAGCTGTGTAAAAAATGCAGTGACGAAATCAGCAAGGCTGAGCTGAAGATAACTCAAATTAAAGCTTTGTCTGAAACAGTGTAAAAAGGCTTAAAATGACAAAAGAAAAATTCAATCTGAAATATAACGAATATCTTGATTTAATCAATCATAAACTTGAATTGATTTTTGATTCCGACTCTTTCCGCTTTCGCAAAAGCGACGGTTTGGAAAGAATGCTTGAATGCATGAAATATTCGGTTTTTTCAAGCGGAAAAAGAATAAGACCTGTTTTATGCCTCGCATTCTGCGATGCTTGCGGCGGCGATATACTGTCAGCATGTGATGTTGCTTGTGCAATTGAAATGATTCATACTTATTCGCTTATACATGATGATTTACCCTGCATGGATAATGATGATTTCAGGCGAGGCAGACCGTCTTCTCATAAACAGTTCGGCGAAGCTGACGCTTTGCTTGCCGGTGATTCGCTTCTGACTTTCGCTTTTGAAGTTGTTTGCGTTTCGCAGTTTTCTGATGATATTAAATGCAAATGTATTTTTGAAATTGCAAAATCCGCCGGCCCTTCCGGTATGATTGCCGGTCAGGTTATGGATTTACAAAATGAAAGCCGACTTTGTGATATTGACCGTATAATGCAAACAGATAACCTTAAAACAGGCGAATTGATTTGTGTTTCATCGAAGGCTGGCTGTATTATTGCCGGCGCTGACACTGATAAGATTAATTCGGCTGATATTTTCGGGCAAAAAATCGGTCTTGCTTTTCAGGTTGTAGATGATATTCTTGATGTGACTTCAACCTATGAAGAGTTAGGTAAGCCTATAGGCAGTGACATTAATAATAACAAGCAGACCTATGTTTCGCTTCTCGGTTTAAAAGAAGCAGACGGCTTTGCAAAACAGTTAACCCGGGAAGCTGTGCAGGCTCTTGATATTTTCGGCGACAGAGCGGATTTTCTTAAGGAGCTGGCTTTTACATTATGCGCCAGGAGAAAATAATGCAAAACGATTATAGAATTCTTGAGACTGTTAAAAGCCCTGAGGATGTCAAAAAATTAGATGATTCATCTTTAGAAGAGCTATGCCGCGAAATACGCAAAAAAATAATCTCAACAGTTTCCAATAACGGCGGTCATCTTGCGTCAAATCTCGGTACGGTTGAATTGACGGTTGCTCTTCATAAATGCTTTAACTGTCCTGATGATACGCTTGTTTTTGATGTCGGTCATCAGTCTTATACACATAAGCTTTTAACCGGCAGATTTGACAGATTTGATTCATTAAGAAAAAAAGACGGAATTTCCGGCTTTACAAGACCGGATGAAAGCAATTTTGATTCTTTTTATGAAGGTCATGCCGGTGTTTCCGTTTCACAGGCTTTGGGTGTTGCGGCAGCCAATAAAATCAAAGGAAATGATAATTATTCAATAGCTGTTCTGGGTGACGGCGCGCTCGGTAACGGTATGATATATGAGGCTCTTAATCACGCTGGCTCCTGCAGGACGAATCTTATTGTTATTCTTAATGATAACGAAATGTCTATAAGCGAAAATGTAGGCGCAATGGCTCGATATCTTGCTGTTATCAGATCCAATCCGGATTACTACAGATTAAAAGCAAATACCGAAAAAATGTTAAGCCGTCTTCCTCTTGGCGGAAAAGAAATCTCACATTTGTTTTTCAGTATGAAAACAGCTTTGAAAAATATTATTTATTCTTCGTCTTTTTTTGAGGACCTTGGTTTTCGATATATAGGGCCTATTGACGGCCATAATATAAACACATTGACCGGGGCGCTTATGAGCGCCAAAATGCATAAAGGCCCCGTTCTTTTACATGTTAACACAGTAAAGGGTTACGGTTATGAATTAGCTGAAAATCATCCCGAAAAATTTCACGGGATCTCGGAATTTGATGTAGAAACGGGCGAAGCTAAAAATGTTTCAGACTCTTTTTCTTCCGAATTCTCAAAAATAGTCTGTAAATTTGCAGAAAATGATAAACGAATTTGCGCTGTTACAGCGGCAATGTCTATAGGAACAGGACTTGAAGATTTTTCAATAAAATTCCCCGACAGATTTTTCGATGTTGGTATTGCCGAAGAACACGCAGTAACTTTTGCATCGGGTCTGAGCGCAAAAGGTATGGTGCCTGTTTTTGCCGTTTATTCCACTTTCCTGCAAAGAAGTATTGACCAGGTAATTCATGATGCGTCACTTCAAAGGCAAAAGATGATAATTATGGTTGACAGGGCGGGCTTTGTCGGCGAAGACGGCGAAACTCATCAGGGTCTGTTTGATATTCCTCTTTTAAAATCTATTCCCGACATAACCATTTATTCTCCTTCAGATTATAACCAACTTGAAGCCGCATTTAAAAATGCCGTTTATTTTGATAAAAATCTTGTTGTTATACGATATCCGAGAGGCGGAACCGGCGAAAAACCTGAACCGCTCGACGGTAAATCAGATAGTATAAATTTTTTCAAAAAGACCGGATCTAAAACCGTCGCTGTTTCTTACGGTCGTCTGTTCAATACCGTGAGAAGTGTTATTGAACACGCCGGTTTGAATATTGATGCTTTACAGCTGTTTAAAATTAGCCCGATAGAAAAAGAATTATTTGATATTATCGGTTCTTATGATAATGTTATACTCTTTGAAGAGGGAATGAAAATCGGGGGAATAGGTGAAGAAATCGGCTTTGAACTGTGTTCCCGCGGTTTTAAAGGAAATTTTAAACTTTTTGCAGTTTCAAATTCTTTTGTTTCACACGCAAGTGTTTCACAGCAGCTTAAGCAATTTGGATTGGATGAGGATTCAATATCACGGGATTTAATCGGGTATAATTAATGAGCGATTTATTAAGGCTTGATGTCGCTGTCTTTGAGCGGGGATTGGCTCAAACGCGCGAAAAGGCAAAGGCTGTTATAATGTCCGGCCTGGTTTATGTTAACGGAATAAAACAAATGAAGGCGGGAAACTCGGTAAAACCGGATGATATTATTGAGGTTCGCGGCTCGGTCAATCCTTTTGTCAGTCGCGGCGGGCTGAAGCTTGATAAAGCATTAAAAGTCTTTCCTATCAACCTAAATGGGCTTGTTTGTATGGATATCGGAGCTTCAACCGGCGGTTTTACCGATTGTATGCTTCAGAATAACGCGGCGAAAGTCTATTCCATTGACGTCGGTTACGGTCAGCTCGCCTGGAAGCTGAGAACCGATGAACGGGTTATCAATCTTGAAAGAACAAACTTCAGGTATGTCACACGAGAACAAATTCCCGATGAAATTGATTTTGCCAGCTGTGATGTATCTTTTATCTCATTGACAAAAATTTTACCTGTAATGTTCAGTCTGCTTAAAGACGGCGGTGAATCTGTTTGTCTTATTAAACCTCAGTTTGAAGCCGGCAGAGAAAATGTTGGCAAAAAAGGGGTAGTACGCGATAAAAATGTACAGGTTGAAGTAATCAAACGGATTACCGCCTTTGCTGTTGAAACCGGATTTGAATTGAAAGACGTTTCATATTCACCTATTCGCGGACCTGAAGGAAATATTGAATTTCTGATGTATATAAAAAAATGCAATTCCGATAATCCACCTGTTGATTTTGATTTCAACTCGTTGGTTGATAATGCGCATTCTTCTGTGTAAAGGCGATTGATAATATGAAATTTGCCGTAATACCAAACCTGACACGCACCGGCGCTCAGGAAGTTGTTGCTGATGTGTGTGAAAAAATTGAAAAATTCGGGTCTGAATTTGTTTTACCGGATTACACAGCTGATAATCTTTTAATAAAGAATGCCGTATTTTATCCGGAAGACAGGCTTTTTATTGATTGTGACGCTGTTATTGCTATCGGCGGCGACGGTTCAATTATTCATGCAGCGAAAAATGCCGCAGTTTTCCATAAGCCGGTTTTAGGCATTAATGCAGGTCATCTTGGCTTTATGTCCGGACTGGAAAAAAATGAAACTCAGCAGCTGGTAAATCTTATTTCAGGAGAATTTACCCTTGACAGAAGACTTGTGCTTAAAATAGAAATCTTCAATGGGGACAAAACCATTTATTCCGATTTTTGCATTAACGACTGCTATTTCACAAATAATACGCACGAAAGGCTGTCTGAAATCGATGTGGCGCTTAACGGGTGCAAATTTAAATCTTACCGATGCGACGGTGTAATAATCGCCACTCCGACAGGGTCAACAGCTTATTCGCTTTCTGCCGGCGGTCCCGTTGTCGATCCCGAACTTCAAAGCATTATTTTAACTCCGGTCAGTCCTCATTCTTTATTTAACCGCTCAATAATTTTCAGACCGGATTGCGAATTGTCGGTTTTTTCTTCTACAAGTGAGAATATTATGGTCAGCGCGGACGGGGGAGGAGCCGCTTCTTTTTCCGACGGTGCTTATGCAAGAATCAGCGCGGCTGATTTTACTGCGGATTTTATCAGGATTAAATCTGATAATTTTATTGATGTTTTATATAAAAAACTATCCGAACGAAGGTGAGGGGTGATTTTGGTGAAAAAAGACAGACACGACGCAATTCTGAATATAATTAACACTCACCTTGTGTCAACTCAGCTTGAGCTTGCTCAGTATCTTAAAAAAGAGGGGTATGAAACAACTCAGGCAACCTTGTCGCGCGATATTCGTCAGATGGGTCTTGTAAAAAAATCAGACTCAGCCGGTCGAAGCTTTTATTCCACTTCTCAACGTGCGGAAATCAGCATTTCCGGTAAATATATCAGCGTTTTTAAACAATCCGTTGTCAGTGTTGATATTGCGGGTCACCTTCTTGTTATTAAATGCTTTGCCGGTATGGCTCCCGCTGCATGCGCTGCTCTTGATTCAATGAAATGGGACGGAATTGTCGGAACAATAGCGGGCGATGACACTATTTTTGTTGCATGCCGAACGGAAGAATTTGCGGCAGAGATGGAATATAAAATCGGGCAGCTTATCGACTGAGAAAGAATTATGTTACAAAAACTGATTATCAACAATATTGCCGTTATTGAGAACGCTCAAATTGAATTTGAAAAAGGCCTTAATATTTTGACCGGTGAAACCGGTTCCGGCAAATCCATTATTATTGATTCAATTAATGCCGTTATCGGTGAAAGAACTTCCAAAGAAATAATCAGAAGCGGTTGCCATGAAGGGAAAGTTTTTGCGTTATTTTCATGCGTTGGTGAAAATGTACTCAGGTTTATTGCCGACAAGGGCATTCCTCTTAATGACGATGATACGGTAACCGTAGCCCGAACTATAAATGCTTCCGGTAAAAATAACTGCCGGATTAATTCTTTCCCCGTCAGCGTTTCAACCTTAAAAGAAATCGGCTTTGAACTTATCAACATTCACGGTCAGCATGACAGTCAGGCTCTTTTAAGAAGTGAAACACACTGTTCCTTTATCGACTCTCTTGCAGGTAATGAACTGCTGAGAAATGAGTATAAAGAAGCGTTACGGTCTTTAATTAAAACAAAAAAAGAACTGTATTCACTGTATGATATCAGAGATGAAAAGTCCAAAAAGCTTGACTATCTTCTTTTTTCCGTTGATGAAATCAAAAATGCGGATATAAAACCGGGTGAATCGGAAAAGCTTAACAAAGAAAAAACCATTCTTGAAAACAGCAGAAAAATTATTTCTTCATTATCTGAAGTTCGCGATACGCTTAAAAAAGACGATGGTGTAATTGATGCGCTTCAATTGAGCGCGGCTGTTTTGACAAAGCTTTCAGCTGTAATGGATGAATGTGAAAGCTTTAATGAAATAATTTTAAATTCAGTAACCGAATTGTCCGGTGTAACATCCGCCATTGATACGCTTATCGAAAACATTGACTACTCAACAGAAAGACTGTTTCAAATAAACGAAAGGCTTGACTTTCTTTATTCTCTGTTTTATAAGTATGGCAGTGACGAAAAAGCTGTTCTTGAGTATTATAACGGCGCTTTGGAAGAGATAGAAACGCTTAATAATACCGACGGCTCTATCTCTCTTCTTGAAAACAGAATGTATGATCTGTCTTCCAAAGTAAAAGATCTCAGTTCAAAGCTTACTTTAAACAGAAAAGAATCCGCTGAAAAATTCGCTCACAGCGTTTGTGCTGAACTCAAAGCGCTTGATATGCCCGATGCGGCTTTTGAAGTTATCTTTAAATCAATTCCGTTAAATTCAAACGGCGGTGATGATGTTGAGTTTTATATAAATATCAACCCCGGTCAGGAATTAAAACCGCTTTGCAAAACAGCCTCCGGCGGTGAGCTTTCAAGAATAATGCTCGCAATAAAAAATGTTCTTTCAAAGACCGATCCCGTTTCAACACTGATTTTTGATGAGATTGATACGGGTGTCAGCGGAAGCGCAGCGGGTAAAATAGCTGATAAGCTTCATATGCTTTCTCAAGATAAACAGGTTATCTGCGTTACGCATCTTGCTCTTATAGCAGCAAAAGCGGATGTTCATTTCAATATTTCAAAAACTGTTGAAAACAACTGCGCAAAAACCAATGTTAAAAAGTTAGACCGTTCTGAGCGCATTGCCGAAATTGCGCGTATAAATGTCGGCGGTGATATATCCGAGACCCATTTAAAGTCAGCGGAAGAAATGCTGTTTAACAGTCATCAGATATAGGAGTGTGAATTTATATGAAAATCGGCGTTTGTACGGGAAATATTCCGGAAAACATTGAAATTATCAAACAATCTGGTTTTGATTTTGCGGAGCTCAATTGCAAAGCCGTTGCCGCTTCCTCCAAGCAGGAACTCGACCGGATAATGAAAATTGATTTTAATATTCTTTCAGCTAATTGCTTTATTGACCACAAGGTTGTCGGCAGCGAAAGAGATGATAATCTTATTAAAGATTATGTTGAAACAATGATGAATAAAGCCAATTACATCGGTATCAAAAAAACCGTATTTGGCTCGTCCGGTGCCAGAAAGGTTCCCGGTTATATGACAAGAGAAGAAGCGCGGAGTCAGGTTGTTTCTTTTTTAGGCGATATTGTTGCGCCGATTGCCGACAAATATGACATTGACGTTGCAATAGAGCCGTTGAGATTTGGTGAATGTAATTGTATAAATACAATATCCGACGGTGCCGAAATTGCAAACAGAGTCAATCATCCGCGCATAAAACTTCTTGCAGATTGTTTTCATATGTTTGATAACAAGGAAAGTTTTGATATTTTACCTGAGTACAGCGGTTTACTTATTCATGCGCATACTTCAAGACCGTATCCGCCGGATGGCAGTGATAACAGAATTTTTCCGAAAACGAATGACGGGTTTAACCAGGCGGATTTTATCAATCAAATAAAAGCGTCAGGAGTTGATTCGTGCTCAGTAGAGGCAAGAGCCTTTGATTTTAAAGCTGATGTTTCAAAAGCTTATGAAGTTATGAAACAGTTCAGATAAATATTATTTTGGGGGATTTGTTTATGAAAACAGATTTTAAAAAAATTGTAAGTGTTCTTCTTTGCTGTCTTATTCTGTCGGGTACACTTACAATTTCATCATTCGCAGTTGATACCGCAGTTAATGAAGAGTATGCGCCGTTTCGTATTCATGTTTCGGTTAACGGGGATACTTCTGCACAGAAAGGTTTTTGCTGGTACACCCATGCAATGACAGAAAGTAAAATTTCCCTTTTTAATCTTTCAATGGAACCTGTAAACGCCGAAATTGAATATGAAGATGTGTTTGAATGGGGCGGCAATTACTGCCATAAGGCTCTGGTTAAGGGACTTAAACCCGGTACCGAGTATTATTACACTGTCGGCGACGGAAATGTCAGCAGCTCTGTTGGTACTTTTGTTACCGACGACGGGGACAGCGAATTTGAATTTGTTTCAGTCGCAGATATTCAGGCAAGCAGCCTTGAAAACTTTCTTAAAGGCAGAAATACGCTGAACGCCGCTTATAAAACCATGCCCGATGCCGAGTTTTATATCAATCTCGGCGATTTTACCAATGACAGTACCAATGAAGAATGGGATTATTATGACAAAGCAGTAACAGATTTCAATCAGAATACTACTATTGTCCCGATATCCGGCAATCACGATGGCCTCGGCGTTTGGAATTGGTTTAACAATATGTTCAGCCTTGATACAAGCGAAAGTGTCCAGACACTTAACGGTGTAAACTATTCATTTGATTACGGCAATGCTCATTTTGCCGTATTGAACACAAACGATGTTCTTTCTGTCAGCATTCCGCAGCTTGTTTGGCTTTATAAAGATATGAAATCCACCGATAAGGACTGGAAAATTGTTCTTATGCATAAGTCTCCTTACACTTTCGGTAAGGACGGCAAATGGCCCGACGCTCTCTATCTTCAGCGTGCGCTTACTGCAGTTTGCGATGCCACAAATGTAGACCTCGTTATGAGCGGACATGATCATCAGTATGTACGCACCAAAAAAATAAAAATGAATATGCAAAATGACAGCGGCACCACTTATGTTCTTTGCGGTACTGCCGGTTCAAAGAGATATGAAATCAGACCTTTCCTTAAAGGACTTTTCATGAATATTAATCTTATTGAAAAGATAAATGTTCAAAGAACAACCGATTGGGACGGAACAGGCTGGGAAAAAACCGGTTTTAATCTTGAGGATATGACCAATCCCGGCGGTCAATTCAATACCATATCTGTAAAGGGCGGTACACTTACATTTAATTCTTATGTTGCTGCTGACAAACAGTTTGATGACAACGGCAATATTATTGAAAGCGAAGATGTTATCACCAATGTTGATTCTTTCGTACTTACAAAAGAAACTGGCAGTAACAAAGCTGAGTATTCAGGTAATAAAAAGACTTCATCGTTTGTGTTCTATTTAGGAATAATTCCTTCAATGATTTCACTTGCTGTTTACACATTCGGCGAATGGTTCCCCAAATTTATCGTTAATCTTCCTAATCTTGTTTTTAATGTCATAAAATTTGATATTTTCTGATTTTTCAGTTTTGAATGATTTAATCAGCGTTTCCTTAGAATGCCGGTGCGGCTTTTGCTGTACCGGTTTTTTTATTTTTTTTACTGTTTTTGTTAAAAAACTTGACAATTGTTACATGTTTATCTATAATACATACATAAAACTATATCTTTTGTTTTTCAGGGGTTGATTATATGGCACAATATAAACAAGATATGGCTGATAAAATCATTCGTTTTGTTGATGATTTTTATGTTAAATATCTCAGAGCGCCTTCTTTAAGGGAAATTGAAAAATATGTTAATGTTTCCCGCCAGACTGTTATGAAATACCTGAAGATGTTAGATGACGAAGGTACAATAACTTATGACGGTCAGCAGGGAATATTAAAGACAAAATTTATGAGTGAGCTTACGGGCGGCACTATCGTAAAGTTGCCTGTTCTGGGCAGAATAACCTGCGGCAGTCCCGAGGGTAATGTTCAGGAGCAGCTTGGTGTCTTTGAGTTTCCAAGGACAATGATCGGCAACGGCGAACACTTTGTTCTTATAGCAAGCGGAAATTCAATGATTGGCGCAGGGATAACAGACGGCGACTATGTCATTATTAAAAAGCAATCCGATGCAAGGGTTGGTGATATTGTTGCTGTTATGGACGACTCGGGCGACACAACTTTAAAAACCTTAAAATTTGATAACGAAAAATTTACCCCTTATTTGCATCCGGAAAATAAAACATATGAGGATATTTATCCGAAAGAAATAAATATTCAGGGTGTTGCGGTTAAGGTTATTAAAAATCTATAATTTTTTAAAATATATTTGCAGAATAAACTCATTGTAATGATTTCGGAGGGATTATGGCTGAAAAAGTTAAACTTTCACCTGAAGAGCAAAAACAGCTTGCGTTAAAGACAGCGCTTGAAAAAATCGAAAAAGCATACGGAAAGGGCTCGATAATGCGCCTTGGCGACAATAAGGCTCTTAATGTTGATGTTATATCAACAGGCTCTTTTATGCTTGATATAGCCACCGGTGTCGGCGGTCTCCCAAAGGGAAGAATAATTGAAATTTACGGTCCCGAGTCTTCGGGCAAAACAACCCTTGCGCTTCACTGCGTTGCAGAGTGTCAGAAGGCGGGCGGAGTTGCCGCATTTGTTGATGCTGAACACGCTTTGGATCCCGTTTACGCAAGCGCTTTGGGAGTTGATATAGATCAGCTTCTTGTTTCACAGCCTGATAACGGTGAACAGGCTCTTGAGATAACCGAGGCTCTTATTCGTTCAAATGCCGTGGAAATTCTTGTTGTTGACTCAGTTGCCGCTCTTGTTCCAAAAAGTGAAATTGAGGGCGAAATGGGCGATTCACATGTAGGAGCTCATGCAAGGCTGATGTCACAGGCATTGAGAAAAATTACAGGCGCAGTTTCTAAATCCAACTGTGTTGTTATTTTCATCAATCAGTTAAGAGAAAAGGTCGGCGTTGTATATGGCAATCCGGAAGTTACAACCGGCGGAAGAGCACTTAAGTTCTATTCATCGATGAGACTTGATGTTCGTAAAGGTGAGCCTATCAAGTCCGGAAGCGAAGTAATCGGCAACAAAACAAAAGTTAAGGTTGTTAAAAACAAAGTTGCTCCTCCGTTTAAGGTTGCGGAATTTGATATTCTTTACGGCAAGGGAATATCACGAATGGGCGAGATTGTTGATGCGGCGCTTCAGCTTGATATTATCAGCCAAAGCGGTTCGTGGTTCTCATACAAAGGTGAAAAACTCGGTCAGGGCAAAGACAGGATAACCGCTTTAATAAACAGCAATGAGTCTTTGAAAAAAGAAATTGAAGAAAAGGTCAGCTCTTCTCTTTCTAAATTGTCCGATAAATCCGAAAAATCTTCAACAGCTTCCGAAGAAAGAGAAATCCCTCAACCCGTGCCGATGTCCAAACCGGCCGCAAGAGCAAAACTTGATATTCTTGTTGACGAAGATGAATAATAATGAAGATTTTTGCAAAACCGGGCAAAGGCGATAAGATTCATATTCTTATTGACGGTGAATACCGTTTTACCGTTGACAGTGATTTCTGGTATTCGTGTCCATACAGAACTGTAAAAGAAATTAACGATGGCGGCGAAGATGAATTTTTAGAGCTTATAGGTACAAGACACGCATTTTTATCGGGTTTAAGAATTCTTTCTTACGGCGATCACCCAAAAAAAGAAACCGTACAGCGTTTGTGCCAAAAAGGCAATAAGCGTGAATATGCCGAAAAAGCTGCCGAGCTTCTTGAATATTATGGCTATATCAATGATTCAAGATTTGCCGAAAATTTTGCCTTCAGGTTAATTAATGACAAGGGAATGAGTCTGAGGGGAATAAGATATGAGCTTAAGCGAAGAGGAGTATCCGACGAAATAACAGCACAAGTACTAAGTGAAATTGATTTTGACAGTCAGTCGGAAATTATATATTCTCTTGTTGAAAAAAAATACTTTAAGTATCTGAATGATGAAAAAGGCAGGCGAAAAGTCTTTAACGCTCTTGTTCGCTTAGGATATTCTTATTCTGATATTAAAAGCGTTTTAAATAAGTTTGAAACCGATACCGAAATTGAGGATTTTTATGAATAAAAAAATCGGTATGATATCCCTTGGATGTCCCAAAAATCAGGTTGATGCCGAAAGAATGCTCGCTCAGCTGTGTGATGCAGGGTATGAAATTTCAGAAAACTCTGAAGAATTGGATGCTGTCATAATAAACACTTGCGGATTTATTGATGCTGCTAAAGAAGAGGCAATAGAAAATATCCTTGAAATGGCTCAGTATAAGCAGGCAGGGCTGATAAAAAAAATTATTGTTACAGGCTGTCTTGCCCAGCGTTATTCAGATGAAATTCTTAAAGAAATTCCCGAAGTAGACGGAGTCATCGGTATCGGCGCAAACGCAGATATTGTTTCGCTTGTAAATAAAGTTTTATCGGGTGAAACATTTTGCAAAATACCCGCAAAAAATGAATTGCCTTTATCCGGTAAACGCGTGCTGTCAACACCGGAACACTGGGCATATCTAAAGATTTCCGACGGCTGTATGAACAGATGCGCATATTGCGCAATACCCGGAATAAGAGGGGATTTGCGCTCTGTTAAACCGGGGGATGTTATATCCGAAGCGCATGAACTTGCAAAATCAGGTGTTAAAGAGCTTATAATTGTTGCTCAGGACACTACCAATTACGGATATGATTTATTTGGAAAGAGCGCTTTGCCGTCACTTCTAAAAGAACTGTGCAAAATTGATGGTATAAAGTGGATAAGGCTACTGTACTGTTATCCGGATAAGATTACAGATGAACTTCTTTCTGTTATGAAATCCGAAGAAAAAATTCTGCACTATATTGATTTGCCGTTACAGCATGCCGATGATGCGGTTCTTAAAAGAATGAACAGGCGAGGAGACCGTAAACTTTTGGAAACTGTAATTGATAAAATACGGTCCACTCTTCCCGATGCTGTTATCAGAACAACCTTTATGGTCGGCTTTCCCGGTGAAAGTGATAAGGAATTTGAAACTCTTGCAGGGTTTGTAAAAAAAATCAGGTTTGACCGTATGGGATGCTTTGCTTTCTCTCCAGAAGAGGGAACACCGGCTTTTGATATGCCTAATCAAATTGATGAGAAAATAAAAGCAAAACGCGGCGAAATACTTATGCAAAGTCAGCTTATGATAACAGATGAGATTAATTCTCAAAAAATCGGTAAAGTATTTGAAGTAATTGTCGACGATTTTGACGAAGAAAACAATGAATACGTCGGCAGAACATATATGGATGCGCCTGAAATTGACGGAATTGTTCGTTTTACAGATAGTAATGTTTTGAAGAAAGGCGATTTTGTAAAAGTTGAAATAACGGATTATTCAGATTATGATTTAATCGGTGTTCGTATATAAATATAATCAAAGATCCAACATAATAAAGAGCCGGAGGCAGATTTTGTTTCGCAATTTAAAAGAAGATATTTCCACAGTTAAATCCAGAGACCCCGCTGCTCGGTCGATTATAGAAATATTGTTTTTATACCCCGGTATTAAAGCTATACGAATGCACAGAAAAGCATATTGGTTTTATAACCATGGTTTCTTTTTTATTGCAAGGTGGATATCGCAAAGAGCTTCCCGAAAAACCGGCATAGAGATACATCCTGCCGCAAAAATAGGTAAGAGACTGTTTATTGACCACGGTACAGGTGTTGTTATAGGTGAAACTACAATTATCGGTGACGACTGTACCTTGTATCAGGGGGTTACACTCGGCGGTACGGGTAAAGAAACCGGTAAGCGTCATCCGACTTTAGGCAATAATGTAATGGTTGGCAGCGGCGCTAAAATTCTCGGTCCCGTACAAATCGGCAATAACAGCCGCATTGCATCGGGTGCTGTTGTCTTAAGAAATATTCCCGAAAATTGTACGGCTGTCGGTGTTCCTGCAAGGGTTGTGAAAAAAGACGGCAAAAGAATTGTTGACGACCTTGATCAGGTTCATTTTACAGACCCGGTTATGGAAAAGCTCAGGCGGCTTGAAAATGAAGTGCATCATTTAAAAAAAGAATTAAAAAAAGTTGAGGGTCATAAAAATGAGGATATTTAATACATTAACAAGGGAAAAGCAGACATTTGTTCCTATTGAGCCGGGTAAAGCCCGCATCTATGCCTGCGGTCCAACTGTATATAACTATATTCATATCGGAAACGCAAGACCGCTGTGTGTCTTTGATGTTCTCAGAAGATACCTTGAATATATCGGTTATGATGTAACTTTTGTTCAGAATTTTACGGATATTGACGATAAGATAATAAAAAAAGCAAACGAGGACGGAACTGATTATTTAACAGTTTCCAAAAAGTTTATTGATGAGTTTTGGATTGATGCAAAAGGTCTTAATTTCAGAAAAGCCGATATTCATCCTCTTGCTACCGAAAACATTGATAAAATAATTGAAATCGTAACAGGTCTTATCGAAAAAGGACACGCTTATGTCGTTGACGGTGATGTATATTTTGCAACAAACACTTTCCCGGAATACGGTAAGCTGTCACATCAGCCGCTTGAAGACCTTGAAGCCGGCGCAAGAATAATGATTGGTGACATTAAGCGTAATCCTATGGACTTTGCTCTTTGGAAAAAGGCAAAGCCGGGTGAACCATATTGGGAATCTCCCTGGGGTCAGGGAAGACCGGGCTGGCATATTGAATGTTCCGCAATGAATATCCGTTATCTTGGCGAAAGCATAGATATTCACTGCGGCGGTCAGGATTTGATTTTTCCGCACCACGAAAATGAAATTGCGCAAAGCGAATGCTTTACCGGTAAACCGTTTGCAAATTACTGGATGCACAACGGGTATATCAATGTAGACAATGTTAAGATGTCAAAATCACTCGGTAATTTCTTTACTGTCAGAGATGTTGCGGAAAAGTACGGATATGAGCCCATCAGATACTTAATGATTTCTTCTTCATACAGAAGTCCGATTAATTACAGCGTTGATATTATTGAGCAGTGCAAGGCGTCGCTTCAACGTCTTTATAACTGCAGGGATAATATTGATTTTGAGCTGAAAAATGCTGCTGACGGTGAAATTGATGCCGGAATAAAAGATCAATGCGATAAAAGAGTAGCTCAATTTAAAGATGCAATGGATGATGATCTTAACACAGCAGACGGAATTGCCGCTGTTTTTGATCTTGTTAAAGATATCAATACGCTTGTTTTAAACAAAGGGTCATCCAAGGCAACAATCAGTTACGCTGCCGAAAAATTTGATGAATTGACCAATGTTCTCGGTCTTATGTATAATCGAAATAAAGAAGAAACAGATGATGAAATTGAGGAATTAATTAATCAGCGTACTCTTGCGCGCAAAGATAAAAACTGGGCTAAAGCCGATGAAATTCGCGATAAATTAAAGAATATGGGTATAATTCTTGAGGATACACCCAACGGAATTAAATGGCACAGACAATAAAATCTTTGCTTTTTTTGAAGAAGATGTTTGTCATTTTATATGTGCAAATATCTTCTTTTTAATAGATTATCATAATTAACACTTGATTATATAATGGAATTAAAAGATTTTTTTAAGAATAATAATAAAGCGGCTGTTGCGTTTTCCGGCGGTATTGATTCTTCGTTTTTACTTTATGAGGCAAAGAAATACGGAGCTGATATAACTGCATATTTTGTTAACTCTGCTTTTCAGCCGGAATTTGAACTGAATAATGCGTTGGATTTCTCGAGGAAATACAATATACCTTTAAAAATTGTTGATTTTGATGTTTTATCCTGCAATGATGTAATACAGAATAACTGTGAAAGATGTTATTATTGCAAGAAAAGAATTTTCAGCTTAATTAAAAGTGCTACCGAAAAAGACGGATACACTCTTTTAATTGACGGAACCAATGCTTCAGACAAAGAAACAGATCGCCCCGGTATGGCAGCTTTGAAAGAATTGGGTGTAGTTTCTCCGCTTAAAGAATGCGGCATTACAAAAGAAGAAATACTGCTGCGTTCTAAAGAAGAAGATATAATTTGCAATAATTTATTTTCGTATTCATGTCTTGCAACCAGAATTCCTTTTGGAGAGCATATAACAAAAGAAAAACTTGAAATAACAGAAAAAGCTGAAAAATATTTATACACACTCGGATTTCGTGATTTCAGGGTAAGAACAGTAAATTCAAACGCAAAAATTCAGTTAAAAGCTTCGCAATTTGAACTTATCTTGAAGAAACGATATGATGTTTTAAACTATTTAAGACAGTTTTATCCTTCTGTTTGCCTTGACTTGGAGGAAAGAAAATGAATAACGAAGTATGCTCACTTCTTGAAAATGTAAGGAACGGAACTGTCAGTGTTGACGATGCGTTGCTTAAACTTAAAAAGGAACCGTTTGAAGATTTAGACTTTGCTAAAATTGATTATCACCGTACTGTCCGCCAAGGTATGCCTGAGGTAATCTACGGCGCGGGTAAAACCTTAAAACAAATAGTTTTAATTGCGGATAATATGCTTAAAAACGGCGAAAACAGAATATTAATAACACGTATTGACAAAAAAAATGCCGATGAGCTGTCACAGTCCTTCAATTTAAACTATTATGATGAAGCCCGTATTGCTATTATCGGCGATATGCCCGAGCCTGACGGAATAGGCAAAATTGTTGTTCTTACAGCCGGTACTTCCGATATTCCGGTTGCTCAGGAAGCGGCTGTTACAGCCGAGGCCTTCGGTAATGAAGTTGTAAGGCTGTTTGATGTCGGTGTTGCCGGTCTTCACAGACTGCTTAGTTTTTTAGATGATATTATGTCTGCAACTGTTATCATTGCAATCGCCGGTATGGAAGGCGCACTGGCGAGTGTTGTCGGCGGTTTGGCTGACTGCCCGGTTATAGCTGTGCCTACAAGTGTCGGTTACGGTTCATCTTTTGGCGGTTTTGCTGCGCTGTTATCAATGCTTAACAGCTGTGCTTCGGGTGTCAGTGTGGTGAATATTGACAACGGTTTCGGAGCCGGCTATCTGGCGGGAATGATAAATCATATTGGTAAGAAATAGTTAATTCTTTTTGTATTTATTAGAAAACAGAGGCGTGATTTATGAAGATTTTATATTTTGATTGTTCAATGGGCGCTGCAGGTGATATGTTAACCGCCGCACTGTTTGAATTGATTGATAATAAAGAAGAATTTATTAATAAAGTTAATAATTTAAGTATTCCCGGCGTAACTTTTTGCTTTGAAAATGCCAAAAAATGCGGTATTACAGGTACTGCTGTAAAAGTGAAGGTTAACAATATCGAAGAAGATGTAAAATTGTTTGATAACAACCATATTCATTCTTCCCCAATACATGAAGAAGAGCACCACCATCATCACCATCACAGCAGCCTTGATTATATTAACCATATTGTGAGTAGTTTATCGTTAACAGAGAAGGTAAAAAATGATATTTCAGCTGTTTTTACGATTTTAGCCGACGCCGAAAGCAAAGTTCACGGACAGCCGATTGAAGAGATTCATTTTCATGAAGTGGGTTCCATGGACGCGATTGCGGATATTACTGCTGTTTGTATGCTGATAAATGAAATATCACCCGACAGAATTTTATCTTCACCGATTAATGTCGGGTCCGGCTTTGTAAAATGCGCTCACGGAATTCTACCGGTTCCCGCTCCCGCAACCGCAAACATTCTTAACGGAGTACCTGTCTATACAGCTATGATAAAAAGCGAACTGTGTACGCCTACTGGTGCGGCGCTTTTAAAATATTTCGTTTCTGAATTTTGCGATATGCCGGTTTTAGAAATAAAAAAAACCGGTTACGGCATGGGTTCAAAAGAATTTGAAGTTGCAAACATTTTAAGAGCGCACCTTTGTGATTATGGTAATTGCAGAGACAGAGTGGCAGAGCTTAAATGTAACATCGATGATATGACCGGCGAAGAAATCGGTTTTGCTTTTGAGAAAATAATGTCAGGCGGAGCATTAGATGTGTTTTTAACAACTGTTCAAATGAAAAAAATGCGCCCGGGTATTTTATTGACAGTGATATGCCTTGAAAAAGATGTTTCCCAAATTACAAATCTGATCTTTAAATATACAAATACCATAGGTATACGCGAATCTGTTTGCAATCGAAGCGTTTTACAAAGAAAAATAAAACAAGTTGATACAAATTTCGGAAAAGTCCATAAAAAGATATCTGAAGGTTATGAAATAAAAAAAGAAAAGTTTGAATATGATGATATTTCCGAAATTGCAAATAACAATAATACAAGCATTGACGATATAAAAAATAATATATTTGAAATAAACCAATAACAATATTTTGTAACAATTTTATTACCTGCTTTTCGGAGAATTTTGATGAAAAAAATCAGAGATTATAATTTGGTGATTGTCAGTCAAAAAGGCGAAAGATGGCTTTCAAGCGGTCATCCGTGGGTTTATTCGTCGGATGTAGTCAATGTTAAAAATATTACCGGTAATGAAACGGAAAACGGTGACATTGTTGATGTTGTTTCTCAAAAGGGCAAATATATCGGAACGGGTTTTTACAATAAAATAAGTAAAATTGCCGTAAGAATTATTTCGACAAATGCAAATGATACCTTTAATTCTTCTTTCTGGCGCCGTCGTGTTAATTATGCTGTTGAATACAGGTTGTCCGTTATGCCGCATGACAATATAGATGCTTTCCGCGTAATCTTCGGAGAATCCGACGGTTTTCCCGGTCTTACGGTAGACTTGTTTCATAATATTTTGTCGGTTCAGTCTCTTTCATATGGAATTGAAAAGAATAAAGACATTATCTATCCGATAATTATTGAGACCCTTGAAGAAAAAGGGTTTGAGATTTCCGGTTTATATGAGCGTAATGACGTTGCAATCAGAGAACTTGAAGGGTTGAGAGAATATAAAGGTTGGTATAATTTTTCAAATAAAAGAAATCAGGCTGAACCTAAAGTTGAAATTACAGAAAACGGAATAAAATATCTTGTTGATATTGAAAACGGTCAAAAAACAGGGTTCTTTCTCGATCAGAAATTTAACAGACTGTCGGTTGCAAAAATTGCCAAAGGTAAAAAAGTTCTTGACTGCTTTACACATACCGGCTCTTTTGCCTTAAATGCCGCTTTCGGCGGCGCTGAACATGTAACTGCGGTTGATGTTTCAAAGTCAGCTCTTGATATGGCAAAGCATAACGCTCAGCTTAACGGTCTAAGTGATAAAATTGAATTTATTAAGGCGGATGTATTTGATTTTCTGCCTGCTTTGATTGATAAAGGCGGACATCCATTTGATTTTATTATACTCGATCCTCCGGCGTTCACAAAGTCAAGAAAAACAGCGTTTAATGCTGAAAAGGGTTATAAAGAAATAAACTACAGGGCTATGAAGCTTTTACCGCTTGGCGGCTATCTGGCTACTGCTTCGTGCAGTCATTTCATGCCACACGCTCGGTTTGAAAAAATGCTGATTTCAGCCGCTTCGGATGCCAAAGTTAAACTTAAACAAATCGAGGTAAAGCAACAGGGGACAGACCACCCTGTAATGTGGAATGTCCCCGAAACGGATTATCTTAAGTTTTATATTTTTCAAATAGTTGATTTTTAAATCAAGAATTCAATTGCTTTCATTCAAGATAGATTTTTCTTTTTTGATTTTTTCGGAAATTTTAAGAGTTATATTGTCCATATATTCGCCTACAAGTTTATACTTTTTGCAGAAAACAATCAGTGAACCGATTATGAAAAGGGGAGGAATGACATACATCATTGCAGATACCGCGCTGTGAACCTGCGCGCTGTTTCCTGAGTGCATATCGCCTACATAACCTGTTATCCATAACAGAGCATAAAGCGATATTGTCTGCATTGTATATGCCATCTTTTGAAGAAACCCCTTCATTGAAAAAGTGACGCTTTCGTTTCTGCCGCCTGTTTTGATTTCTCCGTAGTCAACAATATCACTCAAAAATACTGTCTGGCTTACGAACATTACCGCGCTTCCAAGAGAAACAAAAGTATAAGCAATATTCAGCAAAGTGTATTGCCTGAGCATACCGGAAATACCCATAAAAACAAATCCGATCACTTCAACCGTTAGTGCAATAATATATCTTTTTCTCTTATCGAACCATTTTTCAAGTAAAAGAACTGCCGGCAGACCGATTATTGAGCCCACCGCTCCGAAAAGCCCGAATGTTGACTGCATTTTAACATTGCCGACAACAACATCAAAAAAGTAAGATCCCGCAGCCGCCGCAAGGTACCATCCGGTATTTGACAGCATTGCAAAAATCATAAAAATCATCAATTGATCATTGGATTTAATGATTTTTATAGAATTTGAAAATGAAAATTTTTCGCTTTGAGGCGCTGACAAACGCTTGTTTTCCTTTGTTACGCTAACGCATAATAAAGCAAAAACAATCAGGAAAAATGAACATGAAATTGATGTTATTCTGAAGGAGTTGCTGTCATAAACCTTGTTGTTGCCGTCATATGTAATACTTACCGCTGTCATGAGAATCGGTCCTATTATTTGAATTATGCCTTGACCAATTCCGGAAAATGCTCTCGTAATAGTAGCGACAAGGTTTCTTTCTTTTGGGTCGCTCGTAAAAGAGGGCACCATTGACCAATACGGAATATCGGCAACGGTATTCGTCATACCCCAAAGCACATACATAATTGCGATATAGACATATAAGCCCACACCCTGCAGACCGAAGATATTATTAAATAAAAGTGAAAGAACTATACCGTTTAAACACGCGCCCAGTAAAATCCACGGTCTGTATTTCCCCATTTTATGGTTTGAACGGTCGACTATGGAACCCATTATCGGGTCGTTAATGCCGTCCCAAACTCTGGAAAACGCAGTCAAAAAAAGCAGAAATGCGCTGTGAAGCATCAAAACATCAGTTAAGTATTTGTTAAGATACTGATTAAACATCCCATAACTTAAATCAAGACCGATAGCGCCTAATCCGTAGCCTAAATACCTTGGTATATTGTTTTTTGATTTATTTTCATCTTTTTTTGACAAAAGTAATCAACTCCAATACGGTTATTTACCTGCTGAGTTTAACATAAATAATATTATTTTTCAATACTTACAGTTTTGAGGATTTTCCGATGAAAAAAACACCTGATTATGTAAAGAATGCAGCTTCTGTTGTTCCGAGTGAAAGACAGATAAAATGGCAACAGACAGAGTTTTACGCTTTTGTACATTTTGGAATGAATACTTTTACTGATTCCGAGTGGGGCAGCGGTAACGAATCTCCTTCACTATTTAACCCTTCAAAGCTTGACTGCAGACAGTGGGCGAAGCTGTTTATGTTAAGCGGAATGAAAGCGATGATATTGACAGCTAAACATCATGATGGATTTTGTTTATGGCCGAGTGAATATACAGATCACAGTGTAAAATCTTCTCCATGGCGTAACGGACGAGGAGATGTTGTTGCAGACTGCGCTGCGGCATGCAAGGAATTTGGACTTAAATTCGGCATTTATGTTTCTCCATGGGACCGCCATGAGGAATCATACGGTTCAGGTAAGGATTATGACGATTATTTTGTTAATCAACTGACTGAACTTTGTTCAGATTACGGTGAGCTGTTTTGTGTTTGGTTTGACGGCGCATGCGGTGAAGGCAAAGACGGAAAAAAGCAGAATTATGATTGGCTGAGGTATTATGATGTTATTCGCTCTCTTCAGCCAAACGCAACAATTAACATTTGCGGTCCGGATGTAAGATGGTGCGGCAATGAAGTCGGCGTTTGCCGTAAGAGCGAGTGGAGCGTTGTGCCGTATTATTATTCAGATTTCGAATTAATAAAAAAAGAAAATCAGATAAAATCATTCCATATTCCTAAAAATACCAGTAAAATGGCTCTTGATATAGGCAGCAGAAAAAGGATTAAAAAATGTCCGGAACTGATTTGGTATCCGGCTGAAGTGGATGTTTCCGTTCGTAAAGGATGGTTTTATCATGAATCAGATAAGTACTCTGTTAAACCATTGAACAAAATAATGGATATCTATTATAATTCGGTTGGATCCAACGCTTGTTTGCTTTTAAATGTTCCGCCAAACAAGGAAGGGAAAATCAGCTCTGAAGATACCGATCTTCTGCTTTCAGTCGGAGCTCAGCTTGACATTGAATTTAATGAAAATCTAGCGCTTGGCTCAACTTTAACATGTGATAGGTGTCTCGATAAAGAGCATGATTCTCAAAACATTATTGATAATCCCGGTGATAATTACTGGCATTCGGGATATGATCCGGACGGCAGCACACTTTTACTTGACCTTGGCGATGAATATGATATTGATAAAATTGTATTAGGCGAACATATCAGAAGTGGTCAGCAAATAGAAAGGTTTACCCTTTATGTCAAAACCGGAAACAAATGGAATAAGCTGTATAATGGTACAGTAATCGGCTATAAGAAGATTATAAGATTTAAGGAAGTCAGAGCAAGATATTTTAAACTTGTAATTAATAAATCAAGATGTTTCGCAACACTTGAAAAATTTGAGGCGTATTAATGAATATACAAATTTTCGGCACAAACAAGTGCTTTGACACTAAAAAGGCTCAGCGATACTTTAAAGAGCGTAACATTAAATTTCAATATGTTGATTTAACTCAAAAGAGTTTGAGCAGAGGTGAACTTGACTCTGTCAGAAAATCTACCGGTTTATCAATTGAAGAAATTTTGAATGAAAAATCAAAGGATTACGAGAAAAGCTTTATTAAATATATTGCGGGCGAAGAAGCTAAGATTGAAAAAATCCTTGAAAACGGCACTTTACTTAAGACACCGATAGTCCGTAACGGAAAACAGGCTACGGTTGGTTATTCACCGGAAGTCTGGAAAACCTGGGAATAAACAGGAGTATAATTATCAAGACGGCCCGGAATTAATCCGAGCCGCCGATTATTTATGATTTTGATTTCATTTTTTTAAAATCATCATACCATAAATCTCTATGAATAATCATAGCAGAAATAATGCTGATTACAATTGTAATAAACATCAGAATGCCAACTTGCATCTTTGGCGCAAAAATCAGAATAATGCAGCCGCCTATCATAGGTGCAATTGCAATTTTCCAGTGTTTTATAAAATAACCTGCGCCGAGTGCACCGAAAAGCGCGGGCAAAACATTTTCAAATGCGCTTTTGAAAACTGAACCTTCAGCTGTTATCTTCGGCAGAACGGGAGCGAAAAGAAGAACACCGGCCGCAATTACAACCGTAGTTGTTATTGCGGAGACTGCAATTGATATTGTTGAAATAACTTCGCCTTCTTCTGTGTTAGGCTTAACTTTTGCCCCTTCCATTGCATTTAAACCGCATGGAAGCTTAAGGTTTGAAATATTGCCCGTAATAAAACTGAGATATGTTCCTCCCGCGCCGAGCATGGGAACATATGTTGCAATTTCTACAAATGCCGTCACCCAATACAGCGGAATAAGAACTGCCAAGGTTTTTGCGAGTGCATTAAGATCCGGCCAGGCTTTTAATACTATCGACATTACAACCGGAATTGCGCACATAGCGATCAATGATGCGTAATTCCAAATTGCGCCCCATTTGTGGACTTTTTTAAAATATTCACTGTTCATATATTTACCTCCACACAATTGCAGCAATGTCAGGAAGGAAATGAGTCAATATCATTGCACTTCCCATACCGATAAACATGCTAAGCGGCATTGTAAAAGGTTCTATTTTTGAAAGTTTGAATTTAATGCATATTTTTGTAAGAATTATCATTGCAACAACTGATACAATGAGAACCGTTACACTCAAAACGCCTGCGTCTGTCCGTCCATCGGACGATAAGCCTGCAATTGAACGCGACAAAAAAGCTGAAATAATTCCGATAAAAGCAGCTGCTGAGATTATATCTCCGATTTTAGAAGACTTTTCGCTTTTGCTGATAGCTCCGCCGATTGTTTTCTGAAGCTTCTTGACCGCAAACGGTAACAGTAACAGTGGAAAAATAGCTCCTATGTTCATAGCCCATGCTACCGTTGTAAAACTGACCGGGTCAGTTACTTCGCTGTTTATAGTGCCTCCTAATGCAGAAAGAGCATTTTCAGCGGCTACCGTTTCATATGCAAGGTTTCCGATAACGGTAAGGCGTATCCAGGGCAAAACAATTCCGAGCGAGTTTGCAAGAACAATAACCGTAACAAGGATTGAAATCGCCGGTGCAAATGTAAATAGAGCGCTTGAAAATATTGTATTTTTCATACTCTCTTTACTTATTCCGATTTCTTTGCCGTGCTTCCAGCTTTTAACAATAAAAAATACAGATTGAATAACGATAAACACAACAATGAATATAGCCATAGCATACATCCATTTGCTTTCTTTAAAGTCTATTGTAATTCCCACCTTTCAATAATACTTGAATTATTTTTTGAGTTCAATTTCGCTGACAACGGCATAGTGGTCTGAATAAAACTGATTGTCAATTTTTTCGTTAATAACCTTAAAGGTTAGCGGGTCAACTGTTGCTTTGTCAACAAAAATAAAGTCTATTATAGTTTGAACTTTTTCCGGTTCAAAAGCGTGGAATGTGTAGCAATCATCAGTTATAGGTGCCATGGTTCTTGCGTCACCAAGGTTTGCGCTTATCATCGTTTTATAACACTGAGAACCTTGTTCAACATTAAAGTCACCTGTGCATACCACGGGAACACCGCCGAATGAAGCGGCTTTTTCCTGAATCATTTTTGCTCCGTTTATCTGCGCATTTATGCCGATATGATCAAGATGCGTGTTAAAATGAACATAGCTTTCACCTGTGATTTTATCCGTAAGTTTAACAAATGTTGCTATTCTTATGCATCTGGCATCCCACCCGAGAGAAGGAACATCAGGGGTTTCTGACAGCCAGAAATTACCGCTTTCGGAGGCGCTGAATTTATCTTTAAGATAAAAAACAGCTGAAAACTCCCCGTCTTCTTTGCCGTCTTCTCTGCCGACGCCTACATAGTTGTATTCCGGCAGACCTTTGCAAAGAGCGTTCATCCATTCAATATGAGCTTCCTGAACTCCGAACGAGTCCGGCATTTGATTACGAAGCATCTTGATAACAAGCGGAATTCTTTTTTCGATGCTGTGCTCTTTATCACCCCAGCAAAGAACATTTGTTGACAAAACTTTGTACATGGTTTTTCCTTTCATAAATAAACTTTATCGTTTATAAACTCTGTTTAATTTTTTGAAAAATTCACCGTCGGCATCTAAAAGCTGTTGTTTGCTTATTCTGTAACCCCAGTTTCCTTTGGCAATTCCGGGCTTGTTTAACCTGCAGTCAGAGCCGTACATAAGATAGTCCTGAATGGGAATTATTGCAAGATTGCTCACAGATGAAAAAACCTGTCTGATAAGAAGGGGAGATGCTTTTCCCCAATCATCACCGTTAAAGTTACAATATTCAAGCATTCTTTTTCT
The DNA here is from genome assembly GCA_024697575.1 of Clostridiales bacterium. Taxonomy (GTDB): domain Bacteria; phylum Bacillota; class Clostridia; order Oscillospirales; family Acutalibacteraceae; genus CAG-177. Next base: position 28,055 of record JAILFM010000109.1, read on the forward strand.
TTCTTCTACACTGCATTCCCAGAGATACCCGAAAATTGTATTGTTATCATGTGTTCCGGTGTAACATACGGAATTCTTCACATAATTGTGCGGCATGTGAATACTGTCAGAGTCATCTAAAAACGCAAACTGCAAAATTCTCATCCCCAGGAAGCCGCTTTCATCTACAAGAGAACGAACTTCATCTGTAATGTCGCCCAAATCCTCCGCAATAAAAAGCTTATCTTCATGCCCTTCTTTTATTGAATTGACAAAATCTATACCGGGTCCTTTAATCCATTTACCGTTTTTTGCGGTTTTTTCATTTGAGTCGACTGACCAATAAGATTCAACAGCTCTGAAATGGTCGATTCTTACACCGTCAAACAGACTCATTGTGTGATTAATCCTGTCTTTCCACCAGGAATATCCGCCTTTTTCCATCTTTTTCCAGTTATATAACGGATTGCCCCACAACTGACCGTCCTCAGAAAAATAATCCGGAGGAACACCTGCAACGCTTTGCGGATACCCATCGGAATCTATGTCAAACAATTCGCGATTTTCCCATACATCGGCGCTGTCGTCATTGACATAAAACGGGATGTCACCGATTATATTTACACCTTTTTTGTTTGCATATTCTTTAACCTTTGCCCACTGTGTAAAAAACTCATACTGAATAAACTTCCACATATTGAGTGTATCAATATCGGTGACAGTATTATCCGTCCATTTTTGCCACGGGAGAAGGCTGTTTTGTTTTCGAAGCGTCATAAAGATGCAAAAAGACTCAATGTGAGGATGCTCCGATATGAATTTATCCGCTTTTTCACCACTGCATTTGTAAAATCTTTTCGCTGCTGTATTTAACAGATTCAGTCTTTCTTTGCCAAGCCTTTCAAATTCACAGACCCAGGGGGATAACTGTTTTGCTGAGTTCAGTTCATCTTTTGTAATCAGTCCGTCATCAAAAAGCAGTTCAAGGTCAATAAAATACGGATTGCCTGCAAATGCGGAAAAAGACTTGTATGGGGAATTGTATTCATCAGTTACGGTAAACGGAAGAACCTGCCAGAGCGAAAACCCCTTATCCTTTATAAAATCAATAAATTCAAAAGCGTTTTTTCCGAAGCTTCCGATTGAATAATCACCGTAAAGTGAAGAAATATGCATTAATATGCCGCTTTGTCTTTTCAATTAATCACCTTCAATCTTCAGAATAATAACATAAACAAATGGTAATGTAAATATTTTTTAAAATATACATTTTTATCTTAACTTTATCATTTCGGTATGATATAATTCGCTTAGAGGAGGCGGATACTTTCAATATGTGTCCGAAGATTTATGGCTAAATTAAAAGATATTGATAAAAAAGCCGAAGAAAAGGGCAAGGGACTTGTTACACTTTGGCAGTTTGTGAAATTCATTTTTGTTAGTTTGATAGCTTTTGTTGTTCAATTCTTATTGCTTAATACTCTCGGACTTATTCCGGCTGTTAAAGAGCTGTATTCGGTGGATTTTAAATGGTGGATTTTTACCTGTGAAGTTGCTGCGGGCGGTTTAGGTTATTTTATTGTTAATAATACAGCTAATATATCCGCGCAGATTGTTTCTTTTTTTGTTAACAGAGAAAAAACATTTAATTCCGGGGCAAATGTTGCAATAACCCTTCCGATTTATCTTGTTTTTACAATTTGTCTGATTGTTTTTTCGGCATGGTTTAATCCTTTCTTTAAGGACTTTCTTGTTTCAAAAGGTTTGGGGGATGTCCCTGCGTCAAACGCATCGACCATGCTGTGCTGCACAATCCAATTCTTTTTGTATTTCCCCGTTGACAAGATTTTATTCAGAAAGCCTAAGGAAACGCTGATTTAATCAGAGTTTACCCAAAAATAAATAATATTAATCAAAGGAAGAGTATGAAATGAAGAAATTATCTAAATCCATATCGTTAATTTTACTTCTCGTTTTAATTGTTGGTCTATTTGCTTCCTGCGGGAATGCCGGCGCTGATAAAAACGCATCGGAAGCCATAGCATATACTGCCCATGAAAAATCTTACGGTTATGATTATGTCAGTCAGGATGTTGATACGGAAGCTGTTTCTGAAAACAACCCTGCGGAAATTAACAACAGTTCCGACAGGAAGCTCGTAAAAAACGGTGAGTTATCAGTTCAGACGAAGGAATTTGATGCTTTTCTTTCTTTAGTTGATTCAAAGGTTAAAGCCCTCGGCGGTTATATTGAAGAAAGCAGTGTTAACAATAACAATGATTACTATTATTCATCTTCTTTAAAAAATGCTGCTCTCACAGTCAGAGTTCCTGAGGAAAAGTTCGACGAATTTCTAACTGCAGTTTCTGAGATGTCTAACATAACCAGCAAAGCGGTTTCTGTTACTGATATAACTGACAGCTATATTGACACCGAAAGCCGTATTAATGCTCTTAGAGCTGAACAAAAGGCGCTTATGAATATACTTGAAAAAGCGGACAAGGTTTCCGATACGATCGAAGTATATTCAAGAATAAGCGAAGTTAATGCTCAAATTGAGAGTTTGACAAGAACAATAAAATCATATGATAAAATGGTTGCTTATTCAAAAATAGAAATTGATGTATATGAAGTTGAAAAAATAACCGAAACTGAAAAAGAAGGCTTTTTTGCGGAGACATTCAGGCGACTGAAGGATAATTTATATGATATAGGTGTTGGTTTAAGAAACTTTGCAATTGGATTCATTAGCTCTTTACCTTATCTTTTGATTTTGTTTGTTATTGTTTTTGCGGTTATAATCATTATCAAAAAGATAATAAAAAAACATAAAAAAAAGAAGGCTGCAAAGACTGTGACTGAGGAAAAAAGCGAATAAGTTATTGCAGTATTCATATGAATGATTTATCAAAATTATTTTTAAATGTTTCTGATGGCGATACGGTTACTTTGAATGAAAACGGAGTTTATTCGATTTCACCAGAAGACAGTTTTGTTTTGGAAAATCTTTTTTTCAGCAATACGGCAAATCAGAGTGAGAATCCTAACGGAACAAGGTTTTGCGGTATTTATCTTGAAAATAAGAATAATATTACCATTGACGGTAACGGCGCAGTGATATTGATTCACGGCATTATGACCCCTTTCATATTTAAAAAATGCCGTAATGTAATGTTAAAAAATCTGACGTTTGATCATTATCGGCCGACAATGAGTGAAATGACTGTTATCCTCAGTCAACCCGGCAGAGCGGTTGTCAGAATCAATGATGAATATATCTATAAAATCAAAGATAATGATTTGATTTGGCAATCCGAAAACAAAAATAACGGTGAAAAGTATTGGGAAATTAAATATAAGGGTCCGGGTGTTCTTACAAACTCTTATAACCTTGAAACCGGTATAATTGATGATATGATTGCCGGGAAAAATGATTCTTGGGGCGGTTTTCCCGATATTGAAAAAATTACGCAGTTGCAAAAAGGCGTTCTCAAACTCGAATTCAAAGATAAAGATAAAAAAATTCCCGTTAATACGGTCGCTCAGACAAGAAGTATAAAACGCCTTCAAACAGGCGGTGCGATTGATGAATGCGAAAACATTGTTCTTGAAAACCTCAGAATAATGTCAATGAACGGCTTTGGTATTTTGGCGCAGAATTCAAAAGATTTAACCTATATCAATCTCGATTGCACACCGAAACAGGGCAGAACGATTGTTTCCGACGCTGATTTTTTCCATTTTTCAGGTTGCAGCGGCACTGTTAATGTTATAGGTTGTAAGGCAAAGGGCGCACATGACGATATAATTAATATTCACGGAACTCATCTTAAAATTATATCGCTTGACAGTGAAAACAATTCCGTGTTGTTGCGTTATTCACACGCAGAAAGCTGGGGCTTTAACCCTTACTATCCCGGTGATGAGATTGAATTTGTTTCCGGAAATTGTTTAACCTCATATCACAAAACAACCGTTAAATCACTGAAAAAAATCAATAACACCGATTTTCTCGTTTTTCTGAATTCTCTGCCTGAAAAAGAGCCTAAGGATAACGATGTTATCGAAAACGTAACAAGAACCGCCGCTTTGAATGTTTTTAACAATCAGTTTTCATGCATTCCTTCAAGGGCTGTTTTATGCACAACACGCAAGGATGTTCATATAGAAAACAACTTATTTATGAATATGGGTGCTCCCGTTTTGTGCGTTGCCGATGATGCCAATTTCTGGTTTGAATCCGGAAAGAGCGGAAGAATCTATTTCGAAAACAATATTGTCATTAATTGCTCTGTAAGGGAAGAAAATTCGGGTTCCGATGTGATAAGATACGAACCGGTTGTTATGGATAAAGAGTTTAATCAACCCGTTCACAATTTTTTATCTGTAAAAAACAATAAGTTTTATAATTATTTTTCGGACAGATATACAATTAATTTGAACTATTTGAATGAAGCTGAGATTAAAAATAATTATTCCAATGTCAGTTTAGTAACAAAAAAAGGCAAAGGATGCGTTAAAGTATCGGTTTAAAAAACTCACCGGCAGTCGACTTTTTTAAAGTCCGAAGCCGGTGAGTTTTTTCTTTGAAAAAAATCAGAATTCGCTGCTTATCGCAAATGCATGGTTCAGCGGTCCGCTGCCTTTTCCTAAGTCAAGCATTGCTTTGAGCGCACCGGAAACATACTTTTTTGATTTTTCAATCGATTGTATCAAATCAAATCCTTTTGCAAGGTTAGAAGCTATGGCGCTTGAGAGAGTGCATCCTGTGCCGTGAGTGTTTGGGTTATCGATTCTTTCACTGCGAAACCATTTCGTTTTTCCATAGCTGATTAAAAGGTCATTTGCATCGTTGATTTTATGACCGCCTTTTAAAAGAACACTGCAATTAAATTCATTTGAAATAATCAATGCCGCATTATACATATCTTCTTCACTTATAATATGCATTTCTGTCAGACGCTCTGCTTCCGGAATATTCGGTGTAATAAGCGTTGCCAACGGAAACAGTTCTTTTTTCAGAACATCTACAGCACTGTCGTCTATTAGCTTAGAACCTGAGCTCGATACCATAACAGGGTCTACAACTATATTTATTGCTCTGTATTGTTTTAACTTTTTTGCAATTACTTTTATAAGTTCTTTATCGGATACCATTCCAATTTTTACCGCATCCGGAAAAATATCAGTGAAAATACAGTCCAGTTCCTTTTCCAAAAAATCGGGCGTAACATTCATTATGTCGGTAACGCCTGCAGTGTTCTGTGCAGTCAGGGCAGTTACGGCGCTCATTGCAAAAACACCGTTTGCAGTCATGGTTTTAATATCCGCCTGTATTCCCGCACCGCCTGAGCAGTCACTGCCTGCAATAGTCAACGCTGTTTTCATATTTCCTCCGAAATAATATTTTATACTATACCAAACAAAGCCGATTTAAACTCTGACATATTATCAATATAAAAATCAGCTTCAGCTTTCAGATACTGTTGATTTTCTTTATTGTAATTATCACTGACCCCCATTGTTATAAATCCGGCTTTTTCAGCTGTTCTTAATGCATAAAGTGAGTCCTCAACAACCAGACAGTTTTCGGGTTTAATATTAAGAAATTCACATGCAGATAAAAATATTTCCGGTGAACTCTTACTTGAACCGATTTCCGTATTTGTGAAAATGTTATCAAAATATTTTAATAAGCCGTGATTTGAAAGCGATTTTTCTATATGATAACGCATGCCCGAGCTCGCAATAACCATCGGAATGTTTTTGCTTTTAAGAAATGATAGCGCGTTTTCAATTCCCGGCTTTTTTTCGGCGCTGAAATACATCTTGTCAAGCTCTTCTTTGATTAGACGGATTATTTCTTCATTTGATTTATTTATCTGAGTTTTTTCTTTCATTAACTCAGTCGCTTCTTCAATGCTTTTTGACGCAAGAACTTTGATAAGTCCGGCATCAGGTTCAAGCCCAAAAAAACGGATTAAGTTTTCGCTCACTTTCGCCCAGATACCCATTGAATCAAGTATAACTCCGTCGTTATCAAATATAACGCCTTTAATCATTATCTGAAAGTCCTTTCACGTTTCCGATTATTTGCTTAATAATATAAGAAAAAGAAATCTTCTGTCAATATGAGTTAATTAAAATATTTGACATTTGAGATATTTTATGCATTAATATAAAGTGACTAAGTAAGTTTTAAATTTTTTTGACCAAGGGGAGAAGTATTATATGAAAAAGATTGATCTTTCGGTTTACGGTATTAACGATGTCAAAGAGGTTATTTACAATCCCTCTTTTGAACAGCTTTTTGAAGAGGAAACAAAGCCGGAACTTGAAGGTTATGAGGTTGGTCAGTTAACAGAGCTCGGCGCTGTTAATGTTATGACCGGTATTTTCACAGGCCGTTCACCCAAGGACAAATATATTGTCATGGATGAAAATTCTAAAGATACCGTTTGGTGGACGAGTGATGAGTATAAAAACGACAATCATCCCTTGTCAGAGTCTACTTGGCATGAATTAAAAGAATTAGCGGTAAAAGAGCTCAGCGGCAAAAGACTGTTTGTGGTTGATGCTTTTTGCGGCGCAAATGCCGATACCCGTATGTCCATTCGCTTTATTGTTGAGGTGGCTTGGCAGGCTCACTTCATTAAAAATATGTTCATTGTGCCTACGGATGAAGAATTAGAATCATTTGAGCCTGATTTTGTTATCTATAATGCATCAAAAGCTAAGGTGGAAAATTTTGAGCAGCTCGGTCTCAACAGTGAAACTGCCGTTGCTTTCAATATCACAAGCCATGAGCAGGTTATAATCAACACATGGTACGGCGGCGAAATGAAAAAGGGTATGTTTTCCATGATGAACTACTATCTGCCTCTTAAAGGAATCGCTTCAATGCATTGCTCCGCCAATACCGATTTGAACGGTGAAAACACCGCTGTTTTCTTTGGCCTTTCAGGTACCGGCAAAACCACGCTTTCAACAGACCCTAAACGTCTTCTTATCGGCGATGACGAGCACGGCTGGGATGATAACGGCGTATTCAATTTTGAGGGCGGTTGTTACGCAAAGGTTATTAACTTAGACAAAGAGAGCGAGCCCGATATTTATAACGCTATTAAACGCAATGCCCTTCTTGAAAATGTTACTGTTGATAAAGACGGCAAAATTGATTTTAACGATAAGAGCGTAACCGAAAATACCCGCGTTTCTTACCCGATTAATCATATTGAAAAGATTGTTCGCCCCGTCTCGGCAGCACCTGCGGCTAAAAATGTTATCTTCCTTTCCGCTGACGCTTTCGGCGTTTTACCTCCGGTTTCAATTCTTACACCTGAGCAGACAAAGTATTACTTCCTTTCCGGCTTTACAGCGAAGCTTGCCGGCACCGAGCGTGGAATTACAGAACCTACACCCACTTTCTCAGCTTGCTTCGGTCAGGCTTTCCTTGAACTTCACCCGACAAAATATGCGGAAGAGCTTGTTAAAAGAATGGAAATGAGTGGCGCCAAGGCATATCTTGTCAACACCGGCTGGAATGGAACCGGTAAGAGAATTTCCATAAAAGATACACGCGGAATTATTGACGGCATTCTCGGCGGCAGTATTCGAAATGCGGATACCAAAGTTATTCCTTATTTTAATCTTGAAGTTCCCACATCACTTGATGGTGTTGATTCCGGTATTCTTGACCCGCGTGATACTTATGCGGATAAGTCCGAATGGGAAGCGAAAGCAAAAGATCTGGCATCAAGATTTATTAAGAATTTTGCAAAATATGAAGGTAATGAGGCGGGCAAAGCCCTTGTTTCCGCCGGTCCCGTAGTTTAAGGCTTAATTGTTACGATTGTGCCGGAAGCAATCTTTGATAGGGTTGCTTCCGGCAAAAGAAAAATAGTGAAAATGATGAAATGGTTACAATAACTTGACAAAAATATTATTAATGTTATAATAGCCTCACTTGACGGCGTGATGGAATTGGCAGACGTGCTGGACTCAAAATCCAGTCCTGGCAACAGGGTGCGGGTTCGACCCCCGCCGCCGGCACCATAGTCTTTTAATCTGAAAGTCCTTGAAAAGCAGTTTACCTGTATTTTGGGACTTTTTTATTTTTTTCCGGGAATCATTACCGCTTCTCACTGCTCGGTAGTTGAAATATTTTCTTGATATTCGGTTTTTCAATCACTATAATGAGTAATATTAATATTGAAAAGAGTATGTGTTATGAATAACTCTGAAACGCAGTCAAAGAGCGGTTTGTCTCGTTATATTAATATGCGTTCGGCCTGGGCGCTCGCAGTCGGAACAAGCGTCGGGTGGGGTTCACTTGTTGTTACCTGTAATACTTACCTAAAAAATGCCGGACCGCTTGGAAGTGTGCTCGGCATAATAATAGGCGCAATTGTTATGCTGATTGTATGCCGTAATTACGGTTATCTTGCAAATAAATACCACGACGCAGGCGGTGTTTATTCCTATACAAAAAATGTTTTCGGCTATGACAGGGCTTTTCTTGTTTCATGGTATTTGAGCATGGTTTATATTTCCATGTTTTGGGCCAACGCAACATCTTTACCTTTATTTGCCAGATATTTTTTCGGCGATACATATCATTTCGGCTATCTTTACTCAATATTTGATTATGATGTTTATGCCGGTGAAATGCTTCTTACTCTTGCGGCAATTGTGCTCGTTACAATTCTGTGCGTTAACAGCAAAACAATGACAGCTCATGTGATGACCGTTCTGGTAATTGCTTTTGTTATAGGTATTATTGTTTGCTTTGTTGTTTCACTGTTCGGTGGAATCAATTCAGGTGTAAATATAAGCCCTGCTTTTGCGCCGGATAATCTGCCTTTTGCCCAGGTAATACACATAACATTTATTTCCCCCTGGGCTTTTATCGGATTTGAAAATATATCACATTCAGCTGAGGAATTTAAATTCAATATTAAAAAGCTTCATAAAATTCTTGTTATTTCAGTGATTACAACAACTCTGCTGTATATATTCGTAACTTTGCTTTCAATAACGGCTTATCCGCCGGAATATGGTAACTGGTTTGAATATATTCAAAATCTCGGTAATGAAAAGGGCTTGCGTGCTCTGCCGGCTTTTTACGCCGCAAGCCGTTATCTCGGTAACACAGGTGTGGTTATTCTATCTGTTTCACTTCTGTCGCTCGTCCTCACAAGTCTTATTGGAAATATGCGCGCTCTGAGCAGACTTTTTTATTCACTCTCTAAAGATGACATTTTGCCTTCGCTTTTTTCAAAGCTTAACAAAAAGCGTATTCCGTCGCGCGCTATGCTTCTTGTTTCTGCTATTTCGCTTGCCATCCCGTTTTTCGGCAGAACAACGATTGGCTGGGTTGTTGATATAACGACTATAGGTTCAACGCTTATCTATGGCTTTGTTTGCGCGGCGGCTTTCAAAACTGCAAAAAAAGATAATTGTAAAAAAGTTAAAATTACCGGATTGATTGGGTTTGTTACCATGGTAATATTCGGTATTTATTTGCTTTTACCCGGAGTATTCAGAGGTAACAATCTTAAAAATGAAACTTATTTTCTGCTGATTACATGGTCAATTCTCGGGTTTGTTTATTTCAGGGGAATTATTGCTAAAGACCACGCAAGGCGTTTCGGTAAGGCAATAATCGTATGGATTGCAATGCTTTCACTTGTTGTTTTAATGTCGGTTATTTGGACTAATAATATTGAAGAAGCGACGACAAAATCCGCTATATCGGGTGTTAAGGATTATTATGAGGGTACTGCCGGCTCCGAAATTCTTGCTTTGGATGAAGAAGATTTTATAAATCAAACTCTGGAAAATATTCACAAAACCGATCTGATGATTAATTTTGTTGTAATTGCTTTGTTTATTTTTGCGCTTTTTGTTATGCTTAACAATCACTTTTCTATGAAGAAATGGGAGCAAAAAGCCATTAATGAACGCGATGCCGCAAAAATTGCGGCTTACAAAGACCCACTGACCGGTGTTAAAAGCAAAACGGCATATTCTGAGGCGGAAACCCAGATTGAAGAAATGATTTCTTCAGGAATAACAGCGCCGTTTTCCGTTGTTGTCTGTGATATTAACGGGTTAAAATTTATTAATGACACTTTGGGTCATAAGGCCGGTGATGAATATATTCAAAAAGGTGCAAAACTGATTTGCGAGCTGTTCAAACACAGCCCTGTGTACAGAACCGGCGGTGACGAGTTTGTTATAATACTTTCTGAAATAGATTATCTTAACCGAAGCGCAATTATGAAAAAGTTGCATGATTTGTCGGTTGATAATATCGGTAAAGACGGTGTTGTTATATCCGGCGGTATTTCAGATTTTGAGCCCGGCGTTTCCAAAAACTATAAGACTGTCTATGAAAAAGCGGACGCACTTATGTATGAAGAAAAGAAATTACTTAAAGGCTTAGGCGCTGTAACGCGTTTATGATTTTTCGGGAGAATGAAAAAATGGATCGTATTTCAGTTGATCAAATGAATTTTGTTGACTCAGTCGGCAGAACCCGTATTTTTAACGGGATGAATATTGATGATAAACTGATTGGTGATGTTTTTCGTTATAATCTTGATGAAGATTTTTTTGAAAAATATGTTTCGAACGGTTTCAATCTGATTCGCCTCGCTGTTCAATGGGCGAATATTGAGCCTTGTCCCGGCGTGTACAATGAAACCTATCTTATGTCTATTGATAATATTTTTCGCCTTGCTGAGCGTTACGGCGTTTATATTCTTCTTGATATGCATCAGGATTTATTTTCCGGTTTTAATGGGGTAGGGGGCGGAGACGGCGCGCCCGATTGGGCATGCCTGACAGATGGAATTAAACCCAAACCATACAGATTTGTTTGGGCAGAAGCGTATATGTTCGGTAAGTGGGTTCATAACTGCTTTGACCATTTCTGGAATAATGACAAGTTTGACGGTCAGGGATTGCAAGACCGGTATACCGATTTATGGCAGATGCTTGCGAGCCGTTACGGTGAAAGTCCGGCTTTGTTCGGCTATGATTTGTTTAATGAGCCTGCGCCGGGTTCAAGTGCAAAAAAAATGATTTTACGCCTTGCTTTAAGCGGAGTTCGGCAGGCTTTGACGAGCAAAAAAATCAAGCGTTTATCTATTTTGTCGGCACTTTTTAAGAAAGATTCAAAACTTCTTCTTGATTCTTTTCCCGGCGATGTTATACGGGATATTGTTAATAAGATTGATAAATATGAAAAAGAATTTGATTTAAAATATTACTCTCCGTTTCTCAATAAAATTGCCTCATCAATCCGCAAAGTAACACCCGACGGTATCTTTGTGATTGAACAGCCGTATTTTTGTAATATCGGTGTCAGGTTTTCAGCTGAGCCGATAGAAGTTAATGGCAAACGCGAACCTTTGCAGTGTTTCGCTCCTCATGCTTATGATATTACTGTTGATACGCCGCTATACAAATATGCCGATACAGGACGGGTTAAGGCGTTTTTTAATGAGATGCGAAACTCTCAGCTTCGTTTAAGTGTACCTGCAATTGTCGGCGAATGGGGAGGGTGCAGTGATAATAAAGATACTTCATGGTTCGGCCATGCCGATGAACTGCTTGATTATTTTGATTCTAATCAATGGGGGCAGCTTTATTGGGATTATCACGGCGATGATATGGATGCGCCTTTAATGCAAATGCTGGGTCGCACTTACCCCGTAGCTGTTGCGGGTGATATATTGCGCTATGGCAGAGACTCCGGTCATCGTACATTTACTCTCGAATATGAATCGGATGGTGTGAATGAAACCGTTATTTATGCGCACTGTCCGTGTACTGTTAACTGCAATGGAAAAGCGCGTATTATAAAATCTTACCATGACGGCGCATCTCTGATTGGTATTGAAGCCGGCAAAGGAAAAACAGCAGTTGTTTTGACATTCGATTAAACCGGAGTGTACGGTATGAGTTTGATTCAAAAAAGCAAAGATACTTTGAATAATTTCAAAACATATTGGAAAGCGCCTTCAAAGGGAAATTATATGTCCTTTCGCGAGGTGTTTGCTTATTCGGTAGGCGGTTTCGGCGCATATTCTGTGTTTACAATGGCACAGGCTCTGTTGCTTTCCACAACCAATGTAATTATCGGCAACACCATAGGCATTCAGCCTATGCATATGTACTTAATGTACCTAATTTCGGTTATTTCCAACATACCGTTGACAATGCTTCGCGCAAATATGGTTGATAATGTTAAATATAAAGAGGGAAAGTACCGCCCGTATCTGCTGAGGATGGGAATACCGACTGTCTTAATATCTCTGCTTTTTGTATTTACGCCTTATTCGGTCGTGCCGTATCTTATTCGCTGCATTCTGATTTTTATTTATAACTTCGGTTTGCAGTTTTTCTACAACTTTTTTTATGACGCATATGAAAATCTGATTCATGTTCTTTCGCCGAATTCGCAGGAGCGAACAAATGTAACGGCGATAAAGAGCATGATTTATTCGCTGTCACCAACAATCACTAATTTTGTTACGCCGTTGATTGCCTCAAAGGTTGCAAATGGTAATATGTATGATTTGCGTGTTTACCGCTGGCTTTATCCGTTCATTTCCGTTGTCGGGGTTATTCTGATTGTTGTTGTTTATGCAAACACAGAAGAAAAAATAGTGATTGCAAAAACGCATCCGATGAAAATTAAATTCACTGATGCGCTCAGAGAAGTGGCTAAAAACAAGTATTTCTGGATTATTTCACTTGCAGGTTGGCTCGGATTTTTGGAAACCTGCACATATGTGGTACTTCAGTGGCTTTATAACTATGCCCATCTTTGCACTGCCGAGCAGTATTCATTAATCACCCTGATTCGCGGTACGGCATACACCTGGGGTATGATTCTTGCGCCTTTCGCCGTTAAGCGCTGGGGCAAGAAAAAGGTTTTGATAGTTACAAATGTTGTGAATATTTTCTTTCTGGCGCTTGTATATCCGCTCATGGGTTCAATCTGGACTGTTCTTATGTGTATGTATATGAACTCCGTAGCCGATTCTTTTATCCTTGTTCTTAACCCTGCTATTCAGGCTGATATTCGAGATTATCAGCAGTATAAGAGCGGCGAAAGGATTGACGGAATGTTCGGAGCCGTCGCTATGATCGGCTCATTTATAACAATGGCAACAAGTTCGGTACTGCCCGCCGTCTATGAAAAATACGGTATCTATTCAGGCAACGGTTATGAAAATATGTATGATGTGCTTTATAACACGGATGTGCTTTTTAAGCTTGTCGGTGTTCTGGTGATTCTTTCCGCTGTAGGTGCCGCGCTGAATGTTATACCGTATTTTTTCTATGATTTAACCGAAGCAAAACAGAAATGCATTATAAAAATTCTTCAGTTACGGGCAGTAATTGAAGATTACGGCAACGGTGTTAAGAATGACTCGGATATAACTGAAACAGTAGCATTCATTCGGGAGGCAAAAAACTGCGTTGACGCTGTTTCTGCCGGTTATAATTATAGATATAAACAATCCGACAAACTGTATAAAAAATCAAAAGATGTGAACGAAAACTATGAAATTTCCAAAGCGTTACTGAATGAGCTGAATCGTTATTCATCACCTGTGGAAAAAGCCAAGCTTAATGAATCGATACGGTTTGCAAATGCAGGTGTAGAAGGAATATTTGACATAAGTAACAGCATTCTTGAAGAAGCAAAATCCTTACCATCCGGAACTAATCAGGAACGCCTTATCCGGAAGGAAAAGATTGCGTCTGCAAAGCTTGCTCTCCGCTGTAAAAAAGCTGCGCTAAAATACTATCCGGACGGGTTGACTGTATTTGATGAAACGCAGCTGAATGAACTTTATGAAGAAGAAAAATCACTTGCCGAGAAGAAAAACGCGCTGCTTCGAGAAAAAGCAGTCAAAGCAAAAATCAACGGAGTAATTGCTTCTCAGAAAGCTGTGACCCGCAATATTAAAACGCAGCAAAAAAAGTATCAACAGTATTTGGAAAGCACAAAGATACTTCGTGACGCTCAGAAAAACATTAAACAAGCTGAAAACTATAAAAAATTCGCAGAGAAACCTTACTGATTAAATCGAGTAGGAGGGGGATCGAACCTCTTACCTCTTGAATGCCATCGGGTTCAAAGCCTTGAAATGATTGGATTTATTTGCAAATACTTGAATTATTACCATTTTTTGATGACAATTTGCTTGCCGATTATTAAAATAATCACAATCATTATTTTCAGTTTCAAGTAAAAATCAAGTAACGCCTTTTTCATTGTCGGCATTTTTGAGCAGACTAGTATCCTATACGTTTGATTTTTTGAGTTACCATTTGAAATGTGCAATCCGGTATTATTGCACATTGGCGAAATTAAACCTCCTTTGCAAAATGGCAGTGCAAAGCCGGTTTTGTTATGAAATCATTGTTTGAACAGATTGGCAGCACCCACACGCAGCAGGGCGATTATTATCTGCCGGATCTCAAATTACCACCCGAAGAAGAGCGTCCCGTCGGCGTGTGGGGCCAGCGCAGGCTGCGCTATCTCCGGGAACATCGTCCGATCCTCTATACCAACCTGAAGACCAGTGGTCAGCTCCGTTCTCACCTCGCCGACATTGAGAAACAAGCCAACGCTCTCTTCCTTCGGTTAGTCAAAGACTATGCCGCCTTCGAAGACGTCACCGAGCAACTCAAGGCGGAACAGCCTATGGAGTGGGTGCGGAGGATGAATGGAATCAAGGCGAGAGTGACCGAGGCAATAAATAGTCAACTGGTATTGGTGTAATAATCGACGTACCGTCTTCTCCAAAAAACATTTTATGACCGCACTGTGTGTTGATCCCGATCACACAGTGCGGCTGTTTTGGGCTTTGTTGTCAGTTATTCTTCTGCGTTCAGCAAAACAGTGTTTTCTGGAAGAATCAAATTATCACTGAAAAAGATATACTCTTGAGCTCTTCTTGCACCATTAGCACTGTAGTAGATATCTATGTAGCTGCCTCTATATCCAGAATACAGTTTTGAAACGAGATCGCAAATATCATAAGTAACGACCCATTTCCTCCGACACGCAGCAATTTGATCTCTAAGCGCCACATGATCGGCGTCAGAAAAAGCGTTTTTGTATAGTTGACCACCCTTGGCAACATAAGGTGGGTCAAAATTGATGAACGCTTTATAATAATGACATAACTCTGTCTGCAAAAAAGCTGATGCGTCTAAATTATACAAATCAATTCTATCTGAAAGCGCTGAAATAGCATTGATTTTTTTGATTAATTCCGCCCTATTAAAGCGAGCATCCATTTTATACTTTCCAGTTTGATCACGTTTTCCAATTACGCCACCATTAATGATCCCTGATACATTTGTTCTATTGAGAAAAAGAACTGCTTTTGCAAGTTCAAGTTCAGAATGGTTTTCTTGTTCAGAGTAAACCTTATGCTGTCTGTCCCATTCATCAACTGTTATGGGAACAGTATTGACAAAGTCACACATCTGCTGCGTACTGTTAAGAACACAGTGCCAAAATGCATAAATAGCCGGATCATAGTCATTAATGACTATTCTCTTAACATCATCCTTCAGAAGTAATTTTAATGCTAATCCAGATCCCCCTGCAAACGGCTCAATGTATGTTTCACCGAGCAAACCATTAATCTCAATAAGTGAGCGTATATAATTATATAGCTTTGCTTTTCCGCCTGGATAACGCAATGGTGATGGTGTGAGTGGCAAATCTGTCCCCTCCCTTCATTGTATATTTTTACGCCCATTCTCTTGGGTTTATTTCATGGTAATGTGCAACTTTCAAGAAAAGTGTATGAAGCTCGTTGAAAAAACGATCCACTTCAGACTGGCTAGTTGGATTATGGAGCCAGTACTTAAAAATCAGTTCAAAAAAAGTTCTATGATCGCAAAACATCTTTTTATTAAATGCTCGGGTTTTTCCTTTTGTAGATTCGTCGCTTTCCCTTAACCGCACCAATTCTTCTTTGAACTCTCTCACTGGTGTTTGAATCTGATTAATATAGTATGTTTTACTATACCCTTTGTCAACTATAGTCCGTTGTATCCAAAACGGATCATCCTCAACGTATAATTGTTCAGCATAATCCAACAACAATTGTTCTGGTGATTTTCTTCCAGGGAGTGCGATTATACAATTTGACAGATTCGAGTTGTGATCTCCATCGAGGATACAAATAGATCGCATGGTAGTGCGCAGCAATTTATCATCATTAAAAATGCCCTTTAGGTTTTCTGCCCCGATGTTAGTATGTACCATGTGGAAAAACCGCCTTGCATTTCTGAATCCTTCAGACTCGTTATCATAATGGTTAAACAGCGTTTCTAGAATAGAGCGAGCCTCATCATCTTCCGTAAATAACGGAATCACTTTATCTGCAAAAATATCTTCGTGTGTTAGTGACTGGAGATGCATCTTTATTTTATAAATATCAGGGTCTTCCATTTGGAAAACTGAAGTAACATTATCGATTAAGTATAGTACATTATCTTTTTTAGTAAGCATTTCTTCCAAGAGAGACATACTATGTGTTGTAAATA
>JAILFM010000056.1 GCA_024697575.1 Clostridiales bacterium
TATCACCGTTAACAACGGCGCAGTTGTCAAGGGCGACTCCGGTATCGAAGTTCGCGCGGGTAGCCTGACAGTCAACGGCGGTACAATCACCGCAACAGCTGAATCTTACAGCTACACAGCTAACGGCAGCGGCACCACCACCAGGGGCGCGGCTATTGCGATAGCTCAGCACACCACCGCTCTTTCCGTCAACGCCACACTTAACGGCGGTACTCTTGTTGGTACAGAAAAGATTGGTGTTACCGATGTTAACAGCAACATGAGCAATGTTGCGGTAGTAGCTACTGAGAGCTTCACGCAGAATTCATCCATTCCCGCAGGCTATAAGTGGGTTGAAACTGAAACTGCCGGCAAGTACGAACTTGTAGCTGAGCCGTTTGCCATTCATGTTCACGGCGCAAGTTTGGTTACCGAAGGCAAGATTATCATCAGATTCGGTGTTACCGTTCCCGAAGGCTCCAATGCAGAAAAAATTACCATGAGCCTTAACGGAAGAAGCAGAACTGTCAGCGTAAATTCACCCGACACGGTTATTTCCGGTTACGGATATGCTGCTTTTGATTTTGCCGTTTACGCAAACGAGATGGACGGTGTTGTTCAGCTCACTGTTGAGGACGCCGAAGGCAATGCTCTGAAGATTCAAAGGAACGATCTTTCTGTCGTTGATGTGTATGAGTATTCTGTCAACACTTACATTGAGAATCAGACGAATAATCAGGGCGCTGCTCAGAAGCTTAAAAACTTTGTCGCCGTTATGAAAACATACGGTGAATATTCAAAGTACTATTTTGAAAACCGTACTGCTGAAATCAGCCTTGATGACACCACTCCCGAAGCACCTGATGATAACATTCTTAATGACTTTATTGCCGAAAAACACTATGATGGCGGCTATTCAGGACCGCAGTATGCAGGCGGCAGTTTGGCTCTTGTTGATGGTACATCAATCATGGTCTATTTCACCGGTGATGTTGAAGGTTGCACATTCACATGCGAAGGTAATGAACTGACACCCGTTAAGAACGGCAGTTACTACTATGTACTGATTGACAATGTTGCGGCAAGAAATCTTGACAAGATGTACACCATTACGGTTTCTGACGGATACGGTAACACACATACCGTAACCTACAGCGCTATGACATATGTCAGAACCGTTCTCAACAGTGAGACTACATCGCGCTCACTTAAGGACGTTTGTATCAAGCTGTATGACTACGCTGTTGCGGCAAACGCATTCTTTGGTAATGACTGATTATATCAGTTATATACACTAAATTATTAAAATCAGAGCCGGTAAATTATTGCCGGTTCGGAAAGGATAGAAAGATGAAAAAGACCTTTGTAACTCCCGAAATGGAGACAATTGAGATCTCAGATGTCATCGCAACCAGCTTTGCGCTGTGCCAGCCCAATGATCTTGGTTTCGTGCCTGATCCCTAAGTTTATTCAGCAATTTGCCTGAAGAAGAGGCAGGCGCTTCGGCGTCTGCCTCTTTTGCTGAAAATGATTCGGAGTGCATAACAGTAAAATTGCAAAACAGTTTTGCTGCTTTGCTTTTAGTATTTGTATGCATTTGAGTCGTTATCAAAGTTCTTGCGAACAAAGGGAAAGACGGTCTAAAATGAAAGTTATTAATCCGCAGTTTGAAGCTTTCGCTAAGCTTAATAAACCTCAGAAACCGGACGGAAAAACAAAATACCGCCGCAGTGATTTCTGCGTCAGTCTGCCATGCGAAGACGGAAAGCTTTTATATAATACTCTGACCGGCGCGCTTTATCTTTTGGATAAAAACGAAGGTCAGGACACGCTGAAAGATGAACTCATACGCAAGTGGTGCCTTGTTCCCGAGAACTTTGATGAACGCAAACATTCCCGACAGCTGCTGAGCCTTGTCAATTTACTTGAAACGCAAAATCACAAAAAAAGCTTCACTATTGTTACCACCACTGAGTGTAACGCCCGGTGCTTTTACTGCTTTGAACACGGGTGTGAAAAAATGCGTATGACTTATGAAAATGCCCGCGATGCGGCGGAATATATGATCCGCGTCAGCGGCGAAGAAGAGTTGGAACTGTGCTGGTTCGGCGGCGAGCCTCTTTATAACCGTGAGGCTATTGAGGTTATCAGCGGCATTCTTCACAGCCGCTGTAAACCGTTTCGTTCGCTTATGGTAACAAACGGCTATTACCTTGACAGGGAAACCTCTGCCATCGCTTTCAATGACTGGGCAGTCAGAAAAATTCAGATTACCCTTGACGGTACAAAGCAGATTTATGAAAAAACCAAGGCGTATATTGATAAAGACGGTTCATCATACGAGCGTGTTATGGATAATATAGGTTTTGCTCTCGATGCGGGAATAGATGTTCTTGTTCGTCTGAATATTGACGGCAATAATGCGAATGACCTGTCGAACCTTGCGGACGAATTGGGAGCGCGTTTTTCGGGGCGGAAGAATATGCATGCTTATATTTATCCTCTTCGTGAGTATCACGGGCATATTCCTTCATTTTCTTCGGATGATGAAGCGGAAAAGACTTGCATAGCTTTGCAGGAAAAACTCGACTCGCTGTTCCCGGGATATAAGATACAGCTGCCGAAAGGATTCAAGAAGAATTCCTGTATGGCGGATAACGACGCTTCGGAGCTCATTATGCCCGACGGCGGTGTAGAAAGGTGCGAGCATATCCAGCACCCTGACCATATCGGGAGCATATACGGTGATTTCCGTGATGAGAACATGCTTCGCTTGTGGAAGGAGAGGGTATCATTCCCAGAGTGCGACAGCTGCGCTCTATATCCGCAGTGCATTATTTTAAAGCGCTGTGACAGCGCGCGTTTTGGCTGCAGCAAAGCGGACAGAGCGCTGAAAATGATGAGACTTGAAAAACAGATGATAGAAGCCTACCGGCAATATATTCAATCAGGGAGGAAAAACGATGAAACTGAACAGTGACTATTTGTACACGGAGCTTGCGGATGATTCCGTTTTGGTTCCAACCGGGGATGCCGCAAAATCTTTTCACGGAATAATCCGTTTAAATGAAACGGGTAAATTTATTTATCGGTGTATTTCGGAAAATCTTACAAAAACTCAGATTGCAGCGCGCCTTACGCAGGAATATGATGTGAGTGAAGATGCGGCTGAAAAAGCTGCCGGCGATTTTATCGCTGAGCTTCTTGATGCCGGCGTTGTTGAAGAAGATTGATGATTTGTGAGGAATGAAGATGAAAAAAGCATTTTTTCTTTTTATTATTCTCTCTCTTTGCGCTGTTTTCCTGACTGCGTGCGGTGATAACGGTGAGTCGGATTTATCCGGTGTAACTCAAACGGAGCCGGTCACTTTGCTTTCCGATACAAACGAGATTTCGACTACCGGAAATGTGAATGAAGAAGCCGAACCGGAATTTACAGTGAATAACCGTGAAAAAGATGTTACCGTAAAGTCCGGCATAGGTTCTTCTTACACCTCAAAAGCTTCTGCCGCTGATTTAACCGGCGGACAGACTTCAAAAGTCGTTTCAGATTCTCAAAAGACTTCCGCTTCAAATACAAAGCGTGAAAAAATCAGCACATCCGTTGTTGTGACCACAAAAAAAACAAGAGAAACCACAACAAGACGGGTTGCCGAAACAACCGCTCCCGTTGCCGTGACAACAAATAAAACGCTTGCAACTCAAAAATCCGAAACCGGCACGAGCGCAAAAACGCCTTCAGTGACCGAGCGGCGTACCGAGACCGAAAGCACTACGGAGCAGTATCCGACTTTGCCGTTCTCATATGGTGAAAACGAGTTGCCCTTTATGCCCGATTAATACGGAGGGATAAGCGTGCAGACTGTTCACACTCATATTACCGCCGGCCACCGTCTTTTTGACTTAAAGCTCGGTGAATTGCGGCGTTACCGCGGACTTATCTGGCTTTTCACAAAGCGCAGCTTTGTTGTCACCTATAAGCAGACTGTTTTGGGACCTTTGTGGGTTCTTCTTACTCCGCTTTTGACTTCTTTTATACATATGGTCGTCTTCGGCGGCATTGCCAAACTCAGTACTGACGGCGTGCCGCAGCTTCTTTTTTACCTTACCGGCAACGCGCTTTGGGGGTTCTTTGCCGCCTGTGTCGCCTCCGGTTGCGCAACCTTCACAACAAACGCATCTCTTTTCAGCAAGGTGTATTTTCCGCGCCTTGTTATGCCGCTGTCTGATATTCTCGGCAATGCTCTTCGCTTTGCCATTCAGCTGATACCGGTTGTTATTCTACTTGGTTTTTATGCAGTGAAAGGCGCAGTCACTCCGCATTTTTCGTGTGTGATTGTTGTGCCGTTTGTTTTGCTGCAGCTTGCGGCTCTCGGTATGGGCTTCGGGCTGATAATATCTTCCTTAACAACAAAATACCGCGATTTGAGGGTTTTGGTCAGC
>JAILFM010000158.1 GCA_024697575.1 Clostridiales bacterium
TCTTATGAACACCAAGGTCAATATTAAATAAATGAAAACCGGTATTTTCGGCGGAACCTTCAACCCGCCGCACTTCGGTCACATAAGGCTTTGTGAAAACATGGCAAAGGCGCTCGGGCTTGATAAAATTATTGTTATTCCCGCGTGCGTACCGCCTCACAAAGCGGCGCTCTCTCTCGCTCCGGATGAAATGAGGCTTGAGATGTGCCGCGCGGCTTTTAAAGCCCCGCTGTTTGAAGTGAGCGATATTGAAATAAAACGCGGCGGCAAAAGCTACACGGTCGAAACCCTGAGAGAGCTTAAAAAACAGCGCCCCGCAGACGAATTGTTTT
Source organism: Clostridiales bacterium (assembly GCA_024697575.1). Classification (GTDB taxonomy): domain Bacteria; phylum Bacillota; class Clostridia; order Oscillospirales; family Acutalibacteraceae; genus CAG-177. The sequence continues at coordinate 333 of JAILFM010000158.1, forward strand.
TTATCACGGGGTCGGATATGTTCTCCTCTTTCCACACGTGGTACCGCCCTGAGGAAATTCTCTCCCTCGCCTTTCTGGCTGTCGCTTCAAGAGAAAATAACTTCACGCCGGATTTTTCGCCCTATACGGAAGAAGAAAAAGAAAGAATAAAATTCGTTAATCTCCCCGTAACCGTTCTTTCCTCCACCGAGGTCAGGCAAAAAATCAGGTATAAAGAGAATCTGACAGGGCTTTTGCCCCAAGGCGTAATTGATATTATCAATTCAAACGCTCTTTATGACGACGGGCTTTACGAATACCGCAAACTGCTTTTAACAAAGCTTGACAAAAAGCGGATTTTTCACAGCGAGTGCGTGAGCGAAAGCGCCTGTCAGCTTGCCCTGCAATACGGCGCGGATAAAGACAGGGCTGCTAAAGCGGGTCTTCTTCACGATATTATGAAAAACGCCCTTGATGAAGAACACCTTAAATACATCCCCTCGATGACGCCCCTTGAAAAGGTCAGCCGCCCCGTGTGGCACCAGATGAGCGCGCCCGGATTTCTGAGAGAAAACAATATCGTCACGGATGAAGAGATTTTAAAAGCAATTTCGACCCACACCACCGGCTCGGCGGGCATGACAAAGCTTCAGAAGGTCGTCTATGTCGCCGACTTTATTTCCGCCGACAGGGACTACCCGGACGTTGACACCGTGAGAAGCTTAAGCCGGACAAGCCTTGAAAAAGCGATACTCTACACCGCAAAATACACCATTGATAAAATGGTCTCTCTTTGCAAACCCGTTCACCCGCTGACGGTTGACTGCTACAACGAAATGACATTATTATTGAATGACGAAAGGAAATAAATATGGAATCACTTTTTCTCACAAAAGAAATTGTCAAGGTTCTTGACGAAAAAAAGGCAATCGACATCAAAACCATCAAAACCGAAGAGGTCACCGTTCTCTCTGACTATTTTGTAATTGCCTCCGGCACCTCCTCAACCCACACAAAGTCCCTTGCCGAAGACGTTGACTATGAAATCAAAAAGAGGCTCGGCATTGAGCCGGAACACATTGAAGGCAGAGCGACGGGCTGGACCTTAATCGACTACGGCACGGTTCTTGTTCATATTTTTGACGCGCAGAGCCGCGACTATTACGGCATTGAACGCCTCTGGGCTGACGCCGATATACTTGACATAAGCAACATACTCACGGAGGACTGATTGCAATGCAATACGACTTTAAACGCATTGAGGCGAAATGGCAGAAATACTGGCAGGATAACGAAACCTTCAAAACCGACGTATGGGATTTTTCAAAGCCGAAGTTTTACGCGCTTGATATGTTCCCCTATCCGTCGGGCGTCGGCCTTCACGCGGGTCACCCGGAGGGCTACACCGCCACCGACATCGTCTCGAGAATGAAGAGGATGCAGGGCTATAACGTCCTTCACCCTATGGGCTACGACTCCTTCGGTCTGCCTGCGGAGCAATACGCCGTTTCAACCGGCCACAACCCCAACGGCTTTACGCAGAAAAACATTGAAACCTTCACAAAACAGCTTAAAGAGCTCGGCTTTGACTATGACTGGTCAAAGCTTATAGCCACATCCGACCCTTCATACTATAAATGGACGCAGTGGATATTTAAACAGCTTTATCTCAAGGGCTACGCGAAGCTTGTTGACATCCCCGTCAACTGGTGCGAAGAGCTGGGCACCGTGCTCGCCAACGACGAAGTTGTCGACGGCAAGAGCGAAAGAGGCGGCTACCCCGTTATCCGCAAAAATATGAAGCAGTGGGTCATTGACCAGGTCGCATTCGCGGAGGAGCTGCTCGACGGTCTCAACGAAATCGACTGGCCCGAAAGCACAAAGGATATGCAGCGCCACTGGATAGGCAAGAGCACCGGCGTTGAGGTGGATTTTGAGATTGCCGGCGGCGGAAGCTTCTCAATCTACACAACCTGCATCGAAACAATCTATGGCATAACCTTTATGGTTCTCGCCCCCGACGGCGACCTTGTTCAGAAGCTTATGCCCCGCATCGAAAACAAGGACGAGGTCAACGCCTATATTCAGGAAACCGTTAAAAAGACGGATATGGACAGAACCGAGCTCAACAAGACAAAGTCCGGCTGCCCGCTCAAGGGTATCTATGCGATTAACCCCGTCAACGGCAGGCAGGTTCCGGTATATATCGGCGACTTTGTTCTGGCGAACTACGGCACGGGCGCGGTTATGGCCGTCCCCTCGCACGACCAGCGCGACTTTGAATACGCCAAGGTTCACAATATCCCCATGATAAAGGTCATTGACGGCGGCGACACCACCGAAAAAGCGCTTGAAAAATACGACTACCTCGGCAAAGGGATAAAGCTGATTAACAGCGAGGAGTTCACCGGCCTCACCGTTGAGGAAGCGAAAGAAGCGATAACCTCAAAGCTTGAAAAAGCGGGCGTCGCAAGGCGCAAAGTCAACTACCATTTCAGAGAGTGGATTTTTGCCCGCCAGCGCTACTGGGGCGAACCCGTCCCCGTATATTACACGGACGACGGCGAAATTCACGTTCTTGACGACAGCGAGCTGCCCCTTGTTCTGCCCGAGCTTGACGACTACAAGGGCAAAAACGGCAAAGCGCCCCTTGAGAACGCGCAAGAGTGGAAATATATTGAGAAAAACGGCGTCAAAGGCAAGCGTGAAACCAGCACAATGCCCGGTTCCGCCGGCTCAAGCTGGTACTATATGCGCTACATCGACCCGAAAAACGACAAACAGCTGTGCGACCCCGAGCTTTTGAAGCACTGGCTGCCCGTTGACCTTTACATCGGCGGCCCCGAGCACGCCGTGGGTCACCTGATGTATTCGAGAATCTGGAACCGCTTCCTTTATAACGAGGGAGTTTCGCCCGTAAAAGAGCCGTTCAAAAAGCTTGTTCACCAGGGCATGATTTTAGGCTCGAACGGCATCAAAATGGGCAAGCGCTTCCCCGAATATGTCGTAAATCCGAGCGACATCGTCAGGGATTACGGCGCGGATACGCTCAGGCTTTATGAGATGTTTATGGGCCCCATCGAAGCGTCAAAGCCGTGGAGCAACCAGGGCGTTGAGGGCGCAAAGAAATTCCTCACCCGCGTGTGGAATTTCTTCACGGAAAGCGAAAATATAAACGACGGTAAAAAGAACGAGCTTGAAAAAGAATATCACAAGACCGTTCGCAAGGTCACAAAGGACTTTGAGACTCTCGGCTTTAACACCGCGATAAGCCAGATGATGATATTTGTCAACGCCGTCTATAAAGCCGGCTCCTGCCCTAAGGAATACGCCGAAGGGCTCGTTAAGCTGCTTTCACCCGTCGCGCCCCATATCTGTGAGGAGATGTGGCAGCTTTTAGGTCACGAAGGCACCATAGCCTTTGAAAAATGGCCCGAGTGGGATGAGAGCAAGTGCGTTGACGACAGCGTTGAGATCGCCGTTCAGATTAACGGCAAGGTGCGCGAAAAGATGACAGTCCCCGCGGACATCAGTCAGGATGACGCCGTTGCCGCCGCCATGGAGCTTGACAAAATTAAAGAAGCGACAAACGGCAAAACCGTTGTCAAACAGCTTTACGTCAAAGGCCGCCTTGTGAATATCGTTGTTAAGTAATGTCTACTGAACAAATGCCGACACGCTGTCGGCATTTGCGAAAAAGCGTTTCTGAACGCTTTTTCGGTTAAAATCGCAGATTTTAACAACAGTATCCATTGGAATGCCTGCTTGCTGTGCGAAGCGTTCGCACAGCAAGTGCAAGGTTTTTGCAATATTCTTTGCAAAAACCTTGCGCTTTAAACAAATCAAAATGCGCATGATGGGTTGCTATATATTGCATTTTGATTTGTTCAGCAGGCATTAAGTAACAATTCCCTTTAACAGAATTGAAAGCGAAGGAATAAAAAACAGACGAAGATGCAAGAGACAGGGGACGGTTCTTTGTCTTACAAAAGACGGTGGACAGTTTCCTGTAATGGAAAGGTTGGACCATAATTATGAGAAACACCGCTGATAAACTTTTTCGGGGAATTCTGATTGCTGCCGCTATCTTCTGCGCTTTGTATTTCTTAGGCAGCCTTAAAAAAACCGTAAAATTTGACAGTAACGGTCAGGAGCTTGCCGCGGGCGTTGACGCGCCGGATTTTACGGTGAAAACCGCTGACGGCGGAACATTCAGGCTGAGCGATTATTCGGGCGTTTCTGGCAAAGTCGTTATACTCAACTTCTGGGCGACCTGGTGCGGGCCGTGCTGCGGAGAGATGCCCGCGTTCCAGCGGCTTCACAGCGAATACGGCGACAGGCTCAAGGTTATGGCAGTCAACTACGGCGAATCAAAATCGACTGTTAAGCAGTTCCTTAACGAATACGGCTATACCTTCACAGTCGGGCTTGACGAAAAAGGCTCCGTTTCCGCTCTTTACCCCTCCGACGGCATCCCATACACCCTTGTTATTGACAAATACGGCGTTATCACCGATACCTTTATCGGCGCGAGGGGCGCGGATATACAGTATGAAGTTTATAAACAGGCTATTGAAAAGGCGCTGAATGTTTAACAAAAAAATTCTGAGGGCGGCGCTGCTCATTGCCGCCCTCGCTCTGATTGCCGCCGGAATTTCGGCGGGCGACTGTATGAGCGTGTTTCAGAAAGCGGCAAAAATCTGCTATGAATGCGTTGGGATAGGCTGAAATGAAATTTTTAAAAAAACATGCCCGGCGGCTGACTCAGGTTATCACTGCCGTTCTTTATAACTGCAATATAACGGGCTTCGCGAGGGGCAGAATATACACCGGCTCCTTAAAAGGCGTATGCGTTCCGGGGCTTAACTGCTACTCCTGCCCCGGGGCTGTGGGCGCGTGCCCTCTGGGCTCTCTCCAGAGCGCGCTTGTTTCTTCAAAACACGGATTTCCATACTATGTTCTGGGGCTTCTGATTCTGTTCGGCGTTGTTTTCGGCCGCTTTATCTGCGGCTTTTTATGCCCGTTCGGTCTTCTTCAGGAGCTGCTTTATAAAATACCGGGCAGAAAAATAAAAAAAGGCAGAGTCACGGCGGCTCTGTCTTTTCTTAAATATATCATACTTGCCGTTTTCTGCGTCGCGGTTCCGCTTTTGATTTTTGAACCCGGCTTTTGCAAATATATCTGCCCCGCCGGCACTCTCGAAGGCGGAATTTTCCTGAGCGCGGCTAACCCCTCCGTCAGGGCGATGCTCGGCAGGCTCTTTTCACTCAAAACGCTGATTTTAATTGTTATCGCCGTTTTGTCGGTGTTCTGCTACCGTGTTTTCTGCCGCTTTCTCTGCCCTCTGGGAGCTTTATATTCGCTGTTCAACAGGTTCTCGTTTTTCAGAATGAGCGTGGATGAGAGTAAGTGCACCCGCTGCGGCAAATGCCTGAAGGTATGCAAGACGGATATCAAAAAGGTCGGCGACAGGGAATGCGTCCACTGCGGCGAGTGCGCAAAATGCTGCGAGTGTATTCAATGCACAATGCATAATGCATAATGCGTAACATTGACTTACTTACTAATAAATGATATATTTTAGTAAGTAAATTGTACGGATGTGAGAAATATGAGACGATATGATTATTCTTTTCTGAAAAACAGTATACCGGGAAATCTTGTCGGCATGTCAAATACGGTGGCTGATCTCAACGCAAAAGAAAAATTCCGGATTTTGAACAATGCTCAGCTTTTCGAGGCTATGAGGCAAAAATCCGTTGTTGAATCAGTCAAAGGCAGTAATGCAATTGAAGGCGTTGTTGCGACAGATGAAAGAATAAGGGACATTGTTAAAGGTTCAAAACCGGTTACCCACGACGAAAAAGAAATATCCGGCTACAAGGATGCGCTGAATCTTATTCACACCGGTCACAAAGAGCTTGACCTGAGCGCAGAACTTATCAGGCGCTTTCACAAAATGATGCTTAACGACACCTCTCCCGTTGAGGCAGGGCGCTTCAAGACAAGAGACAACCTGATTATGGAGTATTCGCCGTCGGGTGAAAGAAGAATACGGTTCAAACCTGTCGGCAGCTCTGAAACGGAAAAATCAGTTGAGCAGATGATCCTGGCATATGTTGAAGCCAGGCAAAGACCGGACATTCCCGCCCTGTTTCTCATCCCCTGCGTTGTGCTCGACTTTCTGTGCATCCACCCCTTTACGGACGGCAACGGCAGAATTTCAAGGCTTATGACAGTACTTTTGCTCTATATTCACGGATATGATATTTGTAAATACATTTCATTTGAAGCCTGCACAGAAAAATACAAAGAGGCGTATTATAAAGCGCTTGAAAAATCGTCAATCGGATGGCATCAGAATCAAAACAACTATGAATCGTTTATGGTTTTCTTTTTACAGGTTTTATACAGATGCTACAAAGACCTCGACGACAATTTTATTGAAATATCCCTGAAAAAAGCAAGTAAAACCGAACGGATTGAGACGATCCTGATGAATGCGATAGTTCCGATTTCAAAAATGCAAGTACTCGAAAAAGTTCCGGATACAAGCGTAAGAACGGTTGAATATGTTTTGCAAAATCTTTTGAAAGAAAACAAAATCCGAAAAATCGGAACATATAAAAATGCAAGGTATATCAAGATTTAATGCGGAATGCGGAATTTGATTTAATGCGGAATGCGGAGTGCGGAATGCGGAATTATTCGAGCGAACGGCGGGCATCCCGTAGGGCACGCATACATGCGTGCCGATAGCAGATAGCAGATAGCCGATAGCTGCACGGTGTGGGACTGTAGGGACGGTTATTAACTGTCCGATGGTTCCCGAATACGACGCGATTAAAAAATCAGGCGACTCGACAACGCTCGACACGCATTTTGTCGAGTGACTCGACAAAAAAATGACAAGTCACTCGATAAAAATATAACAACCGACTTGATAAGACGCTTTTTTCATGGTATAAATTGCCATTATCCATATGAATATGTAAAAAAGAGGTACGATAACTTGGAAAAAGGTATTATATATGTAATGACAACCGCCGTTTCCGGCCTTATCAAGCTGGGCAGAACGGGTTCGGAAAACTTTGAGCAGAGGATGTATAACCTTGAGCAAAACGGCTACAGAAATGTTACGGGACTCAAGAGAGAATTTGCCATTGAGGTCATTGATTACAAAGATAAGGAAAGCCTTTTAGATACAATTTTTGAGAAAAGCCGTGTCGGCGATACAGAGCTTTTTGCAGTTGACAAGAATATTGTTGTTCAGCTTCTTTCATCTTTTGAGGGCAAAATAATTTATCCGAAGGATGAGAGAAAGAACGAAGTGTTCAAAGAAGCCGCCGACAACAGATCAAGCAGTATAATTCCCGACGGTTCTTACACTTTTGAGAGAAAGAAAAAATCAGACGGTAACAAAACAGTGAAAGCAACCGCAGTTGTTGATAACGGATGCTGGACTCTGCTGAAAAACAGTATATTGGGAATTACGGAAGATAAGGGTGTTTCGGCTAAAGCCAAAGCCTTAAGAAATGTAGCTCCAATGGACGCTAACGGTAAATTGCTGGAAAATTTGGAACTGGGCGTTTGCTCGCCATCCTTTGCGGGAACAGTTGTTATGAATCAATCAAACAACGGTTGGGATGACTGGAAAAATGACAGCGAACAGTCAATTGACATATACCGAAAGGCGGCTTTAATGGGAGATACGGACGCATAAATTTAAGACAGGCGACTAAGACAGGGGACAGTTCTCTGTCTTGTCTGAATTTCAAAGGAGCAGGGTTTTTGACGCCCTGCTCCTTGATATTTTATTATATTCTATTATATTCGCGGTATTACTGCGTGATATACGGCAGCTTGCGGAACAAACCGCGGAAAAATGCTTTTAGTTATGGTTCCCTCACGCTCCCGCATAAAAGCGGTGCATTCGGGAACCATCGGACGGTTAATAACCGTCCCTACAGTCCCACGCCGTGCAGCTATCGGCTATCTGCTATCTGCTATCTGCACGCATGTATGCGTACCCTACAGTCCCACGCCGTGCAGCTATCGGCTATCTGCTATCTGCTACCGGCACGCATGTATGCGTGCCTTACGCAATCGCCGTTTTTGTTTATACAAAAACCAATTCCGCATTCCGCATTCCGCATTCCGCATTGAATAAAGTTCCGCATTAAATCGAATTATATTCTTCATCAAGTTCCTGCGCAAGATAAATGTCACTCATACAGTGCAAATCCGAAACGCCCTCGCTCACAAGCTTATAAAGCTCTGATTTATAGAATCTGTCCAGCGCGGTTTCAAGCGAAACACCGTATTTTGAGGCATACAGTTCAATTACCCGCGAATACTTTTTTTGGAGAAGAGTTTTGTTTGCCGTCAAAGCATTTCACTCCCTGAAAATTTCAGATAATTATCAATAGCTTTCTGCGTTTTGAAACAGATTTGCAGGTTCGGCTTTTCATATTTCAACCTTTCAATCGCAACCGACGCTTCAATCAAACCGTCAAAAAAGAGTTCCACCGTGTCAAACACCTTGTCGTTTGCAACACCGCCGATAATAATGTCATAATCGTCATTGACAGCTTCTTTTCTGCAGGCTATCACATAATTCAGCCATTCGTCGGAATAAGAATCAAACCTGAGCGCTTTAAGAAACGAAAAAGCGTTTTCATTAAATTCATATTCGGAAATAACAGAACTTTTGCCCCTTCGTCCGAATTTTTCAGCCCATTTTTTTGCCTGTTCGTAAATTGGCGTAACATAAAACCCGGGGCCGAAGTCAACGGCTCTGCGTGAATGACTGACATCCGGAACGGGTATTTCCGTATAAGAACCGTGATACACCCTCATATCTTTACACCCGCTTCCTTTGCAGCCTCAAGCAAATCGTCAATGATATATTCCTTGCTTTGGGTATGAAGAATCTCATAATTAGGGATGATATACATTGAGAGAAACTTTTTTTCATCTGTCAGCGCAAGGTAAACATCCGCGGCGTTTTTGCCGAGGCGGCTTGCAAGATTTTCAATACAGAAAACCACAAACTCGGTTTTTCCCTCCATATTATCACCCCTTATCTTATATCGGCGCATGTATGCGTGCCCTACGGGATGCCCGCCGTTCGCTCGTATAATTCCGCATTCCGCATTCCGCATTATGTAATGATTCCCTCACGCTCCCGCATTAAAGCGGTGCATTCGGGAACCATCGGACGGTTAATAACCGTCCCTACAGTCCCACGCCGTGAAATTAATTGAGCATTCCGCATTACGAATTATATTTCAATTCCGCATTCCGCATTCCGCATTGAATTAATTTCCGCATTATTTGTACATCGCTCCGTATGCGGCGCATGCGCGGAAGTCCGCTCCCTCTTTATCCTTTGTGCCGAAAGCTCCCCAGCAGGCCGGGCGGAATATCTTTTCATCCGGAACATTGTGAAGAGCAACGGGGATTCTCAGCATTGAAGCGAAGGTGAGAAGGTCCGCGCCGATATGGCCGTATGAAATCGCGCCGTGGTTCGCGCCCCAGTTGTTCATAAGGTCATATGCGGATTTAAACGGCGGGTTGTTTTCCTCACATCTGGGTGTGAACCATGTGCACGGCCATGTGTAGTCGGTTCTCTTCCAGAGTTTGTCCGTCACTTCGTCCGGCAGTTCAACAGTCCAGCCTTCGCATACCTGAAGAACGGGGCCCAGACCCTTGACAATATTGAGCCTTATCATCGTCGCGGGCATCTGAGCGCGGGTAACAAAGCGTGAGCTGTATCCGCCGCCTCTGAAATAGCCGTTGTCGGATGCGCACCATGTGGTCGCCTTGAGAATTTTTTCTTTATCTTCGTCGGTAACGTTATACCACTCTTTTATAACGCCGTTTCCGTTTTCGTCCTTCACTTCGCCGCATGCGTCAAGGCAGCACGCGCCGGAATTAATAAGGTGAATAAAGCCGCCCGCATCTTTGGCGTGGCCTTCGATATCATAACCGGTAACTCTCTTGACGGAATCCGCGCTCCAGTAGGTGCGAACGTCCGCGAACATCTGCGGTCTGTTCGTCAGAAGCTTCATAAACAGCATGCCGAGACCGTTGAGAGTGTCGTTTTCGGTCGCGAGAACATAGGGCTCCCTGACGCCTTCCCAGTCAAAGGAGGTGTTGAGCATCGCTTCCGCGAAGTCGGCGTTGGGGTAAAAGTCCGTCCACTGTCTCTGACCCTGGAAACCGGCGGCGATGGCGTTGTGACCGCACATCTCCTCCTCCCTGCCCTCGGGCAGGTTTTTGTTGCCGTTCATAAGGTCCTTGATGATGCACATCATCTTGACAGTGAACTCCCAGTCCTTCTCCTTCTGTTCGTCGCTCTTGCGAACGAATTCGGGGTTCTTGTCATAGCCTTCGGGGCAGTTTGCCTTTGTCCATGCGAGAGCCTTTTTAAACTCTTCCTCGTCATAGATGCCCTCTGTCATGCGGCGGATAATCTCCACCTCGTCAACGCTTTCAACTCTCATGCCGAGATATTCTTCAATAAACTCGGGGTTGATGATTGAGCCGGCGATACCCATACAGATTGAACCTATCTGAAGGTATGACTTGCCTCTCATTGTCGCCACGGCGACAGCGCAGCGGGCAAATCTCAAAAGCTTTTCTTTAACGTCGTCGGGCATGGAGGTGTCGTCAGCTTCCTGAACATCCTTGCCGTAGATGCCGAACGCCGGCAGACCCTTCTGGGCGTGAGCGGCGAGAACGGCGGCAAGGTAAACGGCGCCCGGTCTTTCGGTCGCGTTAAAGCCCCAAACGCCTTTGATGGTGTTCGGGTCCATATCCATTGTTTCAGAGCCGTAGCACCAGCAGGGAGTGACGGAGAGGGTGATGTCAACGCCCTCTTTTTTGAACTGCGCCGCGCACTGCGCCGCCTCGGCTACTCTGCCTATGGAAGTGTCGGAGATAACGACTTTAACGGGCTCTCCGTTTGAATATCTTAAGTTTTCCTCAAAAAGTTTCTTGGCGGCTTTTGCCATGCCCATTGTCTGCTCTTCAAGCGACTCCCTTACCTTGAGCGGGCCGCGCCTTGCGTCGATAATCGGGCGTATGCCGATTACGGGATATTCGCCTATAAGTCTGCTTTTTGCCATAACGGTTTTCCTTTCTTACAGTAATTAAGTATTATTTTATTACACTGAGAAAACGTTCGTACGCCCTTTGCCATTCTTCGCTGTTTTCGGGCATATACAGTTTCGTTTTTTCACTGTTTTTTATAACCTGCCTTGCGTGTTCAATGTCTTTGATTGCTCCGCCGGCGATAAGCTGCAAAACGATGTTCCCGAGAACCGTCGCTTCAACGGGACCCGCTTCAACCTCTCTGCCGGTGCTGCACGCTGTCATCTTAAGTAAGAGCGTGTCTTTCGTGCCGCCGCCGATAACGTTGATTTTTTCATACTTTCTGCCGGTGCATTCTTCAAGATTATCAAGAGTGAGCCTGTATTTCATAGCCAGGGATTCATAAATGCAGCGCATAACTTCGCCCGGCGTTTCAGGAACGGGCTGATTTGTGTTTTTGCAGTATTCCCTGACCCTTGCGGGTATGTTGCCGTGGGGCACAAATTCCGGCGCATCCGGGTCAATGAAGCATTTAAAGGGCTTCGCTTCCAGTGCAAGCTTTTCAAGATCCGCGTATGTATAATCTTTGCCGTGGCGGTTCCAGTGGCGCCTGCTCTCCTGAATAAGCCAAAGACCGATAATGTTTTTAAGAAAGCCGATCTTTGAGCCGTATCCGCCCTCGTTCGTGACGTTCATTTTGATTGATTTTTCGCTGATAACCGGCTCGTCAAGCTCCGTGCCGAAAAGCGACCATGTTCCGCTTGAGAGGAAGGCAAAGTCCTTTTTGTCCGCCGGAACGGCTGTGATGGCGCTCTGAGTGTCGTGGCCGCAAACTGAAATAACCGGAACACTCTGTATGCCGCACTCGTCGCAGATTTCTTTTTTTATCATCCCGAGCTCGGTCCCCGACGGGCTGATGGGGCAGAGAATATCTTCTCTTATCCCGAGACGCCTGAGCAAATCCCCCGCCCAGGTCTTTGTTTTAAGGTCCACCATCTGCGACGTTGTCGCTATCGAATATTCGGTGGTCTTATTTCCGGTGAGAAAATAGCCGAAAAGGTCGGGCATAAACAAAAGCCTGTTTGCCCTTTCCAGAATATGCGGTCTGTATTTTTTGAGCGAATACAGCTGATAAACGGTGTTGAGCTCCATGAACTGAATACCGGTTCTTTCATAAAACTCGCTGTTCGGTATTATCTTCGCCGCTTCTTCAATAAGCCCCTTCGTTCTCTTGTCTCTGTAGTGAACCGGGTTTTCAACAAGGCAGCCGAACTCGTCAATAAGCCCGAAGTCAACTCCCCAGGTGTCAATGCCGACGCTCTCAAAATTGCCCGCTTTTGACAGACCCTGCTTTATTTCATAAAAGAGCCTCAAAACGTCCCAATAGACGGTGCCGTTTATTTCAACCGGGTCGTTTGAAAAACGGTGGACCTCTTCAAGCGTTATTTTTTCGCCGTCAAACGTTCCGGTTATGGCTCGCCCGCTTGAAGCGCCGAAGTCGATTGCAAGAACCTTTTTCATCATTGAATCACAACGCCTTTTTTAAGAATGATATTTGCGTAAATCGCCGTTTCGCCCGTGGCGACAACGCAGTAAGCCTTTTTCGCCCTTTCATAAAAAGCGAATCTTTCGACTAATTCAAATTCTTTTTTGCCCTCGTTTTTTTCAACCGTCGCTTCGTAGTCGCTCCAAATCGGGGGCAGGTTGTCCTTATCGCCGTTGTCCATAAGAGCCACCGGCTTTTCAACATAGGTGTCAAGCGGCATAAGCTTAAGAACGGCGTCGAGAATTTCGTTCACGCCGTGACCGTCAAGCCTTACAAGGCGCGAAGCGACTGACGCGGCGGGAAAATTGCCGTCGCCAATGACTATTTCGTCGCCGTGACCCATTTCCATAAGAATTTTAAGAAGCTCGGGTGAAATTATGGGTGAAATGTTTTTGAGCATATTAAACTAAACCTCCGTTTTCGATTTTGAAAACCTTTCCCTTTTTTCCTCTGAGAGTCTGCGATATATCGCAGCAGGTCAGAAACACCTGCTGACCGTCAAGAAAATTGAGAATAAAGCTCTGCCTTTTTTCATCAAGCTCGCTCATAACATCGTCAAGCATGATGACCGGTTTTTCACCGGTATACTTTTCCATAAGATTCGCTTCGCCCAGTTTCAGCGCCAGGGCGCACGAGCGCTGCTGACCCTGAGAAGCAAAGGAGCGAGCGTCCTTACCGTCAAGAAAAAGGCTGATGTCGTGAGTATGGGGACCTGCCGAGGTATAAAGATACTTAACATCCTTTTCACGAAAATCAAAGATTTCTTTTTTCAGCCTTTCCTCAATCCCGCTTTCGGTCAGGCTGTCCCTTGAAAAATCATAGTAAAAGGCGAATTTTTCTTTTTCTGAGCTGATGCCGCCGTATATTTCGCCGCTTTCTTTTGAAAGCTTTTCAATATATTCAAGGCGGTATTTTATTATTTTTGCTCCAAGTGAAACAAGCTGTTCGTCAAGGGTCGAAAAATACAGCATATCAAAGCATTTTTCGCCGTATTTTTTAAGCATCGCGTTGCGGCTGTCAACAACCTTGATATAATTGCTTAAGATGCCGGCGTAATTGGGCTTTATCTGCGACAAAGCCATATCAACAAGCTTTCGCCTTTCGCCCGGTCCGTTTTTGATAACGGATAATGTTCCCGGCGAAAAAACCACGGCGGGAAACCTGCCTGTCATGGCTCTGGGCGACGCTTCCTTAACGCCGTTTAAGGTAAGCTCCTTCTTTTCACCTATTATCATCTCGGCGGTCTGTTCCCTGCCCTGTGAAAAAAACAGGGTCTTTGTTTTTGCCTTTTCTTTGCCCTGTTTTATCAGAAAACTGTTTTTGCGGCAGCGGAAGGAGTAAAATCCGGTCATTATCCAGATACTTTCGATAAGATTTGTCTTTCCCTGACCGTTTTCACCGTAGATTATGTTCATTTCATCGTGAAAAGTTAATTCGCACTTTGAAATGTTCCTGAAATTTTCGGCGCTGTGCCTGTATATTTTCATTAAAGAGTTCTTCGCCCTTCCATAGCCCTGACAAGGGTAAATTCATCCGTGTATTCAAGCTCGGCGCCTACCGGCACGCCGTAAGCAAGGCGCGACACAGTTACGCCGACGGGTTTAATCAGCTTTGAGATGAAAAGCGCCGTCGCTTCGCCCTCAACCGTGGGGTTTGTAGCTAAAATGACCTCTTTCACTTCGTCCCCGGCAAGGCGCCCGATAAGCTCTTTTATGCATATATCCTCGGGATTTATATCGTTCATGGGTGAAATCACGCCGTGAAGAACATGATACAGCCCGTTATATTCATGCGTTTTTTCAAACGCTACAACATCCTTCGGGTTTTCAACAACGCATATAAGGCTCCTGTCCCTCTCACCCGAAGAACATACGGAACATATTTCGCCGTCCGTCAGGTTGCAGCACACGGGGCACCTGTGGATAAGCTGCCTTGCGTTGTTGATTGAAGAAATAAACTTTTCAAGGCTCTTTTCGTCCATTTTAAGTATGTGGAAAGCGAGCCTCTGGGCGCTTTTGCGTCCGATTGCGGGCAGAGTCGCCAAAGAGTCTATAAGGTTTTCTAGTGAAGGTGAAAAAGCGTCCATCAGAACAGACCGGGTATTGAAAGACCGCCCTTTGCCTTTTCCATACCGCTCTCCATGGCTTCGTTGGCTTTTCTTATGCTTTCATTCACTGCGGAAATTATCAGATCCTGGAGCATCTCGACGTCGTCCGGGTCAACCGCTTCGGGGTTGATGTTGATTTCAACAACCTGATGAGCGCCGTTTACCTTCGCTTCCACAATGCCGCCGCCGGTTGAAGACGAAAAAACAGTCTCTTCAATCTCTTTCTGCACGGCTTCCATATTTGCCTGCATTTCCTGAATTTTTTTCATCATATTTGCCTGTGAATTCTGCTGCGCTCCGGGTATTCTTGCTTTCATAATTATCACCCCATTTAGATATTAGATATTAGATGTTAGATACCGGATGTTATGGTTGAGTTACTTTATAAACTTTGTTTTCGTATTCTGCGGTGTCATTTTTTCTCAGTTTCTTGCCCCTCATTGTGCACACTTCGCCGTTGACTTTGACAAGGGAGGACTGAATAATGTTTTTTGCGTGACCGCCCGTCTGAACTGCCCCGCAAAGCTTAAGAAAAGCGTCAAGGCGGATATATTCCGTATCTATTGATTTTTCAATAACTTTCTTTTTGACAACTCTGACTTTAATTTTCATTTTTGAGCCTCACGGGAAGAATGAGAAAAATAAAATCATCGCCCT
>JAILFM010000170.1 GCA_024697575.1 Clostridiales bacterium
GATAACAATAGTAAGTTGCGGGCTTACCGACACGAAGCGCTCGATAGAATATCTGCGCCACCGCAGGTATTTCGGACTTTAAATCAATGCGGAATGCGGAGTGCGGAATGCGGAATTGATCGTAGCTTGCAGGGACGGTTATCAACCGTCCGATGATTCCGGAATGTATCGCGCCTAAGCGTGATGCGTGAGGGAATCATAATCAAAAAACAATACGGAGGTTTGAGCGGCATGCAACCCAAATACAAACGAATCCTTTTAAAACTCAGCGGCGAAGTGCTCGCCGGGGAACAGGGTCACGGCTTCGATTTTGACACAATCGGGGCAATATGCAAAAGCATCAAAGAGATAAGCGACATGGGCGTTCAGGTCGGTCTTGTTGTCGGCGGCGGCAATTTCTGGCGCGGCAGAAGCGGCGGCAGTATGGACAGAACGCGCGCGGATCACATAGGTATGCTCGCAACCGTTATGAACTCCCTCGCCCTTTGCGACACCCTTGAACAGTTAGGGTGCGATGTAAGGGTTCAGAGCGCGGTTGATATGCGCCGCATCGCGGAAACCTACATAACAAGCAGATCCCTTCACCACCTTGAAAAGGGCAGGGTAGTCATTTTCGCCGCGGGCACGGGCAACCCGTTCTTTTCAACCGATACATGCGCCGCGCTGAGAGCGGCGGAAATCAAAGCCGAGGTCATCCTCAAGGCCACTAACGTTGACGGCGTTTATGACAAGGACCCGAACAAATACCCCGACGCCGTCAAATACGACGAAATATCGCACACCGAGGTTCTTGAAAAAAATCTCAAGGTCATGGACTCCACAGCGGCGTCCCTTTGCCGCGACAACAACATACCCATTCTTGTTTTTAACCTTTCGGACCCTCAGAACATCGTACGCGCCGTCAGGGGCGAAAATGTAGGAACTCTTGTCAGATAATCAACTGGCATTTCACATAAAATACAAATTTAAACGGAGGTTTAATCTATGGATACCGTCATTAAAGCAGCTCAGGAAAGAATGCAGAAAACCGTTGACGCCCTCATCAAGGAATACGCCGGCTTCAGAGCGGGCAGAGCAAACGCAGGTGTGCTCGACAAAATCAGGGTTGACTATTACGGCACGCCCACACCGATTAACCAGATGGCAGCCGTTTCCGTTGCCGAGGCGAGAATCCTTGTTATTCAGCCCTGGGACAAATCCACTCTCAATTCAATCGAAAAGGCGATTCAGGCGTCAAACATCGGCATCAATCCTCAGAACGACGGCGTGACAATCCGCCTTATTTTCCCGCAGCTTACGCAAGAGCGCCGCAAGGAGCTGAGCAAGGATGTCAGAAAATTCGCTGAAGAAGCGAAGGTATCCGTACGCTCGGCAAGAAGAGACTGCATTGAAAAGCTTAAAAAGATGGAAAAGGCGTCCGAAATCACCGAGGACGACCTCAAAGACGGCGAAAAAGAGGTTCAGGACAAGACCGACAAATTCATAAAGGACATTGAAAAAATCGCCGACGAAAAAGAAAAAGAGATTATGTCAATCTGATTTAAGGCAATACCGCACAATTCAGGTATGCGGATTGCGAAGTAAGATTTTTCGTCAGATGATAAAAAATCGAAGTTGATACTTTGTGTATTGACTGAGATTTTTGTGAAATATGACGGAATAATATTCGCGCAAGGCGCGTGCCGCGAATTGTGCGGTGTTGCCTTAACCTCTCTTTACCGCATTTAACAGCCCGAAGGGTCCTCGCCCTTCGGGCATAATGCACACAATTATGTAATTTCAGGAAAGCACCGATTAATTGAAGCTTTCCCTGTGCGGGAGCAAAATTATGAGCAAAAAGGACCTTGAAGGTCTTGTTATACCGGAGCATATCGGCATAATAATGGACGGCAACGGACGCTGGGCGCAAAAGCAGGGTCTTGAAAGGTTTGAAGGCCACAAGGCGGGAGCCCGGGTCTTCGAAAACATATGCGAATACGCCTGTGACATCGGCATTAAGGTTGTCACATTTTATGCCTTCTCAACCGAAAACTGGAAACGCCCCGAAAAAGAGGTCAACGCCCTTATGGAGCTTTTCAGACGGTTTTTTGCCAGGGTCAACGCGCGCGAAAGCGAAAACGAAAAAAAGCGAATGCGCATTCGCTACATCGGCAGCCGCGCCGGTCTGCCGCAGGACATTGTTTCTCTTATCGACATCCTCGAAAGCGGCACCGAAAACAAAGACGGTCTGACAGTAAACGTCGCGCTTAACTACGGCGGGAGGAACGAAATTCTCTTTGCCGCAAAAGCTTTGGCTCAAAGGGCGGCAAAAGGTGAAATCGACCCCGATAAGCTGACAGAAGAGGATATTTCCTCAGGGCTTTTCACTGCCGGTCAGCCCGACCCGGATATGATAATAAGAACCGGCGGCGAATACCGTATCTCAAACTTTCTTATCTGGCAGTCGGCATATTCCGAGCTGTATTTTTCGGACACACTCTGGCCGGATTTCTCCCCGGAAGACCTTGACAGAGCCATTATCGAATTTAACAGAAGGAACAGGCGCTTCGGCGGCGTCTGATGTGATACAAAATGAAAGTAAGGGTTATTGTCGGCATAAGCTGCGCGCTGTTCGCAATCGGCTGTTTAACGCTCATAGGCTACGGTCACGGCGAATGGGTATCAATAGCCGTGGCGGTTATTTCAGCTCTCTCGGTGCATGAAATAATGAATGTTACCGGCTGCAAAAACAAGCTTCTGACAGGTATTTCAATCGCCTTCGCCGTTTTTCTGACGGGGTGGCTGACCTTTGACATCGGCCGTTTTCTGCCGTTTTCGGGCGGCATACTGTACGCGGCGTATGTACTGTTTTTGCTTTTGCTTATGCTTCGTATGTATTCCGTGACACGGTTTGAAAACATCGCTTTTTCACTTGTGTCGTCAACGGGGGTTCCTCTCGCTTTGATGTGCGTAAAGTTTATTCCCGATTATATCGACACAATGCCGGATATTTTCAGCCGCTCAAACGCGGTTTACATCATCCTGATTTCAATGTTTTCCGCCTGGCTCAACGACACCTTCGCCCTTTTCACGGGCATGAAATTCGGCAAACACAAGTTGGCACCCACCATAAGCCCGAAAAAAAGCGTTGAGGGCGCTGTCGGCGGCGTTGTAGGCACAACGGTTTTTTCGCTCGCGGCGTTCTTTATATGCGACAGGTGGTTCTTCCACTTCGATACCGTCAGATTTTGGATGGTGCTGATTTTCACTCCCGTTCTGTGCGTTATGGGCATTTGCGGAGACCTGACTTTTTCCGTCATCAAGAGAAACTACGGCGTTAAGGATTTCGGCACACTTTTGCCCGGTCACGGCGGCGCTACGGACAGAATCGACTCCTTCCTTTTCTCAATCCCGACGGCGTATATCCTGCTTGTTGTCGCCTCCTCTCTTTTCCTGAGGTAACCGGATATGGTTAAAGAGCTGACAATTTTAGGCTCCACCGGCTCAATCGGCAGGCAGGCGCTTGACGTAGCGGACATGCACGGCATCAGGATAACCGCCCTGACATCAAACTCAAGAATCGACATTCTCGAAAATCAGGTAAGACAGTTTTCCCCTGAAGCCGTCGCCGTCGCGGACGAAAAAAAGGCGAAGGAACTTAAAATAAAAATTGCCGACACCGGCGTAAAGGTTCTTTCAGGCAGCGGGGGCGTTACCGAATGCGCGTCAATGAAAACGCAGTGCGTTCTTAACAGCATTGTGGGCATAGCGGGTCTCGGCGGCACTGTCGCCGCGCTCGAAGCGGGCAACGGCCTTGCCCTTGCCAACAAAGAATCCCTTGTCGCGGGCGGCAGTCATGTAACCCGGATTGCTCGGGAAAAAGGAATCTCCATTCTCCCCGTTGACAGCGAGCATTCCGCCGTTTTTCAGTCCCTTGCGGGCTGCAAGGATAAAAAACAGATAAAAAAACTGATTTTAACCGCTTCAGGCGGCCCGTTTTTCGGCAAAACAAAAAAAGAACTTGAAAACGTGACTCTTGAACAGGCGCTCAGCCACCCGAACTGGGCAATGGGGGCAAAAATAACCGTTGACAGCGCAACAATGATGAACAAGGGCCTTGAAATAATTGAAGCGGCGTGGCTGTTCGGAATAAAGAGCGACAAAATCGATGTTGTGGTTCACAGGCAGAGCGTTCTTCACTCCGCGGTACAGTTTGTTGACAATTCCGTTATAGGTCAGTTGGGAGTCGCCGATATGCGTATACCCATACAGTACGCTCTCACATACCCCGACAGAGCCGAAAGCCCCGTCAGGGAGCTTGACCTGACAGAATATATGACCCTGACCTTTGAAAAGCCGGATTACGACGCCTTCCCCTGCATTTCATACTGCAAACAGGCTTTTGAGCGCGGCGGACTTGCGCCGGCGTTCATTAACGGGGCGAACGAAAAGGCAAACGAACTTTTCAGAAGCGGAAAGATAAAATTTACCGATATTCCGAAAGCCGTCGAGAATGCTTTGACGGTGTGCCCGGTCAAAAACGACTGCTCTCTTTCGGACGTTTATGAAGCGGACAGTCTCGCCCGTCAGACAACGGAAAAGCTCTTCGGGCTTTAAACAAAATTTAAATCTGCGGCTGTCGCAGAAAAGATGAAAACGGCGTTTTCTTCGCTACATACGGAGGCAAGATGGAACCATTATCTTTAATAACGTTTTCGGCAATATGGAGCAAAGCCTGGCCCATAATAATCGCGATCTTCTTTTTCGGGCTTATAATTATGTTCCACGAGCTGGGGCATTTTCTGTTTGCCCGCCTTTTTGACGTGCAGATAAATGAATTTTCAATGGGCATGGGTCCCTGCCTTTTTAAAAAGAAAAAGGGCGAAACCCAATACTCCCTGCGCCTTCTGCCCATAGGCGGTTATGTAAGTATGGAGGGCGAAAACAAGGGCAGTGAGAACGAACGCGCCTTTTGCAATAAAAAGCCGTGGCAGCGCCTGATTATCATTATGGCGGGCGGAATAATCAACATTCTTCTGGGCGTTGTTATCATCGCCGTTATGAACTCAACCGGCGACCTTGTCGGCACAAGATACATACACTCCTTCCGCGAAGGCGCCGTGAGCAGCAACTACGGCTTAAAACAGGGAGACGAAATACTCAAAATCGACAACCGCTTCGTCTTTTCGGACTATGACATAAACTTTCTGATGTCCCGGAGCAAGGACGGTCTGTATGACTTCACCGTTAAGCGCGACGGTGAAAAGATAAAACTCACAGGCGTTCAGTTCAAAACCGTCAGGCTTGAAAACAGCAAAACAAACACCATAATTTCGGATTTTATTATTGTCGGCGAGGAGCCGCACTTTTTAAACATTGTCACAAGCTCATTCAGGGAGACGGCGTCCTTTGCCCGCATGGTCTGGCTGAGCCTTTTTGACCTTGTTACCGGAAGGTACGGTCTGAGCGACCTTTCGGGTCCGATAGGCACGGTGGAATTTGTCGCCGAGGCGGCGAACGACGCAATAGCTAAAACGGATTATACCTATCTTCTGGCGATAATGGCGCTCATAACCGTTAACCTCGGCGTTTTCAACCTTTTGCCGTTGCCGGCGCTTGACGGCGGCAGAGCGTTTTTCGCCTTTGTTGAGATGATAATAGGCAGACCCGTCTCACGAAAATACGAGGGGTGGATTCACGCGGTAGGTCTGGTTCTTCTTTTAGCGTTTATGGCGGTTGTGTGCGCGAGCGATATATGGAAACTGATAAAGGGGTAATATGCAAAGACGCATTTCAAAAAAAATAAAGGTCGGCAATATTTTCATCGGCGGCGACGCGCCCGTAACGGTGCAATCAATGCTCAACGTGCCTTCAACGGATATCGAGGGCTCGGTTAAACAGGCGGCGGAGCTTGAAAAAGCGGGCTGTGAAATAATACGCGCCGCTGTTCCGGATATGGCGGCGGTAAAGCTGATAAGCCGCCTTAAAGAAAACCTGACTGTGCCGGTTGTTGCGGACATTCACTTTGACCACCGCCTGGCGCTCGAAAGCCTTGAAGCGGGGGTTGACAAAATAAGAATAAACCCCGGCAACATCGGCTCCATGGACAAGGTCAGGCTCGTCGCCCGCAAGTGTAAAAACAAAGGCGTGCCCATAAGAATCGGTGTTAACGGCGGTTCGCTCGAAAAGGAGATACTCGCAAAGTATTCTTCACCCTCGGCCGAGGCGCTGTGCGAAAGCGCTATGGGTCATGTGAAAATTCTTGAGCAGTGCGATTTTGACGACATTGTCATATCCATTAAATCATCGGATGTTGAGACGATGATAAAGGCGTACCGCCTTGTTGCCGGGCAGTGCGGCTACCCCCTTCACCTCGGAGTTACCGAAGCGGGCACATACAACAGCGCGCTTATAAAATCCTCAATCGGCATAGGCTCGCTTTTATGCGACGGCATAGGCGACACAATCCGCGTTTCAATGACGGCTCAGCCTTTAAGCGAGGTTTACGCCGGGATAGAGATACTCAAAGCCGCCGGTATCAGAACAGACTGCCCGTCCATAGTCTCCTGCCCCACATGCGGGCGCACGAGGATTGACCTTATCGCCCTTGCAAACGGGGTTGAGGAAAGGCTCAAAAGTGTTAAAAAAGGCATCAAAGTCGCCGTAATGGGCTGTGTTGTCAACGGACCGGGCGAAGCCAGAGAAGCGGATATCGGCATAGCGGGCGGCGACGGGTGCGCCGTGATATTCAAAAAGGGCGAAATTCTGCGCAAGGTTGACGAAAAAAACGCCCTTGACAGCCTTATGGAAGAAATTGAGAAACTGTAATGAAAAACGATTCCCTTGTTTATTTTATCGGCGAATGCATTGACGGCTTTGAAAAAAACGCGATCGCAAACGCAAAAGTAAAAAAAATCAATCTTGATGACGGCGGCGGTGAGCTTGATATTACTGCCGCCTTTGAAAGTTTTGTCCCCTGCGACATGATAGACAGCATAAGGCGCAAGGTCAAGGAAACGATGGGGCTTAAAAGCGTTAATATAAACTGCGTTTTTTCACCCGAATGCTTTGACAGCGCCGCAATGCCCTTTGTCGCCAAAATTCTGAAAGAAAGAAAGCCTGCGGCAAACGGCTTTTTTGACGACGCGCGCTATTCGTTTGAAGGCGACACGCTTACTGTTAAAATCAAAGGCGATGAGACACTGCTGCAAAACACCGGCTGCACCCAAGAAGCGGAAAAAATCATTTTTGAGCTTTTCGGCAAAAAAGTCGGGGTAATCATTACCGGCGAAAAAGAAAAAAACGCCGTGAATGACGGCGCGGCAGCGCAAAATGAAAAACAGGAACAGCCGGCAGAAACCGTTGCGCCGCCTCATCAGCCCGAAAAGAAGCGGAAAAAATCGAAAAAGGAAACCGGCAGCAATGAGGTCTCACTGCCCGTTTCCCGTGAAAATTCCGTTTTGCTTTTAGGCAGCGAAATCAAATCTTCGCCCATCAGAATGAGTGACATTACCGTTAACGACGGCACGGTTACCGTGTGGGGCAGAGTCTTCGCGCCCGATATACGGGACACGCGCGACGGAACAAAAAAAATAATCAAATTCAACCTTGAGGACGGCACCGGCGCTTTCGCGGTCAAGATTTTTGAATCGGCGGACAAATGCGAACAGCTTTCTTCCTTTGTCAAAGAGGGCTGCGTTCTCATCGTAAAGGGGAGCATTGAATTTGACTCGTATATGAAAATGCACTGCATAAGGGCGCGCTCCGTCATGACAGGAAAAGAAATCGAAAAAACGGACGACGCGCCCGAGAAGCGGGTTGAACTGCACCTTCACACCTCTATGTCGCAAATGGACGGCGTGACGGGGGCGGACAAGCTTGTTAAACGGGCGATAAAATGGGGTCACAGAGCCGTCGCCATAACCGACCACGGCGTTGTGCAGGCGTTCCCGGACGCGTTCAAGGCGGCTAAGGGCTCGGATATAAAAATAATATACGGCATGGAAGGGTATATGGTCGACGACTCCGTAACGGCGGTTGTCGGCGGGTCAAAAATGCCTCTTGACGGCGAATTCGTAATTTTTGACGTTGAAACAACGGGCCTTCGCACGGGATATGACAGGCTTATCGAAATCGGCGCAGTCAAATATACAGGCGGAGTTGAAAAAAGCTCCTTCAGGACCTTTGTCGACCCCGGAATACCCATACCTGATATTATAGTAAAACTCACCGGCATTGACTCATCTATGGTTCAGGGCGCGCCTGATGAGGAAACAGCTGTCAGAAAGTTTCTTGAATTTGCGGGCGACGCGGTGCTTGTGGCGCACAACGCGGTTTTTGATACTGACTTTATCAAATCGACCTGCCAAAGGCACGGCATACCCGTTTCATTCACATATGTCGACACCCTTTTGCTCTCGCAGGAGCTGACAGACCCTGAAAAAATCAAAAACCACAAGCTTGACACCGTAGCGGCATATTTTAAGCTGCCGAAGTTCGACCACCACCGCGCGGACGAGGACGCGAGGATACTCGCCCTTATTTTTGAAAAGCTTGTTTCTCTGCTTAAACAGCGGGGCGTTGAAACAATTGACCAAATCAACGGCGTAATAAAGCCCGACCCGAAAAAATTAAGAAGCCACCATATCATTCTTCTGGCAAAAAACACAAAGGGTCTTAAAAACCTTTATAAACTGATAACGCTTTCAAACCTTGAATATTACAGGCGCAGCCCGAGAATACCCCTAAGCGAGCTTAACAGGCACCGCGAGGGAATACTTGTGGGCTCTGCGTGCGAAGCGGGCCAGCTTTTCAGCGCGGTGCTTGCGGGCAAACCGCATGAAACGCTGCTGAAATACGCGAAGGTCAACGACTATATCGAGCTTCAGCCAAACGGCAACAACTCCTTTTTGCTGCGAAACGGCACGCTTAAAAATGAAGAAGAACTCAATGACATCAACAGGCAGCTTATTGCCCTGGCGGACGAAGCCGGGCTGCCGGTTGTCGCGACCGGGGACGTTCACTTTATGGATGAAAGCGACGCCGTTTACCGTGAGATAATAATGACCTCTCAGGGTTTCAGCGACGCCGCCGAGCAGGCTCCTTTGTATTTCAAAACAACGGATGAAATGCTGAGCGATTTTTCATACCTTCCGCCGGAAAAAGCAAAAGAAATCGTTATCGACAACCCGAACAAAATCGCAGATATGTGCGAAATCATACGCCCTGTGCCCGAAGGGGTTTACCCTCCGTTCATTGAAGGAGCGGACAGGGATCTCAGACGCATATGCAACGAAAGGATGGAGAGCTATTACGGCTCGCCCCTGCCGCAGTATATAAGAGACAGGCTTGACAAGGAGCTCGACTCGATTATCAAGCACGGCTTTGCCGTTCTCTATATGATAGCTCAAAAGCTTGTGGCAAATTCCGAAGAGCACGGTTACTATGTCGGCTCAAGGGGCTCTGTCGGCTCATCCTTCGTCGCCTTCGCCGCCGGTATATCCGAAGTAAATCCCCTGGCGCCTCACTATGTATGCACCGGGTGCAGGCACAGCGAATTTTTCCTCAAGGGCGAATACGGCTCAGGCTTTGATATGCCGCCGAAGGACTGCCCCGTGTGCGGCAAACCCATGCACAGGGACGGTCACGACATACCGTTTGAGACCTTCCTGGGCTTCAAGGGCGACAAACAGCCGGATATCGACCTTAATTTTTCAAGCGAATACCAGTTTTACGCCCACCGCTACACCGAGGAGCTGTTCGGCAAGGACCATGTTTTCAAGGCGGGCACCATAGGCACCGTCGCCGAAAAAACGGCGTTCGGCTATGTCAAAAAATGGATTGAAGAAAACCTTAAGCTGTATAAAAACGAGGACGGGACTGCAAAAGCGGGCTTAACGCAGGAACAGTACGACAGAATGCGCTTTTTTGAGGAAATCCCGCCCGCGGAAATGGAGCGCCTCGCCCACGGCTGCACCGGCGTAAAGCGCACGACCGGTCAGCATCCCGGCGGAATGGTTGTTGTGCCGGCAAATATGGAGGCGGAGGATTTCACCCCGATTCAGCACCCGGCGGACGACGCAGCCTCCATCCACCGCACAACCCACTTTGACTTCCACTTTCTTCATGACACCATACTGAAACTTGACAACCTCGGTCACGAAGTTCCCACAATGTATCACCACCTTGAAAAGCTGACCGGCACCTCCGTTATGGACGCGGACGTTTGCGACCCGAAGCTTTACGCCCTTCTCACTTCTCCCGAACCTTTAGGCGTTACAGCCGAAGAAATCGAATGCCCCACAGGCACACTGTCACTGCCGGAGCTCGGAACGTCATTCGTGCTCGGGATGCTCAGTGAGGCAAAGCCGAAGAATTTTTCGGATATGCTCCAGATTTCAGGCCTCTCCCACGGCACGGATGTGTGGCTCGGCAACGCGCAGGAGCTGATTAAAGACGGCACATGCACAATCTCGGAGGTTATCGGAACGCGCGACAGCATCATGGTCTATCTTATCCACAAGGGCGTGCCGGACGATATGGCGTTCAAGATAATGGAAATTGTCAGAAAAGGCAACGCAACAAAGCTGCTCACTCAGGAGCATAAAGATACAATGCTCAGTCACGGCGTTCCCCAGTGGTACATTGACTCGTGTATGAAAATCAAATATATGTTCCCCAAGGCTCACGCCGCGGCTTATGTCATCGCCGCCATGCGCCTTGCGTGGTACAAACTCTATTACCCCGTTGAATATTACGCGACATACCTGACAGTCAGGGGCGGCGACCTTGAAACAAGCACCGTCATGGCGGGCAGAACGGCGGTAAAAATGAGAATGACGGAGCTTGACCGCAAAATAAAGGCGAAACAGTCAAGTGATAAGGAAAACGACATTTATACCTCCCTTCAGGTTATCAACGAGATGATGGCGCGCGGGGTTGAGCTTTTGCCGGTTGACATATACCGCTCAATGGGCACAAGATATATTGTGGAAGACGGCAAAATACGCCTGCCCTTCGCCAGCGTACCCGGGTGCGGCGAAAACGCGGCGATGGCGCTTGAAAAAGCAAGGTATAAAAGAATTAAAAAGACCAATCCCGACGGTACGGTAACGGAGGAAATAACCGACGAACAGATTGAATTTTTGTCAATTGAGGAAATTCAGACAATCTCAAGAGCGTCGCAGACGGTTATGAACCTGCTTGAACAGGGCGGCGCATTCGCCTCACTGCCCAAAACAACCCAGCTGAGCTTTTTCTGAGCCGTTTCCCGGGTTTTATGTCATCAGAATCACTCGACATTGAACTGTCTGATTTCAAAAAAGGCAACGAGAATTTAACCCGTTATGTTTAAAAATCAGCAGAAACAACGAAGGAGAATAACAGATGAAAATTCGTGACAGCAAAAACGCCTGCGAGCTCGAATATTACCCCGCTTTACGCAAAAAAACGGATTTCACGGTGATAATTCTGCCCGGCGGCGGCTACGCCTGCCTTGCGGAGCATGAGGGAAAAGGCTACGCTCAGTTCTTTGCGGAAAACGG
>JAILFM010000019.1 GCA_024697575.1 Clostridiales bacterium
GTTTTTAAGATATTCGTCCTCAACCCTTAAATATTCTTCGTCAATCGTATTCGGCATACGCACATTAACAAGCGAACGATAAAGCATGAACAGTTCCTTCTCTGATGAAGGTATTTCAATCATATTATACCTGTCACTTTCGCCGATAAGATGCTTTGTTAAAAATACCAGTCTTTCCCTTTGAGTCATTCTGTCACCGCCTTGGTCTTATATTATATCATAAATGCGCAACAGCTTGCATCTGTTACGCATTTATTAATGTGTTTTTATTCTTTTACAACGGATATTCTCTGCTGAATGTGGTTGCCCTTTTCAATTTCGTCAACCATAGCGATAGCATAGTCGGCATAGCTGATAATGCTTTCGCCTGCTGCATTGAGCGTGAGCTCCTCGCCTGCAAGGATGTATTTGCCGGTTCTTTCGCCGTCAGCTTGGAAATCGCCTGCAGGGCTGATATAAGTCCACTTTACATCGTTTCTTTCTCTGAGTTCTCCGAGTGCTTTCGCCATTGCCGCTGCAAGTGGCTTAAAGATGTCGGGAAAATCAGGTCCGTCAGATACGCAAAGCGTGTGCTCCGCATTCACATAAAGACTGCCTGCGCCGCCTACAACAAGGAGTCTTGTGTCTGTTCCCGAAAGCACATCGCAAAGATGGGAGAGCGTTGTGCTGTGGAGCGGAAGAACATTCTCTGTCCATGCGCCAAAGGCGTCAACCACTGCGTCAAAGCCCGCAAGGTCATCCTTGGTCAAATCAAAAATATCACGAACGACAACCTTATCAGCTCCGTCAATTTCAGCTTCCTTTCTCACAAATGCGGTTACCTCAAAGCCTCTATCCTTTGCCTCACGAACGATTTTTCTGCCTGCCTTACCTGCGGCTGCTACTACTGCAATTTTCATTTTAATGACCTCCGAAATAAAATTGGTTTTCGAGATGGCTTTGCTCTCATCCCTTGACTGAATTGTATCGCATGTGGTATACTTTGTAAAGTAAGCACAATAAAGTGCCGTAGTTGCCAAAAAGTAACTATTGCGCAGTTTAGCGGTTTTTCAAGGCAAACTTTTTTCAAGAAATCTTTTGGAGGTGCTGTTATGGCAGATGTAAAAGACTTAAATTCACTACCGCCCTGTCCTGTGGAAACAACCCTTTTGCTCATAGGCAGCAAGTGGAAGGTGTTAATATTAAGAGACTTAATTGACGGCAAAAAGCGTTTTGGAGAACTCAAGCGCTCCGTCGGTTCGGTATCCCAAAAGGTATTAACCGCCCAGCTTCGTGAAATGGAAGCGGACGGTTTGGTTAAAAGAACAGTATATGCCGAAGTACCGCCGAGAGTAGAATACGAACTGACAGAACTCGGTTTAACGCTTAAGCCCATTCTGGACAGTCTTTGGGCTTGGGGAGAAAAGTACAAAATGCATTTAGCACAGTAATATATCAGTAAAGCTTTACCCTTATATACAACCATAGGTCGTCGGTTCGAGTCTGACCAGTAGCTCCAGGGCTTCCGCTCGGAAGCCCTTATTTTATGCGGTTTTTGGGCTTTTTTCATTTTTTATTATTTCAAAATTGAGCGTTCCAAAGGCGAAATAATCAGTCTAAAATTTTGATAAAAATCCAAATCTGCTCCTGATTTTTCCTATATGAAATTGCTCCAAAAACTGCCAATGACCACTAATTATTTGAAAGCGAATAAAAATCTTCCCTGAAAACCGAAAAAATGACATGTCCGTCAAAAAGGTTGTAAACCAAAAGGAAGCCGAGAGTGACAATCACCCTCGGCTTTTTTACTTTTTTCCATTCCCTTATGCAGGGAACTCTATTACTTTATTGTTCTTGCTAGAGTTCTCAATCAGAAGCTTCATCTTGTTTGCGGCGTTTTTCTGCATATCATCGGTGACATGCATATATGTGTTCGTCGTGAAGCCCGCATCCGTGTGTCCGAACATCTGCGATACTGTTTTGACATCGACTCCTGCCTCGAGTGTGAGCGTTGCGAAGGTGTGCCGTAAATCGTGGAAACGGATTCTCGGCAGTCCTGCCCGATCCTGAATCCTGTGCAGCCGTCTTGTGACCGCCGTAGTATCTCTGATATCCCCTGTTTCGGGAGATGGGAATATATATTTTGAGACGATTTGCTTTTCTCTCATGGCAAGTAGCAGATCTACAAGGTCATCGTTAATTTGTATAGTTCGGATGGAACTTTTTGTCTTCAGTGTTGTAATAACAATCTTGACCGTTTTCGTCTATTGGATATATAATCAAACAATTTGATGAATGTTAGGATTGGAGTTCATATTTTTTCAAAAACGATTTATACTGCTGTTTATAATCCTCGTCTGTCTGTCTGATAATTCTCAGGTTTTCATGGATGTTCATTGTATGTCCCACGGTATCCAGTACACATCCGGAAATATTGGAACAATGATCCGAAACACGCTCCAGATTTGTCAGCAGGTCTGACCAGATAAATCCTGCGTCAACCGAGCAGTCGCCTTTTTGCAAACGGAGAATATGACGGGTGCGCAGTTCTTCTTTCAATGCGTCAATGACCTGTTCAAGAGGCTCCGTTTTCCTTGCGGCCGTGAAATCTGCATTTGAAAATGCCTGATAGGATAAATTGAGAATTTCCATAACAGCAGAGCTTATGGTCTGATACTCTCTTGATGCACTCTCGGAAAAGGCAATTTTC
>JAILFM010000055.1 GCA_024697575.1 Clostridiales bacterium
GAAAGCTGGTAAGGATACAAATCCGCTTTATCTTCAAGTCCCATCTTTTTCAACAAGCCAGCGCACTGAGCATAAACTTCCTCTTTTTTACGGTGAAGGACGGATATAGGAGCGTCAGTGATATTCTTCATCACGGAATAATGCGGAAACAGGTTGAAATTCTGAAAAACAAGGCCGAAAACCCTTCTGACGGAACTCAAATCCTTTGAATAAATTGCTTTGCCGTTTTCCGTGTGGGCAACTGTATTGCCGATATAGCTTAAAGAACCGGAAGTTATTTTTTCAAGCAGAGTTGCGCACCTTAAAAGCGTTGATTTGCCCGAGCCGGACGGACCGATGATTGAAACAACATCGCCTTCATTTACAGTCAGGGAAATGTCTTTTAGGACTTCGGCTTCTCCGAAGTTCTTTTTGATATTCTTCATTTCAAGAACAGCCATAGTTTCCCCCTTACCTGTAATAATCGAGAGCTTTTTCAATTCTTTTAAGCGCAAAAGCTACAACAAAATTGAAAACATAATAGAATGCCGCTGCCGCAACAAAAGTAATCATACCCGGTGAATTGGGAGAAACGGCAATTTGCCTGGCTTTAGTAAACATTTCAACAATGCCGATAGTTGAAGCGAGCGAAGTGTCTTTAACAAGGGTTATAACTTCGTTTGTAACAGGCGGAAGAACTCTCTTAATCATCTGCGGCAGAATTATTTTTAAAAATGTCTTGATTTTGCCGTAACCGAGAACCTGTGCCGCTTCATATTGACCGATGGGTATAGATTCAATTCCGCCTCTGTAAATTTCCGCAAAATATGCCGAATAATTTATGACAAAAGCGACTATTACCGCCGAAAACCTCCAGTTTGAAGATATTTTCATATGGAAAATGAGGTTTGGTCCGAAATAAACAACCATTAACTGCAGCATCAGGGGAGTGCCGCGCATTATTGAAATGTATATTTCAGTCAGCCATTTTACGGGAGGGAATTTGCATTTTTTTAAGAAATAAACTACCAGACCGAGCGGGAGCGAGCCTAAAAGCGTGAGTGAAAAAATGCTCACACTTTTTAAAAAGGCTTTTCCCAGCTCTAAAATCATGGTTGAAATATCCATTTGGTTTTCTCCGTATTATTTGCAAAGGCAGAGACTTTCTGTTACAAGCCCCTTATCAACATAGTTGTTTGCGATGTTCATCATTGTGCCGTCATCAGCCATTTCGTGAAGCTTTGTATTGATTATATCGCGAAGTTCGGTGTTGCCCAGAAGGAAGCCTATACCGTACTGCTCGGAAGAAACTGTTTCGTCAAGAATAACATAATCGCCGCCGTTGGCTTCTACCTGGTATTTGGCTATGCCCATATCTGCGATACATGCGGAAACGGTACCGGTATTAAGCTCCATAAAGCCGGTGTTGTAATCGGCAAGCTGAATAACTTCGTCAAGAGAGTCCTTGAATTCCTTATTACTGTCAACTCCGTCCGCGGCGGAGGAAGCTTTTTGAACCATTACCTTTTTACCGGCAAGGTCTGCCATTGTCTTTATGCCGCTGTCAGCTTTAACAACGATAACGATTGTGTTGTCAACATAAGCGTCTGACCATGTGTACTGTTCTTCACGCCCGTTGATTGTAAAACCGTTCCATATACAGTCTATATTGCCGCTTGCAAGCTCACTGTCTTTGGCGTCCCAGTCAATGGGAACAGCCTCAAATTCCCAGCCGAGCCTTGAACAGGCTTCTTTGGCGAGCGCAAGGTCAAAGCCGTCATAGCTGCCGTCTTCTGCAACAAAGCCGAAGGGAGGAAATTCAGCGTCAAAACCGACAACAAGCTTTCTTGTTTCTTCTGTCGATGCAGCTTTTGTAGAATCTTGCGCCGTTTCATTCTTTTCACTTGAGCATGAAGCGAGCGAAAAAAGCAGTAATGCCGCAACAAAAATTGCCAAAAATCTTTTCATAATACACCTCAAAAAACCGGCAAAAAATGCCTTAAATTTCTTTATCACTTTATCATAACAAAGCGGGGGTGTCAATATAATTTTGTATAACAATTGTTGCATATTATAGATGTTGATGTTATAATTCTGTGTGTATGAATAGGTGTGTTTATGAATAAAGTCAAATCAGCTGTTTCAATCGGCATTGCAGTGAATTTTTCACTGTTTCTTGTTAAACTTTATATAGGAGTCAGCTCAAATTCTCTCGCTATTTACTGCGACTCCATTAACAATCTTGCAGACTCATTGACATGCGGGATTGGTCTATTTGGCTTTTTTCTGGCATGGAAATACTCAGGTCGGCAGGGTGAAAGAACGCAATGCCTTTTTGCGTTTGTAATTTGCATTCTTACTTTTTTTGCCGGTGCGGCGTTTGCCTACAGCGGCATTGAAAGAACCATTTATCCGTTGCCCGTTTCTTTTTCTGTTAATTATGTTGCAATTCTTCTCGGAACTATGGCAGTTAAACCGGCTTTGGCTTTTTTGTATAAGTTTTTCAACAAGGCTGCTGATTCGCCTGTTGTCAAAGTGATGATAATTGACTGTGTGCTTGACTGCTTCATAACCGCCTGTGCTTTGATGAGTTTATTGATGATAACAAAATTGGGCTTTACGGTTGACGGAATTTTTTCGGTTATTTCAGGTGCTGTTATCTGTGTCTTTGCACTCAAAAATATGGTTATAAACGCCCGGTATTTGATTGATAATTGATGGAAGGAATATTATGAAGAAAAATAAAAAAAAGAGCGGTTTTTTGAAAAAATTTTTGAAAGTTATAGTTTCCATTGTTCTTTCACTGATACTATTGTTATTAGCAGTAACATGTATCGGTATTGTCGGCGCTGCTGCTAACAGAAAATTTATATCGAACAGTATTAAACCGGTTGAATATGACAATCAGCTTGTGCCGGCTTTGGATGAAAACGGAGACTTTAACTTTGTTACCGATAGAGAATTTCATATTTTACAGCTGACGGATATACATATCGGAGCCGGATTTTTATCAATAAGAAAAGACAGTATGGCTATTAACGCCGTATGCGCCATGATATCAGCCGAAAAACCCGACCTTGTTGTTGTAACCGGTGATATCGCTTATCCTATTCATGTTCAGGCGGGAACAATCAATAACAAACGCTCCGCTGTTATGTTTGCCGAAGCAATGGAAAAGCTCGGCGTTTACTGGTGCCTGACCTTCGGCAATCATGATACCGAGGATTATTCTTTTTATACCCGCGAAGAAATCGGTGAAATATATATGAACAGGGAATTATACCCTCACTGCCTTCTTCAAAGCGGACCGAGTGATATTTCGGGCTTCGGCAATTATGTTATAAACATTAAAAACAGCAAAGGCGAATTAATTCAAAGCTTGTTTATGCTCGATTCAAATATGTACACAGAAAAACGCTTTTTCGGCCTTTATTCCGAATATGACTGTGTCCATGCGGATCAGGTTGATTGGTATAAGAACAAGCTTGTGTCTTTGAAAAAAGACAACAACGATGCTTCTTTTAAATCAATAATGTTTATGCATATTCCTCCTAAAGCCGTTAAAGATGCCTATAATGAATACAGAGAGAACAATTATTCAGACACAGAAGACGTCAAATATCTCGGCGGTAAGCTCGGTGAGGAAAACTTTGTTATCTGTTCCGGTGATGAGGATTTCGGGCTGTTTGATGCCTGTGTTGATTCCGGCTCGACTCAGGCGCTGTTTTTCGGTCATGACCACCTTAACAGCTTCGGTATAAACTATAAAGGCGTTGATTTGCGTTATTCATATTCGATTGATTACCTTGCTTACATCGGTATTGCAAAATTCGGCGCTCAGCGCGGTTGCTCGTTGATTACTGTTAAGCCTGACGGCTCTTATGCATATTCTCAGGAAAACTATTATCAGGATAAATATATATCTTCAAAACCGAAAGAAGAAGTTACGCTTGAAGATATGTATGAGGTTGAAAACAGTGACGGTTTAGTTCCGGATGGTTATATTGCAGAAGGTCTTCGATCTCTTCTTGACCTTAACCTCAAATCAAATAAAACGGTTGTTAACAGTATTTTTGTCAATAACTGTTTACCATATGACAGCGAAACCGTTAAGGAAATCGACGGCAAAAAGTATTACCTTGTTACAGACAAAAAATATAAAAACTACGGTGATTTGGAAAGTTTTATCAATAATGTTTACACAAAGAATGCCGCTGAAAAAATAATGAAAGAATATAATATCTATAAAAATGAGGATGGAAAACTGTTTGTCCTTTCTTCGGCGGCCGACAAAATGAAGGGGCAGACAATTGATTATGACTCTCACAATTTTGAAGTGACAGATTACGGACCGGACTATTGCACAGCTTCACTTGA
Organism: Clostridiales bacterium; assembly: GCA_024697575.1. Taxonomy (GTDB): domain Bacteria; phylum Bacillota; class Clostridia; order Oscillospirales; family Acutalibacteraceae; genus CAG-177. The sequence goes on from JAILFM010000055.1 coordinate 4,357, forward strand.
AATAAAAGATGGTGAGGGGAATACACTTAAAGAAGCTGAAATTAAATTTGTCAAAGAGAGTAATACCTGGAAACTTGACTTACTTGTATTTTAAAGGTGATTTTATGAACACAATCAGAACCCCCTGGTACAATGATGTTGACAAAAACTGTCCGCTTAACAATTACCCGACCCCTCAGTTTGAAAGAAAAGACTGGCTGTGTCTTAACGGAATTTATGACTACGCAATAACAGAAATTACCGATTCGCTTCCCGTTTCTTATGACGGGAAGATTGTTGTTCCTTTTGCCGTTGAAAGTGAAATTTCCGGCGTTCAAAAGAAAATTGATGAAAATCATCTTCTCTGGTACCGACGCAATATTGAGCTTGACGAGCGTTTTAATTCAAAAAGAGTGATTTTGCATTTCTGCGCTGTTGACTGGCAGTGTTCGGTTTATATAGACGGTGTTAAAATCGGGGAGCATACCGGCGGCTATAATCCGTTTTCTTTTGATATCACCGATTATCTTTCATCAAACCGGTTTGAATTGACAGTTAAGGTTTTTGACCCTACAGACAAAGGTCATCAACAGCGGGGCAAACAGGTTTTATCTCCCGCCGGATTTTGGTATACGTCAACAACCGGAATTTGGCAGACTGTGTGGTGTGAACCTGTTGAAGAAGAACGGATTGAAAAACTCAGGATTTTCCCGGGGGATGATTTATCCTCCGTATCGTTTGATATCAAAACAACCGCCGACGGCATTATTAATGTTAAAATTTCAGATGATACCGGCGTTGTTTTTGACGGCGAATACATCAAAAATTCTGCGATTCATTTTGATAATCCAAAACTCTGGGCTCCCGATTCACCTTTCCTGTATAAAGTGGAGCTTTCGTTTAAAAATGATACTGTAAAATCATACTTCGGACTTCGTAAATATTCGATTGAAAAAGACAGTGACGGTATGTTGAGGCTGTTCCTTAATAACAAACCCCTGTTTCAAAAAGGGCTTTTGGATCAGGGGTATTGGCCCGAAAGCCAGCTTACGGCACCTACGGACGAAGCTATGATTTTTGACATCGAAAAAGTCAAATCTCTCGGTTTTAATATGCTCAGAAAGCATATAAAGCGTGAATGTGACCGCTGGTATTATCACTGCGATCGCCTTGGCATTCTTGTATGGCAGGATATGATGAGTGGTGCCAAAGCTCTTAATCCTATCTATGCAGGCGCTTTGCCGAATATAAATGTTCATGTTTCAGATAAAAACTATGCCGCATTTAACCGTAATAAAAAAGAGTGGAGAGATGAGTTCAAAAAAGAGCTGTTCGATCTCATAGATTCACTTTACAACTGCGTTTCAATCTGCTGCTGGGTCCCTTTTAACGAAGGCTGGGGTCAGTTTGATGCCAAAGAAATCAGTAATGAAATTAAAAAATATGACAGTTCAAGGTTTGTTGATCATGCCAGCGGTTGGCACGACCAGGGCGGCTGTGATTTTAAAAGCGTACATAAATATGTTGTTCCCGTACATGCGCCCACAAAGTTTAAAACTGCCGGCAGACCTTTTGTCCTGAGTGAATACGGCGGTTATCAACTCAGAATCAATGACCACTGCTGGTCGGATGATAAGATATTCGGACTTTATCTGAAGTTTAAAGATATTGCGTCGCTTTCCTGTGCATATGAGAAGCTTCACAAAAAACAGATTATTCCGCTTATAAAAAAAGGTTTGTGCGCAAGTATTTATACCCAGGTGAGCGATGTCGAAAATGAGCTTAACGGCATTTATACTTATGACAGACAGGTTCTGAAACTGGACCCCTCCGTCATTAAAAAAGTCAACAATTTGCTCTCTTATTGAGGTTGTTACAATGAAAAAATTTATCAATACTGCAGTTGCTGTTTTTCTTTGCATATGTTTCCTTTTTTCTCTTTCATCTTGTAATTTCGGCGGTAAAACAGTTAAAATACCCAAAAAAAAGGTGGCGCTGCTCGTTGCGCCCGAGAGTGAATATCCCGATGATTTCAGAGCCGCGCAAAAGCTTGCCGGCGAATTCCCGGATACAATTGTTATCAAAGAATATTCCGATTCGCGTATTCTCAAAGAGGGTAATGCGCAGATTATAGAGATTTCAAAAAAGATCGCTCAGGATTCTTCGTTCGGCGCAATTGTTTACGCAAGGGGAACACAGTTTTGCCTTGATGCAATAGCCGCGGCTAAGCTTATAAATGAAGATCTTCTTTTTTACTGTATTGAACCGGAAGACGATATTGATACAGTAGCGACTTTTTCCACGGCTGTTGTTGCCGTCGACTGGGAAAAGGCGTGTGAAGATATTGTAAAAAGCGCAAAAAGCGCGGGCGCAAGAAGCTTTGTTATGTTTTCATTTAACAGACATACGGCAGATAATCCCCTGTATGCCTCTATATCGGGTTTTATTAAATCGGCCTGTGAAGAAAATCACATCATTTATAAATTTGTTGAATCAAAAGATCCTATTTACTCTTCAAGCCTTACCGAATGTGAAGTCAGCGTCAATGAAGCCGTCCTTTCAATGATTAGCAAAAAAGAGATTGAAGGTAACCGCAATGTTGCGCTTTTTTCAACTGATGTAACGGTTCAGAAGACGCTTGTTGAAATTGCTCAGACTCATAACTATATTTATGTCAGCCCCGAGCTGCCTTCGGCATATTCAGGCATTTTTTCAAGATATAATCTTCTTGATTCAACAAGCGATAAAGCATACAGTGACGTAGTTAAGGCGGTTATCGATAGTGTTAACGGTGACTCAACTTCATCCGGAAAGCTTTTTGTATATGACTTTGATTTAATTGAATTGTTTGAAAGAACCTGCATCTATTCTGCGTTTGATGTTCTTTGCAAACCGTCAAAAGGTGAAAAGATTTATAAAAATCTTGTCAAGAGAGCCGACGAATTATTTGATAAAACAGAATATTCATTTAAAGGTGATGAAACATATTCAAACCTTATTTATTTATATTCGCCGGCATTTTCGTTGATTGAAAAACCCGAGAGTAAGTAATTATGAATAGTAAAAAGATTTTAATTGTTGCCGATTCACTCAGAGTCAGCGGTCAGTTAAGGTATCTTGAATCACTTAATAACTGCCTTGATGCAAAGAATAACTCTGTTATGCTTTACATAAGGAAAAATAAGGATAACCGCCTTGATGATATTGATAAAAATGTTAATATTGTGATTAACAGAAGAGAAAAAGCCGTTTTTCTTCCGCCTTATTACTATATCCTCTCCGTTATTTACACTTTAATGAAGCTTTTTGGCTTGACAAAATATTCTTCATCTGTAAATTCAAAACGCATGTCTATCCTTCGCTGCGTTATGACCCGGCGTGAATTCAATTCTTCGCTAAAGAATCATCATTTTGATGTTGCCGTTTGTTTTGCTCAGGGGCATTCTTCCGATATCTTCACTTTTGTCAATGCCGATGTAAAATATGCCTTCTGGTACAGGTGCGCTGCAAACAAGCGGAATAATCAAAAATGGCTTTGCGGAGATGTTGACAAAATAATTACACCGAGTAATAATATGCGTTCGATTCTCTGTTGGCTTTATCCGGATTTTGAGAAAAAGATTATTGTTATCGAAAATTACATTGATAATATTAAACTTGAAACTCTTGCAAAAGCAGAAGAAATCGACAACTCCAACAGGTTAACACTGTGCACTTTGGGTCGTTTAACTTCTTCAAAAGGCATTGATCTTGCCGTAAAAAGCGCCGGAATACTGTCAGATAACGGCTATGATTTTATCTGGTATTTTATCGGCGACGACAGAGATATTGAAGAAATTAACGAGCTTATCAGAATTTGCAATGTTGAAGACAGGATTCATATAAGCGGTCCTGTCATTAATCCGTATCCTTTTATCAAGGCGAGCAATGTTTATGTTCAGCCTTCGAGAGAAGAAGCTTTCGCTGTTTCCATTCAGGAAGCTATGGCTCTAAAAGTTCCTGTTGTTGCCGCAAGAACAGTGGGCGCAATTGAAAACATTTCAAACGGTATTACGGGGTTGATTGCCGAACCCGATGAAAACAGTATAGCGATGTCAATAATGCGTATTTTATCCGATAATGATTTAAAAGACAGAGTTAAAGAAAATCTTAATCATATTGAATACGGTACAGCACGCGAATTATTCATTAAAAAATGGACTGATTTGATTTGGAAAGTAAACTGATATGAGAATTGTTATTAAAGTCGGAACATCAACCCTGACTCACTCAACCGGCAGAATTAATATCCGCCGGGTTTCGTCTCTTTGCCGGGTAATAGCTGATTTAATGAACGCCGGTAATGAAATTGTGCTTGTCTCTTCCGGCGCAATCGGTATGGGTGTCGGTAAATTAAACCTTAAAAACAGACCTTCGGATATGCCTACAAAGCAGGCATGCGCAGCTCTCGGTCAGTGTGAGCTGATGTATGTTTATGACGAAGAGTTTTCAAAATATAACCGCAATATCGCGCAGATACTGATTACAAAAGCGGATATTGAAATTGAAGAAAACCATAATAATTTCAGAAATACAGTCGAAAAGCTGATTGAATTCGGTGTGTTGCCTGTTATTAATGAAAACGATACTATTTCAACCGAAGAAATCGCAATCGGTGATAACGATACTCTTGCCGCCAATGTTTCCGTCAGTACAGAAGCCGATTTACTTATCGTTTTATCCGATATTGACGGTCTTTATGATGGTGACCCCCGTATTGATACAAATGCAAGAATTATTGAAGTTGTTGAGAAGATAGACGGTAATATAGAAAAAATGGCTAAGGGCAGGGGTACGGATTTAGGCACCGGCGGTATGTCAACCAAGATTCACGCCGCCCGAATTGCTGTTGGAAGCGGCATTGATATGGTAATTGCAAACGGAAATAACCCTGAGAATTTATACGGAATAATTGAAGGAGAAAATATCGGAACAAGGTTTTTAAGCGGAGGTAAAACGAAATGAAAGTTGGTTTTTTAGGTTGCGGAAATATGGGCTCGGCACTTGCAAATGCTGTATGCAATAAGATTGGCAGTGAAAATGTTCTCGTCTGTGATATTGACAACAGCAAAGCGGAGGCTTTTTCAGCTGTTTCCGGCTGTATTGTCATTGACAGCTTTAAAATAATTGAAGAATGTGATTACATTTTTATTGCTGTTAAACCTGATTCAATCGAAAATCTGTTGCTTCCTCTTAAAAACACTATTGAAAAAAGATGTAAAGACATTTGTCTTGTCACTATGGCGGCGGGAACTTCGATAAATACAATTGAGAAATATGCACATATTCAAGTGCCGATTATTAGAATAATGCCGAATGTTGCCTGTTTTGTCGGTAAAGGAATGATACTTGCCACATATAACAGCTATGTTACAGCTGAATGTATAAATACCTTTACGGAAATTATGGAAAAAAGCGGTACGATTGATATTATCGGCGAAAAATATATTGATTCTTACTCAATCGTTTCGGGTTGCGGTCCCGCCTATGTCTATACTTTTATTGAAGCTCTTGCAGACGCCCAGGTGAGTATAGGAGTACCCCGTGACAAAGCTTACCGCTATGCTGCGCAGACTGTTTTCGGATCGGCTGCGTATATGCTTGAAAGCGGTGAAATTCCCGCTTCTTTAAAAGATCGTGTTTGCAGCCCCGGCGGAACAACAATTCAGGGAATAAAAGCTCTTGAAAAGGGTGCGTTCAGATTTTCCGTAATGGACGCGGTTTCTTCTTCTTACGAAAAAACTCTTAATATTAAATCGGAGTAAAAAATGCTTCAACTCATTTTATCAGGTGTGGGCGGCGGTAAAACCACCCACATTCTTAGTTTAATAGATTCTTACGCCCGTTCTGACAGGAAAATGACCCTTATAGTTCCTGAGCAGTTTTCTTTTACCATGCAAAAGCTGATAATTGAAAAATCGGGGGCGTTTACTGCAGGTAAGGTTGATATAATTTCGTTTACCGATCTTGCTTATAAACTGCTCAATAAGCCTGCTTATTATGACAAGCGCAGAATGAATGACAGTGTCAGCGCTGTTTTGATGCGTAAAGCTCTTATAAATTGCCGTGAATATCTCCGGATATTCGGTAAATATGCCGATAAAAAAAGCACTGTTAATGAGTTTTTATCTGTATCTGCAGAGTTAAAACAGAGCTTAACTTCGTTTGATGATATATCAAAATGCGAAGAAAAAATACGCGGAACAATTACAGGCATGAAATTCAGCGATATTGTTCTTGTTTTGAAAGAATATGACAGGCTTGTTGAAGAAAAATTTTTTGATAAATATGATTTGCTTTCAGAACTTGTTAACTGCGCCGAAATTTCCTCTTATTTTGAAAACAGAGTTGTATTTATTGACTCATTCCGAGGATTTACAACCGGTGAGTATTCTGTTATCGATCATATCTTAAAGCACAGTTTGGCTTGTTACATTACTCTTTGCGCAAAAGAATTAAAAAATCCCGATGATAAAAGTGATTTGTTTTATTGCACATATGTCACTGCAAACCGTCTTTATTCTATTGCCGATAAATCCGGGGTAAAGGTTGCAAAGCCGCTCTTTCTTTCACTTGGCAGTAAATTCAATAATTTTCCGCCGAAATTTGAACATTATCATTCGCCTGAACTGTATGCTCTTGAAGAATCATTATTTGATTCCTCTTCTCCTGTATACGATGAAAAATGTGATAATATCGTTCTCATAAAGTCACCGGATATTTACCGCGAATGTGATTTTGCGGCCGCTACCGTTAAGAGAATGATAAACAGCGGTAAATATCGCTGCCGTGATTTTCTTATTGTCTGTTCCGATATGCAGGCGTATAGGCTTCCTCTTGCCATGTCGCTGAAAAAATACAAAATAGATTACTTTGACGACGCAAGGCGGCCGGTTTATGCTTCACCGGTAATTAATTTGTTTATGGGGTGCGTCAGGGCGGTAACAAAATCGCTTGATAATGAAACCGTTTTCAAAATTTTAAAAACCGGTTTATACGGTTTCAGTGAAGAACAGGTAGCAGAAATTGAGAATTACGCATATCTTTGGAATATAGGAGCCAAAGACTGGAAAGCTTCGTTTACAAAAAATCCCGATGGATATCTTAAATTTAATGAGGAATCCGAAAAAAGGCTGGCGCAGCTTAATGAAACCCGAAAAAAAATAATTGAACCTCTTACCGAATTAAAAGAAAATATATTAAACGCAACCGGTAAAGAGATTTCGCAGGCGTTATATTCATTTTTGGTTGGCATTAATGTGCCGGAGAATTTGAAGAAAACAGCTTTTGAATTAAGCGAAAACGGCGATGGATATTCTGCCATTGAGCTTGACAGAATGTGGACTTTCCTGACAGAAACTCTGAATGATTTTTATGATGTTATCGGCGATGAAAAACTTACTCTGTCCGAAACATATGATATATTTGATATCATGATTTCATCGCAAACTGTCGGATCTTTACCGGCAGGTCTTGACATGATAACCGTTTCCGACCCTGAGCGTATGCGTACATCCGGAACAAAAGTTTCATTTATTATGGGCGTTAACGACGGTAAATTCCCAGGCGATATTTCTGATAATGGTATTTTAACTCTGAAAGACAGAGCAATTCTCGAATCCGAAGGTATAACCGTATCGGAATCCAAAATGTATAAACTTGCTCAGCAAAAACTGACCGCCTATAACAGCTTTTGCGTTGCAAAAGATAAAGTGTTTGTATCCTTCAGTGAAAAAAGCGCCGAGGGGGCCGCATCAACCGAAAGTGATTACTATTTAAAAATTAAATCACTATTTAAAAATATCCGTGAAATAAATTTAAACAAAAACAATGAAGGGTTTGATTGCTTAAAATATTTTTCTTTAACAGCTGAGTCTGCGTTTGAACAGTATGCTGTTGCCGAACCCGGCAGCGATAAGGCTTCAATTCGTTCGGTTTTGGAAGAAATGGATTCATATTGCGGCAAAATCGATTCAATTGACAGATTTAGAAACTACAGGTCCTTTAAACTCAATGATAAAAAAGCGATTGAAAGGCTCTTCGGAAAAACTTTGAACCTATCATCATCAACCGTTAATAAGTTTTATGAGTGCCCGTTTTCTTTTTTCTGCCGCTATTCTCTGCGTGCTAAACCCATGACACCGTATAAATTCGATCCAATTCAGCAGGGGAATGTTATTCATAAAATACTTGAATGGATTTTATGTGAACATAAAAAAGACGATTTGATTTCTCTTGACAAAAACAGCGTTTTTGAACTTGTGTCAAGCTATATGGATAAGTATCTAAGTGAGGAACTCGACGGTCAGGTTGACGATTCAAGGGCGGCGGATTCGCTGTCAAAGATCAGCGATTCGCTTACTGATATTGTGTTGAGAATGATTGAAGAGTTTTCACTTTGTGATTTTGTTCCGACGGATTTTGAAATGGAAGTCGGCGGCGATAAATTAAGCGCTTACTTTCTTAAAGGTGAAACCGGTAATGTAGTTGTTACGGGTTATATAGACAGGGTAGATACGGCAATCGTCGGCGGTGAAAGATATTTCAGAGTTATTGACTACAAATCGGGCGGTAAAGAATTCAAATTGAGCGACGCCATTCAGGGCATAAACATGCAGATGCTTATTTATCTTTTTGCTCTCTGGCAAAACGGCAAAGGGGGATATCAGAATTCTTTGCCTGCCGGCGTTCTTTATTACCAGGCAAAATCCGCCGTTATCAAGGATTTGGGGTCGGATGAAAAGAATTACACCGAACGCCTTAAATCAGGTAAAATGAAGGGGATTGTTCTTGATAACGCCGATGTTATAAGATCAATGGAAAAAACATGTGAAGGCGTTTTTATTCCGGCAAGAATAACGGATAAAGGAATTACCGGCGATGTTATAAGCTTAGCGTCGCTTAAGCGTTTAAAAAATTCAATTGATTCTTTGTTAACCGGTATGGCTGACAGCCTCAGGGGTGGATTTATTCCCGCTTATCCGGCTGTATCCGAAAAAGGTGAATGCGTTTGTTCGTTTTGCGATTACCGCTCGGTATGCCTTTATGAGGATGATATAGCAAAACGCAATATGTTTAGCGTTGATAATAAGAAGGTAATTGAACAACTCAATGCTCAGGAGGTGGAGTAAATTGGAGTGGACAAAAGATCAGGAAAAAGCCATAGAATCCTTGGGCGGCTCCATTGTTGTTTCCGCCGCGGCAGGATCCGGTAAAACTGCGGTTCTTGTTGAGAGAGTTTTAAGAAGGCTTACAGATACCGGTAAACCCTGTTCACCCGAAAACCTGCTGATTGTCACCTTTACAAACGCAGCTGCCGCTCAGGTGAGAGAAAAAATAATTATTGCTCTTGATAAAATCATAGCGCAAAATCCGGGTAATACAGCTTTGAAAGAAAAGCGTCTTCTTTTGCCCCTTGCGGATATTTGCACTATTGACTCATTTTGTATTAACCTTGTTCGTGAGTTTTGCACTCAATGCGGTGTTTCACCCGATTTCACAATGATTGATAATGATCAGCGTGAAGCTCTTATTAATTCAGCTGTTGATACGGTTCTCAAACGCTATTATGAAAAAGGCGATAAGCTGTTTTATGAGCTTAATAAAACCATTTCAAACGGGCGTAACGATAAACAGCTTGTTGCATGTATTCTTGAATTGTTCAACAATTCTCTTGCATTTCCCTTTCCCGAGCAGAAAATAAACGAGTATGCTGCATTTTATGATAATCCGCTGCCGCCTGAAAAATCCCCGTGGGGTAAAATTCTGATTGACAGGGCGTACGACTGCCTTAACAGCTGTATTGACGCATTGACATATGCGCATAATCTGTGTTTAAACGATGAAGTATTAAAAGAAAAATTAGCGCCGACGCTCTTTAATGATATCAATATAACGCATAACGCTTCAGATATAATATCCGGCAGTGATTGGGCTGATATTTATAAAGCTTTATCATCTGTTGAATATGTTAAAATGCCCGTAATAAGGGCGAGCTCCGGCGCCGATATCGAAACAAAAGATATTGTTAAAGAAATCAGAAAAAGATGTAAAGATAGAATAGCTTCCGTTTCTTCATTCTTTGCGATTTCATCTTCTGATTATTTTCTACAGAGCGAAAAATGCTCTCAGCTTGTTAAGAAGCTTTGTGAAATAGCTAATGAGTTTACTCGGGAATTTAAAAAACTGAAAGAGAATGAAAACTACCTTGATTTCAGCGATACTTTGCATCTTGCGCTGAAGCTGCTTTGCGATAATGACAGTGATGATAACAGCAAAGAAATTAAGCCCTCTGCAATAGCAAGAGAGCTTAAACATCAATATCACGAAATTCTTGTTGACGAATATCAGGATGTCAATAAAGCGCAGGACGAAATTTTCAGACTGATTTCAAATAACGAAAACAACTTGTTTTTTGTCGGTGACGTTAAACAGAGCATATATTCTTTCCGTCAGGCAATGCCTGAAATCTTTAATAATCACCGCGACAGTTTGCCGCTTTACGAAAACGGTAATTATCCGGCTAAAATCATTTTGTCAAAAAATTTCAGAAGCCGCAGGGAAGTTACCGACATAATTAACTATATTTTTTCATTCTCAATGTCAAGATATGTCGGCAGCGTTGATTATAACGAGGATGAAAAGCTTGTCAGCAATGATGCTTTTTTTGAAAAAAATGAGCCCGGCTGTGAATATCACCTGATTGAGAGCGAGTCAAAACTTGAAGACGAGGCAAAGTTTGTAGCTCAGTACATTAACGGTGAACTTGAACGTGGAGCATTGATTAAGGATGGCGATGAAGTCCGCAAGGTAAAATACGGAGATTTCTGTGTTCTTATGAGATCGACTGCAGGCTCTGCCGGTGAATTCTTAAATCAGTTTGAAAAAAATATGATTCCGTATTCTTCCGACAGTGCCGGCGCTTTTCTTGAAACTCCCGAAATAATACTGATAGTTAATATCCTGAAAGTTATCAATAATCCATCCCGCGATGTAAGCCTTATTTCTGTTATGCTGTCTCCCGCATTCGGATTTACTCCCGATGAATTGGCGCTTTACAGGGTCAATGATTCCGGAGCTGAAAAATCCGCATCTTTTTATTCCCATGTTGTCAAAGCCTGTGAAACAGACCCGAAAGCAAAGAGCTTTATCAGTGAAATTGCCGGGTACAGGCATATGGCAGCCATGCTTCCCGTGAGCGAAACTGTTATAGGTGTTATTGAATCAAAAAGCCTTCGAGCGGTTTTTTCATCCTTAAAAGGCGGAGAAAACAGGGTTTCAAATATTAATCACTTCATAGATATAGCCGTAAAATATGAAAAAAACAACAAGTCCGGCTTATACTCTTTTTTGCTCTATCTTGATAGAATTGCGCGCCTTGGCAAGGATATCAGCTCAGATACAAATTTCTCTTACGACTCGGACAGCGTTAAGATAATGACAATTCATAAAAGCAAGGGCCTTGAATTTCCATATGTTATTCTTGTGAATTGTGAAAAACAATATCATGATATCAATAATGATATGATTATCACAAACGATTGCGGAGTATGCCTTAAAATCAACGAGAATTATGTAAAGAAAGAAACTTTACACTATCTTGCCGCAAAGGTTCAAAGCAAAGTTCTTCAAAGAAGTGAAGAAATGCGTATTCTTTATGTTGCTCTTACAAGAGCAAAGGAAAAACTTATAATGGTTTCCGCTGCAAAAAATGCAGGCTCTGTTCTTAAAACGGTCGTTTTGGATATTAATAATAATCGCAAAGCTTCGTCCTATTCAATCAGTACCTACAATAAATACTCCGATATATTGCTAAGTTCTTTAATGCGCCACCCTGACGCTGAAATATTCAGAAATGAATGCGGAATTAAGAATGATATTACAGAAAAATGCGAAAGCAGCTTCGCCCCCTTTCTTCATGCGGGTATTGAGGACAGCGAAACCGTTTCGCAGGAAGAATCGGTCTATTTGCCTGATGAGGAAACTGTTAAAGCTTTAAAAAATAACATTTGTTCTGAGTATCGGTACAGTTATCTTAACGGTATTCCCGCAAAGAGAATTGCTTCAGGCCTTGCGGATGAAGAAGATAAGAGTGCTTTTTTTGCATCTGCCGAACCGCGCTTTATCAAAATAGGCAAGCTTTCCGCCGCGCAAAAAGGAACGGCGATGCACAGATTTTTGCAATATGCCGATTTTAATAAAGCAAAACTTAATATTAAATCAGAAATTGATGCTCTTGTTGAAAACGGAGCTTTAACACTTCCGGAGGCGGACAGTCTTAATACTTTTTCACTGAATAAGTTTTTCAATTCTTCTCTTTGCAATGAAATTTTAAACTCAGACAGGATTTTTAAAGAATATCCTTTCAATGTGCTTTTGCCGGTGAATGAGGTTTACCCCGATATAGACGATAACAATGAAAAAATACTTATCGAGGGTGTAGTTGACTGCGCTTATGTAGAAGACAATGAAATAATAATCGTCGATTTTAAAACCGACAGAGCTTCGTCTATGGAAGAGCTGAAGACAAAGTATCACAGACAGCTGACCTTTTACAAACAATCACTCGGCAGTGTTCTTGATATGAAGGTTAAAAAAGCCGTTATTTATTCGTTTTCGCTTGATGATACAATTGAGGTTTAATCATTCCACAACCGTGTATTGATTTGAGGATGAACGCAATTGGTAATAATCATCAAAACTGATTTCACTGATTTTTTTGTTTTTATATGTCAGCATCATCAGGTCGTCATCATGGTCTGTCAGCTTATCGTCATCAATGTCACCGGCTTCGTTTGCAAGATTATATGACATTTTGTCGTTAAAATATTTATAAGTCATTTTATAATCGGCAATTGCGTCTTTGTTAAACCAAATAACCTCATAAACTGTACATGTATTGACAATAGTTTTTGAAACAAGTTTAACATTTTTTTCGGTCTTGCCGATTTTTGCTTCAAGTTTATTAACGCTTTCGGCAAGCTTTTGAGAGTGTTTAACAGACTCTTTTTCTTCTTTCTGCTGCATTTTTGATATTTTTTCTTTGTAATCACTGTCGTTAAAAGCAATTTTATCACTCATGGAACAGCCGAAAGCGGAACATGTGATTAAAAACAATAACGAAATTATAACGGCTTTTTTCATCGCTATGTTACCTCTTATTTTTTTGATTTAATCATGTCAATTGCCTTACAAACAGGCAAACCTACAATAAGGCAGACGCCGATTTCACTGATACTGTTCAAACCGAAGACGGTTATTACAAACGCCGGTAATGTTTTTGAGCCGACAGAGTTCATCATATTCACAAAAAACTCGGTATTCTTAAAAAGCAAAATAAAAGATGAAACGAATAATAAAGTGTTTAATGCAGGCATTAAAACCGACGCAACGGTGAATGCTGTATTCTTTTTACCGCTTTTGTACAAAGCGGTAAAACAAAGAGCACAAACTAAACCCGCAAGAACTCTGGGCACAACACACAAAAATACAGTTTTCGGCGCGCTGAGTGAAAACAGCGCTGTGCCGAAGGTGCTTGTGCCTAAAATACATGTCAAAAGGCTTGTCAATCCGAATACAAGCCCCAGAATAAGGCCGGATGCAGTTCCTGAATACGCAATACCGAAAATTACCGGCAGGCACATCAGGGTAATTTCAACAATGCCTATTTTGATGTATCCGACTGCAGTGAATGTCATAAGGATCATAAGTGCAATCAGAAGTGAATAGACAACAAGGTTTAAAGTTTTCTTTTTCATTTTCTGTTACTCCTTTCAGATGCAACGAATTTATATGCTACTGTTTTTATCAAAAATAATTTTTAAACCGTGTAAAAGCAGATTTTTTTCACAGTGAATATTTGTTTTGCAATGGGGAATAATCTTTTCCGCATATCCGCCGGTTGCAACAACGAAAGTATTACTGCCGAGTTCTTCATTAATCCGGTTTATCATTCCGTCAATCATTGACGCTGTGCCGAATACTATGCCGCTTTGCATGCAATCAATTGTATTTGTGCCAATAACTTTGGAGGGCACATTGACCGAAACCGAAAAAAGCTGAGAAGCGCTCAAAGACAGCCCCGACAACGAAACATCAATTCCCGGTGCGATTATACCGCCTGCATAAACATTCCCTTTTTTCACAACTGAAATCTTATTTGCCGTTCCAAGGTCAACAACAAGGCAGGGGAGTGTGTATTTGGTGGCGGCGGCAACCGCTCCCACAAGAAGGTCGGCTCCGAGCTCCGACGGACGGTCGATTAAAATGTTAATACCCGTCTTTAATCCGGGCTTCACAACAACAGGTTTTATCCCTGCAATTATTTCAACGCCAGAACAAATAACTTCGGTTAACTCAGGGACAACCGATGATATTACCAAATCTGTTATATCAGCGCAGTCAAATCCGCGAAGGGAAAAAATTTGTTTTATTTCAGCCGCATACTGATCGCCGGTTTTGCCCCTGACAGTTAACATACGCGCGGTAAATACTAAAATTTCGCCATCAAAAACGCCGAATTTGATGGCTGTGTTTCCCATATCAATTGCTAAGAGCATAATTTTCCTCAACATTTTTTGGTTTCTTTTTACTTGATTTTCGATGTCGATTAATATATAATAACATTGTTTACGGGGTGTGGCCCAGTTGGTAGGGCACCTGGTTTGGGACCAGGACGCCGCGAGTTCGAGTCTCGCCACTCCGACCATATTGAAACTCCGATTTGTTAAGATTGGGGTTTCTTTTTTTAACACAAATACTTAAGGAAACGCTGATTAAATCGCCGCACTCATAACGGCGGCATCTTTTCCGCCTGATTTTGTCTCAAATCTTGAAATAAACAAATTATTTCTGCAATTTTTCGACTTCATCAGTCGAAAAACCTGCTCGCCGTTCTAACACCCCGATTTAATCAGCTTTTCCTTA
>JAILFM010000088.1 GCA_024697575.1 Clostridiales bacterium
ATTCATCGCTTTTGACATTGGTCCAACCGGCAGGCTGTTAAAGCCATACGGCACAATGGATTTTGAAGAAGCGGTTGACAGCTTTAAGTTCGGCATAAAATGCGCCCTGAAGCACAGCCCGGATCTGATTTTTATCGAAACCTTCAACGACCTTCTTGAAACGAAGGCGGCTCTGCTCGCGGCAAAAGAAAGCTGTGAACTGCCGGTTTTTGTTTCAAACGCGTATGATGAAGATTTGAGACTGCTTTCGGGCTCAACGCCCGAATGCGTTTACGCTATGTGCCGGGCGATGGGAGCCGACGCAATCGGCGCAAACTGTTCCTTCGGCCCCGACAAACTGCGAACAGTAATTGACCGGATTCTCAAAATCAGCGACATACCTGTTATTTTTAAACCCAATGCGGGGATACCTGTTGTCAAAGACGGCAAAACCGTTTTTAACATTACAAAAGAGAAATTTGGCGATATTGTCAGTGGCTGTGTCGCCGGGGGTGTAAGAGCAGCGGGAGGATGCTGCGGCACAACGCCAGAATATATAGAAATCCTGAAAGAAAAGACAAAAAACACAAAACCCCGGATTATCGAAAAAAAATCAAACGCCTTTGTATGTTCGGAAAGTGAATTCGTCGAATTCGGCAAAAAGCCGGTTATTATCGGCGAAAGACTTAACCCCACCGGCAAAAAAAGGCTGAAAGAAGCTATTGTCAACAGCGACCTTGGCTACATACTGCAGCAGGCGGTTGAACAGCAGGAGCAGGGTGCGGATATTCTTGATGTAAACGCAGGCGTACCGGGAACGGACGAAGCAACAAACCTTAAAAATATTGTTTTTGAGCTTCAGAATGTTGTTTCACTGCCTCTTCAGCTTGACAGCGGAAACGCTAAAGCGCTTGAAAATGCGCTGAGAATTTACAAAGGCAAAGCCGTTATCAATTCCGTCAACGGCAAAAAAGAAACCCTTGACAGCATTTTACCGCTTGCGAAAAAATACGGCGGCGTTCTTGTTGCCCTCACCCTTGATGAAAACGGCATACCCGAAACGCCTCAGGGCAGGTTTGAAATTGCAAAAAGAATACTGAACGAGGGCAAAAAATACGGCCTTACCGGCGACGACTTCATATTTGACCCGCTTGCGATGTCCATAAGCTCAGAAAAAGGCGCCGCGCTGACTGCATTAAAAACAATTGAACTAATCAAAAACAAACTTCACTGCAATACAATTCTCGGTGTATCCAACATTTCATTCGGTATGCCGGAAAGGTCAAAGCTCAACAGCGCATTTTTAATGTGCGCTATGGAACGCGGGCTTTCGGGCGCAATTGTTAACCCCGCAAGCGAAGAGATGATGAATGCATTTTACACCTTCAACGCCCTTCATAATCTTGATAAAAACTACAGCTGCTACCTTTCAAGATTTGTCGTGAGCGAAGCCGAAATATCAAAACCCGCAGCTTCAGAAAGCAGTCTGACTCTTGAAGAAGCGATACTGAAAGGGCTGAAAGACAAAGCGGGCGAATTGACCGAAAAACTGCTTGAAAAAGAAAAACCGCTTGAAATCATTGAAAGCACCGTAATCCCCGCCCTCGACAAAGCCGGAAATCTGTTTGAAAACAAAAAGTTCTTTTTGCCTCAGCTTCTGATGAGCGCAGACGCTGCAAAAGAAGCCTTTGAAAAAGTCAAATCGCGTTTACCCGGTGAAAATGCAAAGCAAAAACCCGATATTATTCTGGCCACCGTAAAGGGCGACATACACGACATAGGCAAAAATATTGTGAAGCTGCTTTGTGAAAATTACGGCTTCGGGGTTCTGGATCTTGGCAAGGATGTTGAACCGTCGGTCATTCTTGAAACTGTCAAAAAGACAAATGTCGGCATTGTAGGTCTGAGCGCGCTGATGACAACGACCGTTCCGGCGATGGAAGAAACAATAATTCTATTAAAAAAAGAAGCTCCGGATTGCAAAACCATTGTCGGCGGAGCAGTGCTGACACAGGAATACGCCGAAAAAATCGGCGCAACCTGTTACGCAAAGGATGCCATGGCAACGGTCAGAACTTTAAAAGCGATCAAAACATAATCAGAATGATTTGAATAGTACAATACAGGGGGATTTTTGATATGGGCAAAAAGATAATCGTTGCCGGTCTCGGGCACGGCGGCATTGCCGCGGCGGCGTTGCTGTCAAAAAGCGGCTATGACGTCACCGTATATGAAAAAAAGGCGGAAGGCACCCTGGGCTATGACTGGACAGACATTTTTGCCCCGGACGCGTTCGCAATCGCCGGTATCCCCATGCCGGATGAAAGCAAATACACCTTTAAGGAAGATATGATGTTTTTCGGTCCTTCCGTTACAAGAGGATACCGCCAGCATGTCGAAAGAAACAACCTTGAGATAAAGATGGAGCGCCGTGACATCTATGAACACCTGATAAAGCATGCGGTTAAATGCGGCGTTAAGATTGAATATAACTGCGAAGTGAAAGCTCCCCTGCTTTTAGGGGGCAGGGTTGTGGGCATAAAAACCGAAAAAGGCGATTTTTACGCTGACCTCATTATAGACGCTTGCGGTATGAACTCACCGGTCAGGTGCAATCTTCCGTCGGCGCTCGGTATTGAAAAAGAAATTGCAAGAAATGAAAAAATAACCATATACCGCGCGTTTTACAACAAGGCAAGCGATGAAGAAGTCGAGGATAAATTCAAGGTGATGATTTGCACCGGTGGCAAAACCGGTGTAACATGGGTTGCAAGTGAAGATGATTTCACCGACATTCTTATCGGCAGATTTGAAGATTTTGATATTAATGAAGTCAATGCGTTTACCGATTATTTAAGGCAGAGCAACCCGACACTCGGCACACAGGTTGTCCGCGGCGGTCAGTTTGTTGAGATACCGACAAGACAGCCGCTTGCGATGATGGTTGCCGACGGCTACGCAGCAATCGGAGACAGCGCGTTTATGACAGTGCCCATCATCGGCAGCGGCATAGCGAATTCGCTCAAAGCCGCAAGAATGCTTTCTGACGCTGTCAATGCGGATAAGGACGATTTGTTCACGGCTGAAACACTGTGGAAATATCAGTATTCATATTACAGACGGTTAGGCTCCGGCCTTGCGCCGCTGGCAAACGCCAAGTTGCTGCTGTTAAAGCTGACAAATGAAGAGATAGATTATATCTTTGAAAGCGGCATGATAACCGAGGACAACATAACCATCGGCGCGGATTTCACCAGCTACGCGAAAATCCACCTTGAACCTCAGGAACTGATAACAAAGGCAAAACTTGTGTGCAGCGACACAGTACTTCTTAAAAAGATAATCGCATGCGGTCTGTCAATGGCAAGAACAATCGGTATGTGCGCAGTAATCCCGCCGAGGTATGACCCCGTTAAATGCAGAAACTGGGCAAAAATGTATTTAAAATCATTTAAATAAATAAAGGAAAATGGAGAGACAAAGATGGAAGTTTTAAAAAAAGAGTATTCTTTTCAATCCACTTCGGAGCTTGCGAAAATCTATGCAAGGTGCTGGTACCCGGACACTCAGGTAAAAGCCGTTTTTCAGATAATGCACGGCATGGCGGAACACGGCGACAGATACGAAGATTTCGCAAAATACCTTTGCTCCTTCGGCTTCGCGGTTGTTGTTGACGATCACCTCGGTCACGGAAAATCCGTTATCAACGACGATTATCTGGGATATTTCGGCGACATAGGCGGCTGGGACTACATAGTAAGGGATGAAAGAAACCTCACTGAAATGATAGAAGAGGAATACCCCGATATCCCCGTAATTGTTTTCGGTCACAGCATGGGTTCATTCATGGTCCGTGAATATCTCAGAAGATACGGGCGTGATAAGAGAATAAAAGGTGCCGTTATCTGCGGCACAGGCGGTAAAAACCCGGCTCTCGGCTTTGCAATCAAGCTGTGTTCAATGCTGAAGAAAACCAAGGGCGCAATGTATAAAAGCAAATTTGTTGACAAGCTTGCCTTCGGCGCATACAACAAAAGAATCGCTTCGCCGAAAACAGCGTTTGACTGGCTTTCAACCGACGAAAATCAGGTTGAAAAATATGTTGCCGACAAATATTGCGGTTTTCTGTTCACCGTTGCCGCATTCAAGGACCTTTTCACCCTTTTGTCAAAGGTCAGTGAAGACAGGTGGTTCAATGAACTTAACAAAGAAATGCCCCTGCTCGTCACTGCCGGTCTTGAGGACCCGGTGGGCAATTACGGCGACGGTGTCAGGTGGGTTTTTGACAAGCTTAAGGAAGCCGGAATCAAAGATGTTAAAATTCAGCTTTACCCCGGTATGAGGCATGAAATTCTCAACGAAACGCAAAATGCCGAGGTTTACGAAAACATTAAAGACTGGGCCGTTTCCAAAATATAAAATGATCAGAGGTAATACAAAATGGCAATTTTAAAACCGTTCAAAGCGTTAAGACCAAAGCCGGAATTTGCGCAAAAAGTTGCGGCGCTCCCCTATGACGTCATGAACAGCGAAGAAGCAAAAGAAATGTGCTGCGGCAATCCCTTTTCCTTTCTTCACATTGACAAGGCGGAAATTGATCTGCCGGAAGGGACAGATCTGTACTCCGAAACGGTTTACCTTAAAGCGAGAGAAAACCTCGACAAGCTTGAAAGCGAAGGCGTTTGCGTTCAGGATTCACAGCCGTTTCTTTACATATACCGCCAGAGTATGAACGGCAGAAACCAGACGGGCATTGTCGGGTGCGTAAGCATTGACGAATATCTGAACAACACCATCAAAAAGCATGAGCTGACCCGCGCAGACAAAGAACAGGACAGAATTAACCATGTCGATTGTTGCGATGCTAACACGGGACCGATATTTTTAACTTATAAGAAAAACAGCGAAGTATCAGCTATCATTTCAAAATGGCAGAAAGAGCATACGCCGGTTTATGACTTCATTTCCGACTCAAATGTCGGCAACACCGTGTGGGTTATCAACGACGAAAAGGTCGTCAGCGAAATAGCCGGCCTGTTTAAAGGCGTTGAAAGCCTTTACATTGCCGACGGCCACCACAGAGCCGCCTCCGCCGTCAAAGTCGGGCTCAAAAGAAGAGAGCAAAACCCCGGTTTTACCGGCAGTGAAGAGTTTAACTTTTTCCTTGCGGTACTGTTCAGCAGCGATGAACTTGAAATTATGGACTATAACAGGCTTTTAAAAGATCTCAACGGATATGACAAAGCCGGTTTTATTGACAAAATCTCAGAATCATTTGAGGTTGAGAAAAAAGGCAAAGATATTTTTAAGCCCGGCACAAGACATACCTTCGGTATGTACCTTGACAATGAATGGTATTCACTAAAAGCGAAAGAAAGCACATTTGACAACAGCGACCCCGTTGCCTGCCTTGATGTGTCCATTCTTCAAAACAATCTGCTGACCCCTGTTCTCAACATAGGTGACCCCAGAACTGACAAGAGAATCGACTTTGTCGGGGGCATCAGAGGGCTCAAGGAGCTTGAAAAACGCTGCGCTGAAGATATGACCCTCGCGTTCGCAATGTACCCGACAAGCCTTGAAGAACTTATGGATATCGCAGACAACGGCAAAATCATGCCGCCGAAAAGCACATGGTTTGAGCCGAAGCTTTTAAGCGGTCTGTTTATTCATAAGCTCAAATAAAATCGGATGAAAAGGGGTTGTCGCATTTAAGCGAAAAGCAAACTGACAAAGACATTAAAAAGACTCGTAGAGTTAATAAAAACCCTGCGAGCCTTTAATTTGCTCTTTATTCCGAAATTGTTTATAGGGATAAACGATTTTATGGTCTGTTTTCGGCGCTTTTTCGTTCTTGCCGTACCATCGTACTGTCTGCGAACGAAGAAAACGCCGTTTTCATCTTAACTGCGACAACCCCTTGATTATTCAATTAACAAATCAGAACAGCTGTGAAATATAGACAAATATCTTCATTAAAAGCTGAACTGCAGTGGTAAACGCCTGAGTGATAACCTTTATAACTTCGGCAAAAGATGAAGAGGTTGCAGAAGCGGTTGTCAGCTCCGAAGCCGTTTGAGCAGGCTGAGTTGTCGGGGTAACTATGCCGGGCAGAGTAAACGGAACAGCCGGAGCAGTAGTTGACGGTGTGGTTGAATCGGGAATGTAAATCACAGAAACATCACAGTTGCCGTTAACACCGTCAATCCTTTCGGTGCAGGTGAACTGCCACATCGTATAATCGCCGTCGTAATCCGCGCTCTTTGAATACCTCGCAAGCCAGACAGGTGAATTCAAAAGGTTTGCGCTCATATGCTCTTTAAGCATGGAATAGTTTGCATAGACCATCGGTTCATAACCGCCGGTTTTAATGCTTGTACAGAAATGATTGGCAATAAGTGTCTGAATAACGGGCAAAAGCTTGTGCTCATAAAGCCTGCCGACAAACTTGCTGTTTTTCTGAGCATATTCAACATCAAAAGCAACAGGGAGATCCAACTGACGGTTATTCAGAATTCTGAGAACCGTTTCAGCCTCTTCACCGGCTTCGCCGATTGTCACTGCCTGAGAGTAAAAATAAACGCCGACCTTAAGACCCGCCGCTTTGGCATTTGTATAGTTTTCTTCAAACTTGGTGTCCTGATAAAGTTCACCTTCCGTATAGCCGCGGTAGCCGATTCTTATCATCGCATAATCAATACCGGCGTTATAGACTTTGTTCCAGTCAACGGTGCCGTTATTAACGGAAGTGTCAACGACAAAAGCTGACCTGTAACCGGCAAACTTAGCGTCGTTAGTATAACCGTCAGAGAGGAATTTCACGGTGTAATTTGCGCGGGCATCGGCAAATACGCTCATAAATGTGAAGCAAAACGCGAAAATCAGCAACACACACAAAATGGAAAAAGAAAACTTCAGTTTTGAATCAGATAGTTTTTTAATCATAATCAGAACCACCAAGCCTGACCGGCTGTCTCACTGATAATAACTTCTTTAAGAAACGCAACGGCTTTTGACAAGCCCTCATTCTGGCTCATGAGAGAATCTTCATGCTCAATGCTGATAGCGTAATCGTAACCGACTTTTTTGAGCATTGAAATCATTTCTTTCCAATAGGAATAGTCGTTGCCGTAACCGACAGAGCGGAAGACCCATGAACGGTTAAGAACATCGCCGTATGATTTAGTGTCAAGAACACCGTTAACCTTTGTGTTGGTGAAATCCATCTTTGTATCTTTTGCGTGGAAATGGAAAATTGCGCCTTCCCTGCCGAGAACGCGGATGCTTTCAACGGGATCCATACCCTGCCAGATAAGATGGCTCGGGTCGAAGTTCGCGCCGATTTCGGGGCCGACAGCTTTGCGAAGCTTTAACAGTGTCTCTGTATTGTAAACACAGAAGCCGGGATGCATTTCAAGAGCAATTTTGTCAACGCCGTGTTCCCCGGCAAAAACAACAAATTCTTTCCAATACGGAATAAGGACTTCGTTCCACTGCCAGTCAAGAACGGCGGTAAAATCGTCCGGCCAGGGGCATACAACCCAGTTGGGATATTTTGAAGTTTCACAGTCACCGGGGCAACCGCTGAATGTGTTAATCTGGTGAATACCGAGCTTTTGAGCCAAAAGAACGGTATCTCTCATATCCCTGTCAAATTTTGCGGCAATTTCCTTATTCGGATGAACGGGATTTCCGTGGCATGAAAGCGCGCTGATTTCAAGACCGTATTTTTTGATAAGCGCTTTAAAATCTTCAAGGGCTTTATCATCATTAAGAAGAACAGACGGGTCGGCATGGCTGTTGCCGGGGTAACCGCCGGCGCCGATTTCAACCATCTCAATACCGAGGGATTTGAAATATTTCAGCGCTTCTTCAAGCGGGAGATTTGCAAGAAGATTTGTCAATACTCCGAGTTTCATGTTTTGCACCTTCTTTACATTATGCTTTTTAAATATGCCAGTGAGCGAGTGATATCTTCAAAGCCTGTCGGAACCGGATCGTCGTTTTCAACAATAATCCATTCAACATTGTTGTCCTTTGCGGCCTTGATGACAGCCTTAACATCGCAGTCACCCTCGCCAAGAGCCCTCGGCTTACCGCCGACGCCGTCCTTGACATGATAGTAAATTATTCTGTCTTTATTCTCAGTCAGGAATGAATAATTGTCAATGCCGGCATGATGTGACCAGTAGGTATCAATCTCAAGCGGGCAAAATGAACCGATGATGTCAATTGACCTTGAACCGTCCTCAAAAACGGCAAACTCCTCGCTGTGATTGTGATAATAGGTTCTCATACCGTATTTTTCAAAAGCGATTTTATCGGCGTCGCCTAAGATTTTACCGGTGTTTTCACTTTCGGCAACGGTTGAATGCGGAGCGCCGCCGACACCGACAGC
>JAILFM010000110.1 GCA_024697575.1 Clostridiales bacterium
TGATAATAAAAGAAACAGAAAAGGAAAACCATGGTTCTTGGCAGCATCACCGCATTGTCGCTTTCACCGATGACGGCAGTGAAGAAATGAGCTGCGCTACAATGAATATAATTCCCTCCCGATTTTCGGGCGGTTACATAAATGTAATGACATGGGGAGGCATTGGAACCGCGCCGCAATACCGCCGTCAGGGCTGTGTGAAGAGTTTTTTTGAAAAAAATCTGTCGAGAGCGCGGGAATTTGACGCCGCGTCAAGCCTTTTACACCCGTTTTCATTTTCTTACTACAGACAGTTCGGATATGAAAGGGTAAGTGACACCGTTCAGGTGCGCTGCCCGATGAGCGCATTGAGTTTTTTGCCCAGATATCCGGATTTAATACCGTTTACGCCGGATAAAAGCGAAGAAGCGCTCAGCCTGTTTGAAAGATTTTCCAAAAACAGAAACCTGATGTTTAAAAGATTCAACACAGATTTTCTAACCCGCGGCAACCGGAACACATGGCTTTATTACAGAAGGGGCGAGCTTTGCGGCTATGTCACGCTTGAAGTGTTAAATCACTTTGACGGAATAAATCGTATGATCAGCGATGACCTTGCTGTTTATGAGCTTTGTTTTATCGACCGCGATTCGCTGCTGCACCTGATGTCATTTTTAAGAATGTATGAAGGTCAGCTTGAAACCGTCAAATTCCATGACATCGGTCCCGTGCCCGAGGTTGACCTGATTTTAAGGCACTATATGCACACCGATTATTCTGTACATCCCGATGTTATGGCAAGAGTCATTGACAGTGAAAAAATGCTTCTTGCTGCTTCTTACCCTGATGAATACGGCGTTTTCACCGTCAATATCGAAGACTCCCTTAAAGATGTTGCGGGTACATTCAGGGTCTGTTATCAAAACGGAAAATGCGATATTGAAAGATTGAATAATCCTCTTAAAGCCGACCTGACACTTACAGCTCAGCCGTTTGTTAAAATTCTTTACGGCACGGATGATTTTAACGCAGAACTTGCTTCGTATATGGACGGAGTGAAGCTTAATAACGACGCCAAAGACTTTTTCAGAGCCTTTCCGAAGCGCATCAACGGTATTTTTGAACATTTTTGAGGTATAAGATGTCAATTACAATGCTTTTAAAAAAAGAGATTGAAGCAAAACCGGCGGGCGTTTTCTGCCCGGATTATTTCAAGGCAAGAGCATTAAACGATAACAGCAGTCTTTCCGCCGCTGAAAAACGCGGCGAAGCATGCTTTTCTCTCTTTGCATTTTCACCGGCATTTATTTACAAAAATGACCTTATCGTCGGCTCCAGGCGACCGATGTTTGTTGATTTACCCGATAAAGAATTAAAAGAATGCACAGAAATATGCGCTGAAACGGGCGAAAGGTGTTTTCTGACTAACAACGACCATTTTGCCCCTGATTATGCATACATACTAAATCGCGGCATACCGGGCGTTATTGAAGATATTGATAACTCAATCGCCGCATATTCCTCTCAGAATGGTGAAAAGCGCATTGTTAATCTGCTCTCAATGAAGAAAGCAATGCAGGGTCTTCTCCGTATGATTGGAAAGCACATCGACCTTGCCGAACAGCTTAAAGGCGCTGAGGGTTATAATAAAAGCAACCTTGATTTCATTATCGGTAATCTGACAACCCTGTTGCACGGCGTTCCTGACGGGTTTGCATCCGCTTTGCAGCTTGTCTGGCTTTGCCACACCTGCTTCGGATATGAGGGCAGGTATGCCATGGCGCTTGGAAGGATTGACCAATACCTTTGGGATTTCTTCAATAAATCCGTTTCTTCCGGTGAAATAACGGAGAACGAAGCCATTACTTTGCTTGAGAATGTATTTATAAAGATATATGAAAAAAGAGCCTTCGGCGACGGTGACGATGTTGTCAATATATGCATCGGCGGATCAAACGAAAACGGCGAAAGCTGTGTGAATCAGCTTTCATACAGTGTTCTGAAAGCGGTTAAAAACTGCAATGTGCCCGGTCCAAATCTTTCGGCAAGGATTTCGGATTCAACACCCGATGAATTTCTTGATGAATGCCTTGTTTCAATCGGGACGGGTCTTGGCTATCCGGCGCTGATGAACGACGGGGCAAACATACCTGCCCTGAGCCGCTACGGTTATGACAAAAAAGATGTTTATAACTACTGTATGGTGGGATGTATTGAAAACTTCATTCCCGGCAAACAGCCTCCGTGGAGCGACGGCAGGTTTGACACGCCGAGATTTTTTGAATATCTTTTCAATAACGGCAAGGGTATACTTAACGGAAAGACCTCCGGTATTGACACGGGAAATGTCGGTGAAATAAGCTCAATGCCCGATTTTCTGAAACGGTTTGAACGCCAGATTGCCGACGGTGTAAAAAAATACGTCGACAATTTCAACAGAGTCAATACACCGGAAAACCCGGAAGATTTAACATCCCCTTTTCTCTCCTGCTTTGCAAAAGAGTGTATTCAATCCGGTCTTGACATAAACTGCGGCGGTGCAAAATATTCTTCGGTTCACGGCGCGGCGCTTATGGGCGTTGGCACGGTATGCGACGCGCTCGCGGCAATTGAAAAAACCGTTTATATTGACCGGTCTTTAACGCTCGATGAAATAAGAGAAGCCCTGCTTTGCAATTTTGAGGGTAAAGAAAACTTAAGACAGACTCTTTTAAATGCGCCGAAATACGGCAACAACGATGATTTGGTTGACAAATATTCAAAATGGTTCGTTGAATTTCACTTTAAAGAATTTTCAAAATATAAGACCCGTGACGGCGGTCCGTTTTATATTCTTATGGCAGCCAATACATCCAATATCAGCGCCGGCAAACTGATTGCCGCAACGCCGGACGGAAGGGAGGCGGGCGAACCGCTCTCGGACGCGGCTTCACCCACATACGGCAGAGATAAAAGCGGTGTTACTGCCACGCTTCAAAGCGTTGCAAAGCCGGACTACACACTTGTCGCCGGAGGAACAGTCGTTAACCAAAAGTTTTTGCCAACTATGTTCAGCGGCGAAAACCGTAAAAAGCTGCTCGCGCTAATTAAGGTGTATTTTAAACTCGGCGGTCAGGAAATTCAGATAAACTCAACTTCTCCCGAAATTCTGAAGGACGCTATGAATCACCCGGAAAATTACAAAAATCTGGTTGTGAGAGTATCCGGATTTTCGGCATTTTATGTCACTCTTGACCGTGACGTTCAGCTTGATATTCTGAGCAGAACCCAGCAGGCGGTTTAAAATATGACACTGAATGTTTCAAATATACAGCATTTTTCAACCGGCGACGGTGACGGAATAAGAACAACGGTTTTTCTTAAAGGCTGTAACCTTCGCTGCCCGTGGTGCCACAACCCCGAAACAATTTCACCGAAACCGCAGATTTTAAACTTTAAAGCCGTAAATGAACAGATAGCTTACGGAAAAAGCATGACGGTTGATGAAATTGTCGCCGATATAACTAAAGACGAATTGTTTTATGATGAAAGCGGCGGCGGGGTAACAATCAGCGGCGGAGAAGCAATGCTTCAGAGCGACGGATGCGCCGCACTGTCAAAAGAACTTCAAAAAAAGGATATTTCCGTGATTATGGACACAGCCGGCTGTGTGCCGTTTGGTGAATTTGAAAAAGTGCGCCCGTTTGTTGACAAATTCTATTACGATTTTAAGACGCCGGATAAAGAAAAATACGAGAAAGTTATCAAAGGCAACTTTGACCTTATTCAAAGCAATCTTGAAAAACTGATCAGACTCGGTTCATCTGTCAATGTACGCATACCGCTTATCCCCGGATTTAATACTTCAAATGAAGATATTGAAAAATTCAAGGCTTTGCTATTGTCACTGAAGGTAAAAGAAATTGACCTTTTGCCGTTTCACCGGCTCGGCGCTTCAAAATACGAGGCAATGGGAAAACAATATCTCTATAGAGATACTCCGGTGTTATCAAAAAATGAAATAAATTCAATTTTTGACGCATTTTCGCAAAATTTTTCGGTCAGAATTGAAACATAATTGCTTTTTTTCAACACTTATGAACAGTGAGGTGTTATTCTATGCAGGAAAAGAAAAAGGTGAATGTACCTCTGGTAATCATTTCACTTGTGGTTATAGGCATCATCGCCGTTTTTTTCACCATAACCCAAAAAATAAAAAACAGCGAAAATACTACCCCGAATGTCATTGAAGAAAGCAGCTCCGCCGCCCTCACGCAAACGCCTGAGACGCAAGCCGAAACCCTCGTCGAAACTACCGAAGCGGCAACAACCGCCACGCAAACTTCACAAACAGCCGAAGCAACATCAAATTTGCCCGTTGCTGCAAAAGAAACAACAACCGGGAAAAAAGAGGAACCGACGACAGAGAGCATGCAGCAGGTGCAGGAGGAGATGACTGTCCCCGCTCTTGATGAAAGCGATATGTCAAGCGGTAAAGCGAGCGTTGCAAGCGCGTCAGCGGCAAAGGATTTGCCAAGTGATATGTCTTTTGCAGGCCTTTACAATCAAGGATATGATGTTATCGGTCTTAAAGAATTTATATACAATAACGATATGTCGCCCGATTGCAGGCAAAGAAAATACGGTTACAATAGCGGGTATGACATCGGCGCAAGGCTTATAGATTTTACAATTGACACAGTAAAAATGAAGTTTAACTATGACGGCAAGACATACCGCATTCAGCTTTGGAAAGGTCAGTACATCTCCGGCGAAGTCGGCACCGTAGGCGGTGAAGTGGGCATTTATACCAAAGACGGCGAAAACTTCAACGGCGACCATTTTAACTGCGCCGCGGAAGGTGACGAGCTCTACCAGGAGATGACAATTCTCTGGGACGAAAACGGCGACGGCAACTATACCTCACAGCTGACAAGGAACTACTCCCTGCACTGGTGGCAAACAGGATATGTTGACGGTCAGCTTAAAAACAAACGCGATTCAAAGCCCCTGAAGCTTCTCAGCCACATGACATTCAAAGACGAAGAGCAGGCATCGGCATTTTGCCAGGCGCTTGCGAATCAGGGCTTTTCTCAGGTGTCCACCTTTAACCCGACGGGTGCCGACTGTTTTAAACAGCACGGCAAGGATGTTATCTATATTTGGCAAAACATAGGGTGTTGACAATCAGCCCTATTAGTTGTAATATAAACTGGTTGTTATTTGATTTGTTAATCAAGTAAATTTATGGAGGATTCTATGTCAATCAAAAAAATTATCGCCCTTGCGATATCCGCTTCGATTGCAATCTGCGCATCGTGCGTAACCACCGCGGGCATTCGTTCAGCTACCTTAGATAATGCGGCTCAGCCCGCCGCAGAAACATCGGTTGTCACCGAGAGCGGCGTTGCCGGAGCAAAAACAAACCTTACCCCCGGTGCTAATTATCTCGCCTCAATAGCAAAAACATCATACAAAAGCAAAAAAACGGCTACTGCATCAAAATCCACAAAAAAGTCGTCTTTTAACCTTAAATCATTGCTCAACAGTATTGATGTCAGAGAACTGCTTACAGGTCGCCAAGTTTTAGGGTATAAATATTCGCCGGACGGCTACTACTACACCGACGATAAGGAATGCTGGCAGGCAAACGCCGGCTACAATCTTACATATGATACATTAGCGGGTCTCGGTGCAATGTATATCGACTCCGTTCGTATCCGTTTCACCTATGGCAATAAAGACTGGATGGTTCAGCTGTGGAAGGGTCAGTACGGCTATCTGTTCGTCGGTGCTGAAATCGGTCTTTACACCGCGCCTAAAGGCACATACAACGCAAATGACAAGGGCTCAGTCAACCACTATAACTGCGCCGGCAAAGAAGATTGGCTCAATATGCAGCTTGACTGCTACTGGGCGAAAAATAATGACGGTCATTATGTCAAACAGTTTACAAGACCGTACGATAAATACTGGTGGGCTACAGGCTTTGTAAAGGGTCAGCTCACAAAATACAGTGCCCCGAGAACAGAGCTTAAAACCAGGAACCGCATCACTTTCAAGAGCACCGAAATGGCAAACATTTTTGTGAAAGGTCTTAAAAAAGCAGGCTTCAGAAGGTCCGCTTCTGTCAAAGGTCTTGTTGACGACGGATATTATCAGAACGGCGCCGATGTCTGGGTTCTCTGGTCATCAATCAGCCAGGAAGCATTCGCATCGTAATTTAACTGAAACGGAGTATTGATATGTCAAAAGGAAAGATAGTTGCTCTTGCAGCCGCTGCGGTTGTCATACTTGCCGCTGCCTGCGCTGCGGTACCTACAATACGAAACCTCACAATGAAGGAACCGATAACTTTGCAGCCTGATCAGCCGGCGGCAGTTGTTGAAGAGACAACTACTTCTCCGGTTGAAACAACAACCGCTCCGGTCACTCAGCCGGCTGACAGCGGCGAAAGTGTAACAAGAAAAATATCAAAAGCCGTTAATTCAATTGTCACAACGACAAAAAGCGTAGCCACCACAAGAAATGCCGAAGTATCATCCGGCGTTCAGTCCATTCTCGAAGGTGAGCAGATTTTCGGCTATAAATATTCACCAGACGGGTATTACTATACCGACGACAAGGACTGCTGGCAGGCTAACACCGGCTATAATCTGATGTATGATAAACTTGCCGGTCTGGGAGCTATGTATATTGACTCTGTTCGCGTCCGTTTCACTTACGGCGGGAAAGACTGGATGGTTCAGCTTTGGAAGGGTCAGTACGGCTACCTTCTTGTCGGCGCAGAAATCGGTCTTTACACCGCAAAAGAAGGCACCTATAACCCAAGTGATAAAGGCTCAGTCAATCACTATGACTGCGCCGGCAGCGAAGACTGGCTTTATATGCAGCTCGACTGCTACTGGGCAAAAAACAACGACGGTCACTATGTCAAAGCGTTTACAAGACCTTATGCCAGATACTGGTGGCCCACAGGCTTTGTAAAGGGTCAGCTCACAAAGTACACTGCCCCCAGAACAGAGCTTAAAACTAAGAACCGTATCACATTCAAGAGCACCGAAATGGCTGATTTGTTCGTAAGCGGCTTAAGCAATGCAGGCTTCAAAAAAGCCGGGTCTTCGAGCAGCCTTGTTGACGACAGCTATTATCAAAGCGGAGCCGATGTCTGGGTTCTCTGGTCATCGATTAACCAGGAAGCATTCGCATCGTAAATAGTTTTAAATATCAAAGCAGGGCGTCGTTTCGATGCCCTGCTTTGATATTATCTGATTTTATTAATCGAATCTTTCAACTACACCGGCAAAAGCGTCGGCAATTGCCTTTTGGCTGTTAATGCCCATGGAATTTGTTTCATGATAATGATTGTCATCGAATCTGTCGTGAACTCCGTTAAGGAAAGGCTGAGTGGGATTCAAAACAAAATCATTAGGCGGAACAACATATCCGGTCATATCGTTTGTTTCGCCGTAAACAATCAAATCACTTTCACCAGCAATTTCGGCAAGCGGTGCCGGGTTAATCTCCGGTCCCTTACCTGTTGTGCTGTGCTCTGCGTCCATATACGGGCCGTAGACTGTCGGCATAAAGCTTTCACCGGGCAGGAACAGTATTTTTTTGTCGCCGATTGACATATAAGTCATTTCGGTAACCATAGATATGCCGGTGAGTGATTCCTTACACGGATACGCTTTAAAACTCATAGTGTGCCTTAATGCAAGCAATGTCAGAACATAGTTATCAACGGGATAAACAAACTCCTGGTTAAGGTATTTTATTTTCGGCTCAAGTTCAATCTCATCCGTTATACTCATTGCACCCTCGGCAACCATTTTGCCCTGGGCTTTTACGCATTCAAGAGGATTGTTTTCAACAAGCTCAGCGCAGTCCATACCTCCGATTGCACCGATACCGAAGTGAACGTTTGCACCGGTCTTTTCACTGATTATTTCGCGCATAAAATAGGGATATTCGCCGCTGAGCTTGCGATTATCGCCGCCCAGGGTATTCGGATGACCGCCCCAGTTTAAGAACCATGTTTCAGCGCTGTTGTCATCCGGCGCAAAACGAAATCTTGAAAGATATTCGTGCTTGTCAATAAACGCCCTTTTGGTTCTCAAGCCGTCTTTTATAAGAATGTTGCCGTAGTACAGTTTGCCGCTCTTGCGGTTCAGGTAAGCTTCTTCAGACGCTTTGACGGCATTTTCCATCAAAAGGTCCATGTATTCCTTATCTTTACCATCAGCGGGAATTGACAAAAACGGCTTGCCCCAATAACCTAAGGTATCAATCCCGGAATGAGAATGAGTACAACTGACAATTATAAACTTGCAGCCCTTGATAACGGGAGAATCCATAATCATACGGCGGATTTGATTAATCTCAATCCTTGTCATGCCGATACTGTCAACCGAAAGCCAAATTATACCTTCATCACTGCCGCAGTCAATCCACGCAGAGTGAACATAAACCGGTGAAATAATGCCGTCCATAACATGACCGGAGCCATGCCCTGCGATATAAAAGGTTCTGCCGCTTTTGACATTCGGCATCGTTTCTTTTCTTGCAAAACCGACTCTGTAGCCGCCGCCCTGAAGTAAAACGGGGGCGTTTTTTTCAATAACGGGTTCTTTTTCTTTTTTCTGAACCTTTTTTCCGTAGTTGCGGGTAATTTTAATAATACCCTTCATTACAATATCAAGCGGATCCATAAATACACGTCTCCTTAAATATTCTTTTCAACTTTATAAATGCTCTGCCCTTCAATATCGAACGGCGGAATAATAATCGGCGGTATCCCGGCGGCAGTTGAAACCGTTGAAACAAAAGCTCTTGCAAAGGGGAACAGTTCTTTGAAAGACTGAACATGAATTTTTTCTTTAGGCTGAGAGGTGTCGAAGCTGAAAATACCCTCAAGGACAATTTTAATCCCGAATTTTTCCGGCTGCGCCTTGTCATGTGAGTCAACAGTAATCTGACCAATACAGCCGTTGCCGGAATTGTACCTGACAGAGTATGAATAGCTGTTTTCAAACTCAACCTTCTGCCCGTTTTCATATTTGTTGACAAAACTGCATTCCGAAACCTTATAACCCCTGAAAGTTACTATATTCAAAACATTCACCTCCGGTAAAGGTATCAATCGTAAATTAGCTCGGCTGTTTTTATAACAATCGGCGTGACAGGCGATGAAAGCTCGCCGCCTGAATAGGTTCTTTCTATTTTAAGGAAATTATCAACAGTCTCCATACCGTCAATAACCTTGCCGAAGGCGGCATAATTGCCGTCAAGGAATGTGTCCGAATCACTGTAGCAAATAAAGAACTGTGATGAAGCGGAATTAGGGTCACTTGACCTTGCCATTGAAACAACGCCGCGGGTATGTGAAAGAGTGTTTTTGGTAAAGCCGTTTGACGAGAACTCGCCGTAAATTGTCTCGTCGGAACCGCCGGTGCCGGTACCCTCCGGGTCACCGCCCTGAGCCATAAAACCTTCCACAACCCTGTGGAAAGTAAGGCCGTTATAAAAACCCTCGCTGACAAGCTTTGCAAAGTTTTCACAGGTTGCGGGCGCATACTCGGGGTAAAGCTCAATAGTGAATGTTTCGCCGTTTTCCATTGTGAAAAGGGCTCTTGTCCTGTTGGCGGAATCCTGCGAAACCATTGACGGGGTGTTTTCGTTTTTCCCGCCGGTTGTCTCAACGGCTGAATCTCCGGAAGTGAACACAGTTTTCTCACTGCCGCAGGATGAAAAAAGAACGATGCAAATCATCAGCAAAGCCGCAACAGCCAAAAATCTTTTATATTGTTTCATAATCAAACTCCAAAGCATAATTTTATATAATAATACCAATAAAGGAAGCCAAAGTCAACTTTTTCCGAAAATCGTTTTTTCAAGTATTCTGTCGCATGATCCGTTTATACAGTCAAAATTAAACTCCACGAACCTCCGGTTCTTTTCAATATCAAAAGGAACCTTAACTGCTTTCAGCGCCGTTTCAAAATCGCTCGTTACCTCTCCCGGCACATAGGTGTCATAATCAAAATAAAACGAACGCTCCGCCGTATATTTTTCTTTGTCAAAAGCGAAAAAGATACATTTTTTATTAAGCATCGCAAAATCCATACAAACCGAAGAATAATCGGTTATCAGACATTCGCATATAAGTGACAAATCAAAAATGCTTTCACCTGTAACATCTGTCATACCCGAAGGAATGTCAGAGGAGTGAACCTGAGGGTGAAGCTTAACGAGGAAAGCATATTCATCCCCCAAAACTTCACTAAACATTTTTTTATCAATATTACTGCATAGACTGATGTCATCCGCGCTGTTATCGCGAAATGTCGGCGCATACAAAACAAGCTTTTTGTTTTTAAGGTGCGGATACATCCTGTCAAACCGTTCTCGGACAGAAGACACATTTTGACTTTCATATGAATTCAAAAGATATTCCGCAGTCGGTGAACCCAAAGGCAAAACTTTGCTTTCTTCAACGCCGAAAGCGCCGGCGTATATTTTTTTTACATTTTCGGATGTGCAGATAACAAAGCTGAGCTTTGCGCCTCCCTTTTCAGCCAAGTTCTTCACGCTATCTTCAAGCTCCGTATCGAGACCGAATTTTTTGAACGCGCCCTGCCCATGCCACAGCTGGGTAATGACCGCTTTTTGCGAAAAGCGCATATATGCCATCGGCATAAAATTATCATTAAGAAAAACATATCCGCTTGTTGCGAGAAAAAAGGGAGAGGCAAAAAGGAACTTGAAAAGCTTTATAAGAGTCATTTTTTCCCGACTTGAAAAAACAAACCTTATGTCAAACCCGCCCTTTTCTCTTAACCTTTCGGCAAGAATATGCAGGTTGTCATTTTCTCCCCCGTTATGAGGCGAAAGAAAGGTTACCCTGTTTCTTTTCACCGGGAAAATGCGAAAAAGATTGAAAATAAGCGCATATATTCTGTAGAACATATTCAGCCTTTACCTTTGAATCTCATATTAATCAAAATTAGCGCTTTCAGCAGTCTGCGATCAACGGGCTTCTTTCCGCTCAGGCGCAGAATAAATTTGCCCGAGGGCTTTGATTTGATGTTTTTCATGCCGGAAAATGTTGAATCAGGCGGCAGATTTTTTGTGACAATTTCAAAATACGGTACAGGCTGTGAATAGACAGAAGAAAGAAAAACATCTGAAGGTTTTTTGACCTTTAAGCTGAAAACAGGGTTATTTATGTGATACTCAAGGTCAAACACCGGTTCGCCGAGCTCACGGTTAGTGTCACTTTTTATACACTCGGAAATAACCGGTGAAAATGATTTTCTTAATTCATCACAGCGCTTGCCGAGAATTTCAAGAGCCTCTTTATCGCCGAACCACATCAGCCTGTAAAACTCGTTTATTGCGGTATGATACGCTTTATAGTTGATTTCCTCAAGATAATCGTCGTCGCACCCCGAATCTTTTGCAGCAGTGTATATGATATCCATTGAAGAGAAAAAGTCATTAATAAGCTTGACCGATATTCTTTGCGTCACCGACCGTCCTTCAAGCAGTGAATGAACCCTGTACCTTGTAATTGCGTCATAACAGCCGACGATTTTCGGCTCCGTTTTAAGAATAAAGCTCATTAAAAACGCCCCGTCTTCACTGTAAGACGTTGACGGAAAACGGATTTTACTTTTTTTCAGAAAATCGGTATTGTAACACTTGTTCATAACAAGAAAATTGTGAAGTATGCGTTTGTCACGGCAGTTAATCACACTTTCTTTTGAGAGCGAATCCGCATAGCGGTTAAACTCCGTTCCCCTTGCAATGCGGCAAATTGCCATATCAGCCCCGGTCGAAAGCATGGAAGATGTTATCTTTTCGGCGCAGTCGCGGGCAATAAGATCATCTGAATCGACAAACATCAGATATTTGCCGTCCGCCTTTTCAATACCGGTATTTCTCGCTGCCGAAACGCCGCAGTTAGGCGTTGAAATAACCCTGATATTATTATAACGCGAGGCATAACTTTCAAGGATTTCAAGCGTTGAATCTGTTGAGCCGTCGTTTACGGCAATAATATCAATCTTTGATGCGATTGTCTGGTTTAAAAGGCAGTCAAGAGTTTCCCTGATATATCTCTCGCTGTTGTAACAAGGAACAACAAAGCTTATAAGTTTTCTTTCCATAAATCTTTGCCAACCTCAACATTGTTGATTTTCGCTTTTTCAAGCTATATCATAAAAAAAGATTTATGTCAACTCAAAGTTATTCCCCTCGGCTTTGAGTTGCAATTGTTCCGGGATATCGCTTGCTGTACTTGACAATGTCCCGAAGCCGAATGTATAATATTCAAGCTGTTAGGATAAGCAGTTTATTGAATAATACTTTTCAACACGAGGAAAACCATGTTTTACAGAGTTGACAAAACGATATCGGAGATAAACATCAATGAAATTGACCCGGAATATATGACAGTCGGTTACATCACCGGCGCCGAGCTTTCACAGTATGGCGAGCGCTTCGGTTTTGCACCGTCGACAGTTGAGGCATGCCGGACGGCAAACCCTCTGTTTCGTACCGACGTTGAGGTCCACGAGGAATATACCTTCACCGAGCTTCGCATAGTGACAGAAGGCGGTGAGGACGACTGGATCGCGATTTATCTTATGAAAAACTTCCTTCTTGTGGTTGATATACTTGACAGAGATCAATCAACCAAAAATGAGTTTGTTCACGCTCTGAGGCGTTTTCCAATCTCAAAAATCAAATTTGAAAAGATAGTCTGCGCTTTTATCGAGTCCCTAATTGTCGGCGGCAACAAAACCACAGAGCTTGCAGGTAACGAGATAACTTCTCTTGAAGAGCAGGTTGCCAAAGGCACCGCATCGCAGGATTTCAATATGCTGCTGCTTGAAATGAAAAAACGTATGCAGAAACTTCACAACTATTATGAGCAAATCTTAGATGTGGCAGAAACGCTTGAAGAAAACGACAATGACATTTTTGACGATAATAACCTTATCTATGTGTCAAACCTCGCAAACAAGGTAACAAGGCTTCGTAATGATGTCGATTCATTGAGCAATTCAATAGACCACCTGCAGGACGCCTACTCGTCATTCCTCGACCTTAAGCTGAACCACACCATGAAGATATTCACGGTTTTAACCTCAATATTTTTCCCTCTCACAATCATAGTCGGCTGGTATGGGATGAACTTCGAATCCATGCCGGAGTTTAAATGGCGTTATGGATACATTTATGTGATACTGCTCTCGCTTGTAACCGTACTTGCTTTGACAGTTTTCGGTCACAGAAAAAAGTGGTTTTAAATTAAAACATCAAAATCTTTGGCTTTCATGGAGGTAAAATGAAATTATTGAAAACAACCGCCGTTATTATGTGCGCCATAATAACCGCAGGGTCAATTTCGATTACCGGCAGCGCAGAAAGCGCAGCGCCCGACCGGTTTGAAATCACAAATCCGTACGAAAATGTTGATTTTGCATCATTTCAGGCTTACAAAACACAGCTTCACTGCCACACAACAGCATCCGACGGCTATGACAAAATTCAGGATGCGATTGAAATGTACTACAATCTTGACTATGACGCGGTTGCAATAACCGACCACGGCGTCAACAACATAGGCTGGAATAAAACACCTCAGATGTCGCCGCTTGTCCGCGCCGTCAAAAAAGAGCGTTCCGGCGGTGCATATGCAAAAATTGATCCTTTGACGGACGAAGCATATGAAGCGTATCTTAAGGGAACAGCCGAATTAAAAGACGGTGTCACAAGAACTCACTCCGCGGGAATGTGTGACATTGCGCTTGGTAACGAGCTGAACCTTGCAACCCCGTTTGCCGATTGTCATTTAACTCACTACTGGTGCACCTACGGTCAGGGATATGCCGGAGTTTTCGGCGACTATGAAACTCCCTCGCGCGAAAGCTCAAAACAGGGCGGAGTTGTTATGCTGAGCCACGTGGGCGAATATGTCTATACAAAAAAGGATTCCAAAAACCATGTGGCGAAAAAAATCGACGAATATTATGTCAACAAATTTGCAAGAGTTTTTCTTGACAACCCCGTCAATGGCGGAAAATACTCTGGCAGTGTCTGCGGAATGGGAATTAACAGCGCAACGGATGCGCACACACGGTGCGATCGCATCTTATATGACCAGATTTTGCAAAAAACTATTCCAAACGGCGTTGTTCCATGGGGATTCACATTCAGTGACAGCCACGATATGGAGTCGATAAACAACGCCTATACAATGATGCTTGCCCCTGACTGGACGGGTCTTGACAACGATACCCGCAACAATATGATTCGTAAAGCTATGGAAAACGGCGAATTTTTCTCCGTATCACATTATTCAAACGGGTATGAGCTTGACGGGGAGCGCGAATTTCTCGAAATAGAAGAAGATGTTGACTGGGAAGACTGCAATTCAATGAACGACACCCCGATGGTAACAAATGTCATTGTTGACGACTCAACGGATACCATCACAGTTGAAGCCGAAAACGCAAACAGAATTGTCTGGGTATCAAACGGCAATGTTATCAAAAGGGAAACAGCTGAAGCAAGTGAAAACGGCAAGGCAACATTTACAATACAGCTAAGCGAAGACGGACTTAAAAACGATGTTTCTCTCTTTATCAGGTTTTATGTTACAGGCCCTCAGGGAATATGCTATTCAAACCCCATGGTCCTTCATGGCCTTGATGAAAACGGTAATCCAATCCCGTTTGAAGCCGTAAATGTTCCGAAAACACACGATATTTCGACTTTTCTTCGTTCTCTTGTCACAGTTCTTGACTGGGGTCTCTTCAAATGGAGCCCCATCGTATGGGCATTCAAATATTTTGCCCTGGGCTACAATCCAATCGCTCAGTTAGTTAACTCGATTGCATTTTGGAAATAACTTTTACCTGACCGCTTCAACAACAATTCTGCCTTTTTTTGTTAAACGAGAACAGTCTTTAACAACAAACCTTCCCCGGTGACGGAGCGTAATTTTGTCACCGGGGTTTATTTTTTTATCAGGTTTAAGACATTCGAGCCCATTAACAAATACAAGACCGTGCGTTATCATATCAACGCTTTGAGTCCGGCTCAGGTTAAATCCGTTTTTAATAATGCTGTCAAGACGCGGTGAAGAAACGGTGAAATCAAAAAATTCAGGTTTCTTTTTTTCAAGAGTATCAACCGCACGGCTGTCAATAACTTCACACTTTAAAGTTCCCCTGCCCGCCCGGGACAGATTTTCTGCAATGTACCGGGCGTTTTTCTTAAGGCATGCAACATAACATCCGCTGTCATTTACTGCAATGTCGCCCAGTATTTCTCTTTTTATGCCAAGTGACATCAATGCACCAAGGTAGTCCCTGTGGGTGAGAGGTTTGGAAAATCTGTCTTTATCTATCCTGATAACAGCCGTCGGGTCATCGTCCGGCTCGGAGAGAAAGTATTCTTTAAGCTCCTGAGGTGTCGATGCACTGATATATTCCGGCAGGAAAACCGCAATGTTCCTTTCACTGTCCGGAACAGGAGAATAAAATATACACCTGACCTTAACCGGCAGCGCCCTGGTAAAAACAAGCGTTTTTAAATGTGTGTCAACAAAAAATGTTGATGTTATCATAAAACCTTCGCTGCACTGCAGGGCTTTGTCGTCAAATTTTGCAATAAAAAGTTTCTCTTCTTCAGTCATTACCGGCACCGGAAATTGTTTTATTTTTAATTCGGCAGGAAATCCGGCTGCAGTGATTTTCACCGCAGCCGGAATTAATATCAGTCCTGATTAAGTTCAATAGCAGCGCGCATGGCTCTTGATTTTTCAAGCTCAATATACATCTGCTCACGTGTCTTCTCATTAATATTATAAAACAGCATGGGAATAAAGCAAAATGCGTCAAAAACAAGCTTTGGACCGAACGCTATCAAAAACAGGCGCCAACCGGTCTGACTGCCGGGGACAATCTCAGCCTCAGAGTCAAAGCCCGCCCAGTTTTCAAGAAGATGCGCGTTGATAATGCGAAGGAAAATATCTTTAATCTTTGTGAAATAGCCCTTGAATAACTCCATTGTAGCTTCAACACGGTATCCGTTTTTCCATTCGCAATAATCAAGTATTTCAAAGCCGATTTCATCGCCGATAACCTTACCCGTAGCATAAAACAGCATCTGAACGCTGTTGCCCACTGCAAAAGCAAGCGCCATGGGAAGTTTTTTAAGATAAAAACCTTTACTTCGACCGCCGATTATGCCGACAAGGAAAAACAGGACTTCTTTAAAGAAGAGTGATCCTCTGTCAAAAAACCAGAGCGCTTTTGTTGAAAACTTCTTTCTCATTTTCGGTACAATAGCGTAGCTGTAGTAGGAAATCGGCGAACCGGGTATGCCGGCTATTGTCTCAAGTGTATTAAAATGCAGAACATCGTTATAGTAAAGGTCGCCGCCCTGACCCAGATTAATATCATCAATAAATCCGCTCAGAATATGAACGAGAAGCGGTCTGTTACGGAACACAGCACCTATACTCTTAATCGGCTGCGGCGGTTTTTCGGATTGCGGTACACGCTCCTTACTGGTTAGATACCACATAATTGTCGGCACCATCGAAATAATCCAGACAATCCATTTACCGGTAACAAACATCTTAGTGTAGTCAAGATTTAAAATTCCGTTACCGCGAAGATCAAGCAGTACGGCAAAAAACTGAGCGGGAAACTTTGCAAACAAATCGCTGACAAATTTAGCGGAAACAAGAAGACTTGTTCTCTCGTTCGGATTCGGAGTAAAAACATTTTTTATGTAACCTCCGCCGCCGAAAAACGCCCCGACCGTCTCATTATAATAAAGGTATATCATATAGAACAGCAGTCTTGTTGACGCTCCCCATCCCATATGATTTGCCAATATAGGAAGCATACAAATATAAATACCGCCGAGTATGCTCGGTATTAGAGACAGGAACTGAAACGGCTTAAATTTGCCCCAGCGGGTTCTCAAGTTATCAATGATTGCCGCCGTAACAGGGTCATTGATCATATCATAAATTGTAAGCGTCGCCGTAGCCTTCGCATAGCTTGTTGGGCGAAGCTTATACATATCATACAGCCATATTTCGCTGCCGACATCGTACTTACCGAGGGTCGTTGTGCCATAAGCCGTATAAAGAATATATGAAATACGTTCTTTTGTGGTACAAAAGATTCGATTCATATAAGCGGAATTTATTTTTTCCGGCTCTTCATCCTTTTTATCAATAACTCTGTTCGGATTATCACTCATTGGCGCCGTTTCCCCCTTCCGCAGCTTCTTTAGCTGCCTTTTCTTCTTTGGCTTTTAGCTGCGCCTGCTTCTCATCCTGAAGAATCTGAAGGCGTCTGTATTGCTCCGCGCGGATTTCTTCACGGGTCATACCATTTTTTTGCATTTCAAAATATTCTTCGATCGGTATGCCGCCGCAGTAACACTGTTCATGATGAATCTCGATACCTTTTTTAAAACAAAGCACATCAACAGCAATATTGGCAATCTGAGAAGCAAGGTAAAGATATGCCCCTATTTTAAGAGTCCCTGTAACCGTTCCGGAAGTGCCCATTATTCCAAACAGAAGCACCGACGCCGCCGAGGTAAGTAACAGCGTACAGTCAACAATATAATTTCTCTGTTTACCCTTAGGCGAACATGCAAGGGCATTTAACACAAAATGCAAAACCGTAATTATAAACGATAAAGCAAGGCAGGCAAAGCTTGTAAGAAACAGCTTATCATCAGCGTTCCCCGATAGAAGAGAAGACATAGCAAAGACT
This sequence comes from Clostridiales bacterium, assembly GCA_024697575.1. Classification (GTDB taxonomy): domain Bacteria; phylum Bacillota; class Clostridia; order Oscillospirales; family Acutalibacteraceae; genus CAG-177. The sequence continues at coordinate 17,775 of JAILFM010000110.1, forward strand.
TTATCTAAATTTTTGTAAATAGTCAACAAGCTGTAATTGGCCGCCACACCGCTGAAAGGTGCCTTAAATGTAGCATTAACAAGCGGAAGAAATAGCATTCCGACCGGAAGAATAGATGTTATTATCCTGGTAATAGCAAGCGGACTGCCAATAAAAGCCGCCTTCACCCTGTCAACCTTTTTTTGAAAATGATAATACTGAACCTCGGCAATATCGGCATCCTGCATTAAGCGTTCCTGAAGGTCATAAACGAAAATATTTGCTCCGCAGTTTGGGCAGTGCTGCTTCCAATCAACAATCCGAAGGTGTTTGTTACATTTAGGACAATTTGCCATCAATTTACCTCCAAACGATTTTTTAAATACTCGTTATATATACCATATTTTTAAAAATTTTACAATATTTTTTAGTTAAAACGGCTAAAATAATTATATGGACAATTTAAAGCTAAAAATATGTTGCAAAAAATATGAAAATGATTAAAATATGATTGTAAATTTTTATTTTTCGGAGGAATATGTTTTATGGCAGTTAAAGTTGCTATTAACGGCTTTGGCCGTATCGGCCGTCTCGCTTTCCGTCAGATGTTTGACGCTGAAGGTTATGAGATCGTCGCTATCAACGACCTTACAAAGCCCTCAATGCTCGCTCATCTTCTTAAATATGACACCGCTCAGGGCGGTTATTGCGGCAAAATCGGCGAAAACAAGCACTCTGTTGCCGCTGATGACGAAGCTAACACAATAACAGTTGACGGCAAAACTCTCAAGATTTATGCAGAAAAGGACGCTGCTAATTGCCCCTGGGGCGCTCTTGATGTTGATGTTGTTCTTGAATGCACCGGTTTTTATTGCTCAAAAGAAAAGAGCATGGCTCATATTAACGCAGGCGCTAAAAAGGTTGTTATATCCGCTCCCGCAGGCAATGATCTTAAGACAATCGTGTTCTCTGTTAATGAAGGTACTCTTACTTCTGAAGACCAGATTATCTCCGCAGCTTCCTGCACAACAAACTGCCTTGCTCCCATGGCAAAAGCTCTTAATGATTACGCTCCCATTCAGAGCGGTATCATGAGCACCATTCACGCTTACACCGGCGACCAGATGATTCTTGACGGTCCTCACAGAAAGGGTGACCTCAGAAGAGCTCGCGCAGGCGCGGCAAACATTGTTCCCAACTCAACAGGCGCTGCAAAGGCAATCGGTCTTGTTATCCCCGAGCTCAACGGCAAACTTATCGGTTCTGCTCAGAGAGTTCCCGTTCCCACAGGTTCAACAACAATCCTTACAGCTGTTGTTAAGGGCGAAAATGTTACTAAAGACGGCATCAATGCTGCTATGAAAGCTGCTGCTTCCGAGTCATACGGATATAATGAAGACCCCATCGTTTCAAGCGATGTAATCGGCATGAAGTTCGGCTCACTGTTTGATGCTACTCAGACAATGGTTGCACCTCTTGGTGACGGTCTGTACGAAGTACAGGTTGTTTCATGGTATGATAACGAGAACAGCTACACCAGCCAGATGGTTCGCACAATTAAGTATTTTGCTGAACTTGCGTAATTTCTGAAAAATCTTTTAAAGCTGCGGTGAAGAAATTCGTTGCAGCTTTTTTTCCTGCAAAAAACACCCGAATGAGAACTCTCATCCGGGTGTTTTCGCTATTAAATCATCAGACAAGTTCGATTATAGCCATTTCAGCCGCGTCGCCTCTGCGGGCGCCTGTCTTGATAATGCGGCAATAACCGCCATTTACGTCTTTATATTTGGGGGCAATCTCATCAAAGAGTTTTTTAACAACCTCGCCTTTTGTGACGTAAGCCATTACTTTACGCTTTGAGTGGAGAGAATTATCCTTCGCAACGGTTATCATCTTTTCCGCCATTGCGCGAACTTCCTGAGCCCTTGTTGCGGTTGTTTCAATTCTGCCGTTTTCAAACAGATAAGTTACAAGGCCTCTGAGCATTGCCTTGCGATGGTCGCTTGCACGGCCAAGCTTTCTGGTTCCGGGCATTTAATTCACACTCCTTCCCGTTTAGTCCTCGTCTCTGCGAAGTGAAAAGCCTAAAGAATTAAGCTTTGAAACAACTTCGTCAAGAGATTTGCGTCCGAGATTACGAACCTTCATCATTTCTTCCTCGGACCTGTTGATCAGATCTTGTACTGTATTGATTGAAGCTCTCTTCAAACAGTTAAATGAACGAACAGAGAGGTCAAGTTCCTCAATGGTCATCTCTAAGACTTTACCCTTGGTATCGTCCGGTTTTTCAACCATAGTATCTGTTGCGAACACCTCGCCGGAAAGGTCACCGAAGAGGGTGAGATGGTCGTTGAGAATCTTGGCGCCGAGAGAGACGGCGTCCATCGCGTTTATAGTGCCGTCAGTCCACACCTCAAGTGTCAACTTGTCAAGGTCAGTCATCTGCCCGACACGGGTGTTATCTACTGTATAGTTAACTTTCAATACAGGTGTATAGATTGAGTCAATTGCAATAACGCCGATTGGAGGATCTAAAAGCTCCTTATTCCTTTCGGCTGAAACATATCCTCTGCCGTTGTCACATGTAAGTTCCATTTTTACATGAGCATCGGAATTAAGGCTGGCGATATGAAGCTCGGGGTTTAAAATCTCAACCTCAGAGCCGGTTTTGATATCGCCCGCTTTGAGTTCACCTTCACCGCTTGCGTCAATATAAAGCGTTTTAGGTTCATTGTCATTAATCCTGAGAATTACGCTCTTAAGATTAAGAACAATTTCCGTAACATCTTCTTTAACGCCGGGAATTGTGCTGAACTCATGAAGCACACCGTCAATTTTGGCTGAAGTAATTGCATATCCGGGCAGAGATGAGAGAAGAACCCTTCTCAAACTGTTGCCCAATGTAATTCCGTAACCTCTTTCGAGAGGTTCAACAACAAACTTGCCAAATGTACCGTCCTGACTGAACTCGGCAGTTTCAATTCTGGGCTTTTCGAAACCAATCATTTCAAAACCCTCCTTTTAGTCATGCGGCAAAAGCCGTGCTTATACGCATTCAAACAGTCGCTTCTCCTTATTCCAAATAATAATAAACCGAAATAAACCGTTAACACCGGTAAAAAAAGGTTTAAATTATTTGGAGTAAAGTTCAACGATAAGATGCTCTTCTACAGGGCATTCAATCTGTTCACGTGTGGGCAAAGCAACAATTTTAGCCGAAAGGTCATCATTATTTCTGTCAAGCCACTGAGGAACAGGTCTTGCTGAGCAGGCTTCAACTGTTGACTTAATCTTTTCACTGTCCTTGCTGCCTGAAGCAATTGCAACCGAATCGCCGGCTTTTACAAGGTATGAAGGAATATCAACTTTATGACCGTTAACTTTGAAATGACCGTGGTTAACAAGCTGTCTTGCTTCCGCTCTGGAATTTGCCCATCCGAGAAGATAAACAACATTGTCAAGTCTGCTTTCGCAAATTTGAAGCAGGTTTTCACCGGTGATGCCCTGCTTACGCTCGGCTAACTCAAAATATTTGTAAAACTGTTTTTCGGGAATTCCGTAAAAACGCTTGGCCTGCTGCTTAGCGCGAAGCTGAAGACCGTATTCGGTAGGCTTCTTGCGGCTCTGACCATGCTGACCGGGTGCATAGGACCTGCGCTCCAATGCGCACTTGCCTGTGTAGCAGCGCTCGCCTTTAAGAAACAATTTCTTGCCCTCGCGACGGCAAAGCTTGCAGACCGCTCCGGTATATCTTGCCATATTGGTTACACCTCCAAAAAATTCTGGTTACACGCGTCTTCTCTTGGGCGGACGGCATCCGTTGTGAGGAATGGGAGTTACATCTTTAATCATTGTAACATCCAGACCTGCTGTCTGTAAAGCTCTGATAGCAGCTTCACGACCCTGACCCGGGCCTTTAACATAAACTTCAACTGTCTTCATTCCGTGGTCAACAGCAATCTTTGCCGCTGTCTCAGCCGCTGTCTGCGCTGCGAAGGGAGTTGACTTTTTTGAGCCTCTGAATCCCATCTCTCCCGCAGAAGCCCAGGAAATTGCGTTGCCCTGAGTATCAGTGATGGTTACGATGGTGTTGTTAAAGGTGGATTGGATATGGGCTGCGCCGCGCTCAACATTTTTACGCTGAATACGCTTGCGTGTATTTGATGCTTTTTTTACTACTTTAGCCATAATATCCCTCCTTGATTACTTCTTCTTGTTGGCAATGGTCTTCTTGGGACCTTTGCGGGTACGCGCGTTAGTCTTTGAACGCTGTCCCCTTACAGGCAGACCCTTGCGATGGCGAACGCCGCGATAGCATCCGATTTCAATAAGTCTTTTGATGTCAAAAGCTGTCTCTCTGCGAAGATCACCTTCAACCTTTACATTGTGATCAATGTATTCACGCAGCTTTGAAACATCATCCTCGGTCATATCCTTAACTCTCAGGTCAGGATTTACACCGGTTGCTGCAATAATGTCGCTTGCTGTTTTACGACCTATGCCGTAAATGTAGGTAAGAGCAATTTCAATTCTCTTATCTCTGGGCAGGTCAACACCTGATATACGCGCCATTTGTCAATTGCACCTCCAATAAAACTTGGTTTTACGCCGGGTCTCAGCCCTGACGCTGTTTGTGCTTGGGATTTTCACAGATAACCATTATTTTTCCCTTGCGTTTAATAATTTTGCATTTTTCGCAAATCTTTTTGACAGAAGGTCTGACTTTCATATTTTACCTCCTTGAAACTTACTTTGAACGCCATGTAATACGACCTTTTGTAAGATCGTACGGCGACATCTCAACTGTAACTTTATCTCCGGGCAAGATGCGAATATAATTCATTCTCAATTTGCCGGAAATATGAGCTAAAATCCGATGACCGTTTCCAAGCTGTACCTGAAAAGTCGCATTCGGAAGGGCTTCAATAACCGTACCCTCAACTTCAATCATGTCCTGTTTAGACATAAATCCTCCTGATTGTTGCCTGATAATTCGGTGCTGATTCGTCTCAAAGCTTTTCTGATGGCTCTGTCAGACATCATTTCATCTTCACACAAAGTAAAAGATGTTTCTTTTATATGACGAATGTTTTTTCTCTTCGGTTTGTTTAAAGGACGCTCTTTACCGTCCGCAAGGGTCACAGCCTTCTGTGTGCTGCTTAGCACAGCCAGCAGATAACCTTTATCACGGCCGGCAAGTGAAATCACAACACTGCCTTTAGTGAGCATTTATTCACCTCATACCCTTGTAAGTATTACGGGACCGTTTGATGTTATGGCAACGGTATGCTCAAAATGTGCGGAATACTTTCCGTCCTTCGTTTTAACAGTCCAACCGTCAGGCAACCGCCTGATATCCGCCTTACCCATGTTTATCATAGGTTCAATGGCAATCGTCATACCCGGCTGCAAACGAACGCCTCTGCCGGGGGTTCCGTAATTGGGTACGGATGGGTCCTCATGCATTACATGACCGACACCGTGACCGGTATATTCACGCACAACAGAAAAACCTGCTTCCTCACAATAAGCCTGAACAGCGTGACCGATATCGCCGATTCTTCCGCCGACCTGTGCCGCTTCGATTCCTTTATACAGACTTTCGCGCGTCACATCACACAGCCGCTGTGCTTCGGGGGATATTGCCCCCGCCGCAAATGTCGCGGCGTTGTCACCGACATAGCCATTGAAGGTAGCTCCAACGTCAATGGAAACGATGTCACCTTCGTGCACTATTCGCTTTTTGCTTGGAATGCCGTGAATAACCTCATCATTTATGGATATGCATGATGCAGCAGGATATCCCTGATAACCGAGGAATGTCGGAACAGCGTTATGCAAACGAATAAAATGCTCGCACACTCTGTTTATTTCAAATGTAGATACCCCGGGTTTAACCGCTTCACCTGCTGCAATTAATGCTCCTGCGGCGATTTTACACGCCTGTCTCATCAGATTTATTTCACCTGTTGTCTTGAGCACTATCATGCCAATCCTCCATTAAAACCTGCGCTCACCGGACTTAATCAAGGAAGCCCTTATAGTGGCGCATCATCATCTGGCTTTCAAGAGATTTAACCGTCTCAAGAGCAACACCAACAAGAATGATGATTGAAGTACCGCCGAGTGAAACATTCATTCCGGCTGAATAACCTGCGCTTGTAAGCGCGGCAGTCGAAACCTGAGAATAAATAATCGGGAAAAGAGCGACAACAGATAAAAGCAAAGCGCCAAGCAGAGTGATTCTGTTGATTATCTTGCCGATATACCTTGAGGTCGGTTCACCGGGACGAATACCGGGAATTGAACCGCCGTTATCGCGTATATTCTTTGACATTTCAATCGGATTGTACTGAATGCTTGAATAGAAATAGGCAAAAGCAATAATGAACACAAAATAAATGATTGCGTATGCCCAGTGATTTGAAGTAAAGAGACTGAAGAAGGTGTTCCAACCGCTGTCCTCACTTATTTTTGAGGAAACAAACATCTGAATTGTGGGCGGAAGAGAAAGAATTGACGACGCAAAGATAACAGGCATAACACCCGACATATTAACCTTAATCGGCATATGAGTGCTTTGACCGCCGTACATTTTTCTGCCAACAACGCGTTTTGCATACTGAATGGGAAGTCTTCTTTCAGCATTATCCATCCATACTATGAATGCAATAATAAGAATAAGAATGATTGAAACGATAGGTGAAAGGAAATAATACGGACCGCCGTACCTGATATAGCCTGTTTCGGGGCTGAAGAGAGAGGCGATAAGAGTCGGAATTCTTGAAACAATACCCGCAAAAAGTATCAGTGAAATACCGTTGCCGATTCCTCTGTCTGTGATTTGCTCACCAAGCCACATGATAAGAGCCGTACCTGCTGTAAAGCAGGAGATTATTACCACTGCCTGGAAGAAAGCCCAGCCGCCGGTATAATCGGCGCCCGTTGCAGGATTCTTAACAAGGAAGTCCTGTGAACGAAGGTAGAAGAAATAAGCGGTACTTTGAAGCAAACCGAGAACGATTGTAACAAATCTTGTGATTGTTGCAATCTTTTTACGGCCTTCTTCGCCTTCCTTTTGAAGTCTCTCAAGGGCGGGAATTGCAACAGCAAGAAGCTGCATAATAATCGAGCTGTTGATGTAGGGTGTGATTGACATGGCAAAAATCGTACCGTAGTTAAAAGCATCACCTGTCATCATGCTCAGGTAGTTCATAAATGTTCCCGCATTAGGGTCGGAAACAATGCCGGCTTCACCGATATCGGTAAAAGGCACGGGAATCGCTGCACCGATTCTGAATATCAGAATAATAAGGCATGTAAAGAGAATCTTCTTTCTCAGTTCGGGGATTTTCCATGCGTTTGAAATCGTTTTAAGCACAGTTAAATCACCTCTGCCTTTCCTCCGGCAGCTTCAATCTTAGTCTTGGCACTTTCAGAAAAAGCATTTGCCTGAACGGTGAGCTTCTTCGAAATTTCGCCCTGACCTAAAATCTTAACGCCGTCCAAAGTTTTCTTGATAATGCCCTTTTCAACAATAGCTTCAACTGTTACGGTATCACCGTCGTTAAAGTTTTTGTCAAGAGTTGAAAGGTTGACAATAGCAAATTCAGTTGCAAAAATGTTATTGAAGCCTCTCTTGGGGATTCTCCTTTGAAGGGGCATCTGGCCGCCTTCAAAACCTGCGCGCTGACCTCTGCCTGCACGGGCAAGCTGACCCTTATGACCTTTACCGGCTGTCTTACCCTGACCTGATGCGGGACCGCGGCCGATACGCTTGCGTGCTTTTGTTGAGCCGGCTGCAGGAGAAAGATCATGTAACTTCATCAGTTGTTTCCTCCTTGCTCGATTACCTCAAGAAGATGAGACAGTTTCTTGATCTTGCCCATTGTCGCTGCGTTATCCGGCTGGGTAACAACATCACCTGTTTTACGAAGACCAAGAGCACGGGCGGTAGCAATCTGATCTTTCTTGCTTCCGATTAAGCTTTTTTTAAGCTTAATTTTAATCTCAGCCATTTTTCCGCCCTCCTTAACCTAAAATATCCTTGACGGATTTCCCGCGGATTACCGCAACTTCTTCAGCTGTACGAAGTCTGGAGAGACCGTCAACGGTAGCCCTGACTACATTGTAGGGGTTGTTTGAACGCAGGGCCTTTGAACGAATGTCTTTAATACCGACTGTTTCAACAACGGCACGAACAGGACCGCCGGCAATAACGCCGGTACCGGGTGCGGCGGGTTTAAGAAGAACAACGCCTGCGCCGAATTTGCCTGTGATTTCATGAGGAATTGAAGTGCCTTTAAGAGCAACCTTGATAAGGTTCTTCTTTGCATCTTCAATGCCCTTACGGATTGCATCGGGAACTTCGCCGGATTTACCAACGCCGAAACCGATAATTCCGTTGCCGTCGCCTACAACAACGAGAGCGGAGAATTTCATAATACGGCCGCCCTTAACGGTTTTTGAAACTCTGTTGATGGCAACTACGCGCTCTGTGAGCTCGTATGCCGAAGCATCAATCTTAGCCAAAACAAATTTCTCCTTTCTCAGAAATTGAGTCCGCCCTCACGGGCGCCTTCGGCAAGTTCCTTGACTCTGCCGTGATAGATGTAACCGCCGCGATCAAAAACAACATCTTTTATGCCTTTGTCTGCAGCGCGCTGTGCAATTAATTCGCCCACCTTGTGAGCTGCGGTTTTATTGCCGCCGTATTCCTCAAAATCCTTCTCAACAGTTGATGCGGACACAAGGGTTACTCCCTGAACGTCGTCTATTAACTGAGCATATATATGCTGAAGGGAGCGGAATACATTAAGACGGGGACATTCGGCAGTACCGCTGATCTTGGCGCGGACTCTTTTGTGGCGAGTCTGTCTTGCCTTATTGCTGTCCGGTCTTTTAACCATTATTATTCACTCCTTAATTAGACTTATTTGCCTTTGCCGGCCTTGCCTTCTTTGCGTCTGATGACCTCATCTGAATACTTGATGCCCTTGCCCTTATACGGCTCGGGAGGTCTCTTCTCGCGAACATTGGCGGCAAACTGTCCGACCTTCTGTTTATCGGCACCTGAAATAACAATTTTATTCGGAGACGGGCACTCAACAAGAATGCCGTCCGGTGAAGACATAATCACATCGTGTGAATAACCGATTTTCATAACAAGGTTTTTACCCTGCATTTCAGCACGGTAACCTACACCATTGATTTCAAGTTCCTTTTTGAAGCATTCATGAACACCGGTAACCATATTGGCTATAAGCGTTCTTGTCAGACCGTGAAGTGATCTGTTTAATTTTTCGTCATTGGGGCGGGTAACTTTGATTTCTTTGCCCTCAATTGTAACTTCCATATTGGGATGCACTGTCCTTGAAAGGGTGCCTTTCGGGCCCTTTACCGTAACGGTGGCGCCGTCAATCTGAACATCAACACCCTCAGGTATAACAATAGGTTTTTTACCTATACGTGACATTTAGACGGTACCTCCTTACCAGATAAATGCAAGAACTTCGCCGCCGACATTGGCTTTGCGAGCATCCTTGTCAGTCATAATACCCTTTGATGTTGAAAGAATGGCAATACCGATACCCTTCATAACCTTGGGCATATTTTCAACATCGGAATAAATTCTCAGACCGGGCTTTGACACTCTGCGAAGGCCGGTTATAACCTGAGACTTGTTGGGGCCGTACTTAAGGGTAATTTCCATCATACCCTGTTTGCCGTCTTCCTCAACCTTGAATCCTTTAATGTAACCTTCATCAACAAGAATCTGAGCAATCGCCTTCTTCATGTTTGATGCCGGCACCTTCACTGTATCATGCTTTGCCGAATTCGCATTGCGGATACGGGTGAGCATATCAGCGATGGAATCAGTAATTTGCATACTGTTTACCTCCTTTGCAATTGCTCAATTACCAACTTGCTTTCTTAACACCGGGAATCTGACCGGCGTGTGCGAGTTCTCTGAAGCAGACACGGCAAACACCGTATTTACGAAGATAAGCGTGAGGTCTGCCGCAAATTTTACATCTGTTATACGCTCTTGACGAGTATTTGGCAGGGCGAGCCTGTCTGACCTTTTGTGATGTTTTTGCCACGGTACTACCTCCTTACCTTGAGAACGGAGCGCCCATAAGTGAAAGTAATTCACGGGCTTCTTCGTCTTTTTCTGCTGTTGTGACAATGCAGATGTCCATACCTCTGACCTTGTCAATCTTATCGTACTCTATCTCAGGGAAAATAAGCTGTTCCTTAATTCCCATGCTGTAGTTGCCTCTGCCGTCAAAGGAATTGGGATTAATTCCTCTGAAGTCACGAACTCTGGGTAATGCGAGACTGAAGAGTCTGTCAAGGAACTCATACATTCTTTCACCGCGGAGTGTAACCTTGGCACCGATTGTCATGCCCTCACGGAGTTTGAAGTTAGCAACGGACTTTTTGGCTTTGCAAAGAACAGGCTTTTGACCGGTAATCTGCTTAAGATCGGAAACAACAGCGTCGAGAACCTTGCTGTTATCCTTAGCTTCGCCGCAGGAAACGTTGATAACTATCTTTTCAATCTTCGGGATTTGCATAACGCTCTTATACTCAAATTTTTTCATAAGAGCGGGGGCAACGTCTTTGACATACATTTCTTTTAACCTTGCTGCCATTTTCTGCATCCTCCCTTAAAATTCTGCCTGACACTTTTTACAAGTGCGGACTTTTTTGCCGTCTTTATTAACGGAATGACCTACTCTGGTCGGCTTTGAGCACTTGGGGCAGATAAGTTGAACCTTGTCTGCGTACAGAGCGCTTTCAGCCTCGATTATTCCGCCGGGCTCGCCCATCTGACGGGGCTTGACATGCTTTTTAACAATGTTGACACCTTCAACGATAACTTTGCCTTCAGAGGGAGAAACCTGCATAACCTTGCCTCTCTTGCCTCTGTATTTACCGTTAATGACGACAACCTCGTCACCTGTTTTAACATGAACCTTATTCATCAAACGCACCTCCGATTAAAGTACTTCGGGAGCGAGAGAAAGAATTTTTGTAAACTCTTTTTCACGAAGCTCTCTTGCCACAGGCCCAAAGATACGAGTGCCCTTGGGGTTCTTGTCATCTCTGATAATAACGGCAGCGTTTTCGTCAAAGCGAATGTATGTACCGTCATCACGGCGAAGACCCTTTGCAGTACGAACAACGACCGCTTTAACAACTTCGCCTTTTTTAACAATGCCGCCGGGTGTTGCTTTTTTAACAGAAGCAACCACCACGTCACCAATATTGGCATACCTCCTGCCGGAACCACCGAGTACACGAATGCACATAAGCTCCTTCGCGCCGGTGTTGTCGGCAACCTTGAGGTAACTCTGTTGCTGAATCACAGTGTTTTCCTCCTTAACTTATGGGCTAAATTATTTAGCCTTCTCAATGATTTCGACCACGCGCCATCTCTTGTCTTTTGAAAGAGGGCGGGTTTCCATTACAAGAACACGATCGCCTATACCGCACTCATTGTTCTCATCATGGGCTTTAAGCTTATAAGTGTTGTTTACGATTTTCTTATAAAGAGGATGACGAACCCTGTCTTTAACTGAAACAACAACTGTTTTATCCATCTTGTCGCTGGTAACAATGCCAACGCGGGTCTTTCTGAGGTTTCTTTCCATTGAATTATAACCTCCCTTTCTTACGCATTAGTGCCGTGAAGCTCAATATCTCTCTGTATTGTTTTAATACGAGCTATATCTTTTTTAACGGCACTGATTCGCATCGGGTTATCGAGCTGGTTAACAGCCTGTTGGAAGCGCAGCTTAAAAAGCTCATCCTTCAGCTCAAGAAGCTTAGCATCCAGCTCGGCGGCGGAAAGTTCTCTTATTTCACTGGCTTTCATTATTGCTCACCACCCAATTCTTCATCTTTACTGACAAACTTACATTTGATAGGAAGCTTAGCGGCTGCAAGACGCATGGCTTCCGCAGCGATTTCCCTGTCAACGCCGGCAATCTCAAAAAGAACTCTGCCGGGCTTAACAACGGCAACCCAGTATTCCGGTGAACCTTTACCTGAACCCATTCGGGTTTCAGCGGGCTTTTCGGTAATGGGCTTGTCGGGGAACAGCTTTATCCAGACCTGACCGCCACGCTTGATATATCTTGTCATAGCAACACGGGCTGCTTCAATCTGGTTGGAGGTTATCCACGCCGGCTCAAGAGCAACAAGACCGAAATCACCGTATGTGACAACATTGCCTCTCGTTGCCTTACCCTTGAGTCTGCCTCTTTGAACTCTGCGATATTTAACGCGTTTGGGTAAAAGCATCAGCGGTTACCTCCTTCTCTTCTTCTTCTGGGGCGGGAGTAATCTCTCTCACGCCTTGCCTCACGAAGAACTTCGCCTCTGTAAAGCCACACTTTTACGCCGATACGGCCGTAAGTTGTCTTAGCTTCAGCAAAACCGTAGTCAATGTCGGCTCTGATTGTCTGAAGAGGAATTGTTCCTTCATGATAGGTTTCATTTCTTGCTATTTCAGCACCGCCGATACGACCGGAGCACTGAATTTTGATACCCTTGGCACCGAGCTTCATTGTGCGTCCGATTGCCTGCTTAACAGCGCGGCGATAGGAAATTCTCTTTTCAAGCTGAGCAGCGATGTTTTCGGCTACAAGCTGTGCGTTAAGGTCGGGCTGTTTGATTTCGACGATATTAAGCGAAACCTCTTTGCCGCCGAGCTTCTTCTCGCATATTTTTTTCAGTTTTTCGATTTCAGAACCCTGTCTGCCGATAACCATACCGGGTTTTGCGCAGTGGATGCTGATATAAACGCGCTTAGCGTCTCTTTCGATTTCGATTTTCGGAACACCTGCGGGCGCAAGTTTTTCGAGAAGGTACTCACGAAGGTTATAGTCCTCAACAAGAGTATCACCGAAAACTTCCGGCTTTGCATACCAGCGGGATTCCCAGGGCTTAATTACACCGATTCTTAAACCGGTAGGATTAATTTTCTGACCCATTGTTTAACCTCCTTCTCGATTATTCCATTTCCTTGAGTTCAAGGCTGATATGTGATGTCCTTTTGTTTACACGGAATGCTCTGCCCTGAGCGCGGGGTCTGATTCTCTTGAGAATCGGTCCGGCTGTAACGTTGCACTTTGAAATGTAAAGCTTGTTAACATCCATGTTGTTGTTATTTTCAGCGTTAGCAATCGCTGAATTCAAAAGCTTAAGCAAAGGCTCACAAGCGGCTTTAGGGGTATACTTGAGAATTGCCAATGCCTTCTCAACCGGCTGATTGCGGATTAAATCCAAAACAATCTGAACCTTGCGCGGCGCAATACGGATATAAGTGGCTTTTGCCGTTGCAACAAGCTCATTCTGCATTGCTGTGTCTGCCATAATTAATATACTCCTTTCGCCGATTATTTACCGTTATTGGAAGTCTTTGAACCCGCATGACCTCTGAAAGTTCTTGTGGGTGCAAACTCACCGAGTTTGTGACCGACCATATCTTCTGTTACATAAACGGGAACATGCTTGCGACCGTCGTGAACAGCAAATGTGTGGCCGACAAAATCAGGGAAAATTGTTGATGAGCGGCTCCAGGTCTTAAGAACCTGTTTCTCGCCGGTCTCGTTCATTCTCTGAACTCTTTCGAGCAGCTTTGCCTGCACAAAAGGTCCTTTTTTAACACTTCTGCCCATTTTCTGCTCCTTTCACTTACTTGTCGTTACGACGCTTAATGATAAGCTTGTCTGAACTCTTCTTTGTCTTTCTGGTCTTGTAACCGAGAGCGGGCTTGCCCCAGGGGGTAACAGGGCCCGGTCTGCCGATGGGGGATTTACCTTCACCACCGCCGTGGGGGTGGTCGTTCGGGTTCATGACTGAGCCGCGGACGGTCGGTCTCCAGCCCATGCGGCGTTTACGGCCGGCCTTACCGATTTTAACGTTTTCGTGATCGGTATTGCCTACCTGGCCGATGGTAGCCATGCAGTTTACGGGAACGTAGCGAAGCTCTGTCGAGGGAAGACGAAGGAGGGCCTTGCCGCCTTCTTTAGCCATGAGCTGAGCGGAGTTGCCTGCTGCTCTTGCGAGCTGGCCGCCTCTGCCGGGATAGAGCTCAACGTTGTGAACTACAGTGCCTACGGGGATATTTGCAAGAGGAAGAGCATTGCCGGGCTTGATATCGGCTGTGGTACCCGCGATAACGGTGTCGCCGACTTTAAGGCCTACGGGCTGAAGGATGTATCTCTTCTCGCCGTCCTGATATTTGAGAAGGGCGATGAATGCCGAGCGGTTGGGATCGTATTCGATGCTGACTACTGCGGCGGGAACATCAAACTTATCTCTCTTGAAATCAATTATACGATACTTTGTGCGAACTCCGCCGCCTCTGTGGCGAACGGTGATTCTTCCGTAGCTGTTACGGCCGCTGTTCTTCTTAAGGGAAACAAGAAGACTTCTTTCGGGCGCAACCTTTGAGAGCTCGGAATAATCTGTAACCGACATATTACGTCTTGCGTTAGTGGTCGGCTTATAGAACTTAATAGACATTTTCTACACTCTCCTTACAGCAGCTTTGCGAAGCGCTCAAAACGCTTCATACTTTACCGCCGGATTTGATAGTATAATATGGTTTATATAATTATATAAAGGGGTTGCCTGAAAATTACATCATACCGTCGAAGAATTCGATGGTCTTGGAATCTTCGGTAAGAGTAACGATTGCCTTCTTGCGGGAGGGGGTGTAACCCTCGAAGCGACCGTATCTTCTCAGTTTGCCGTCAACATTGATTACGTTGACCTTGCTTACCTTGACGCCGAAAAGAGTTTCGACTGCCTTGGCGATTTCGATTTTATTGGAATCCTTTGCAACCTCAAAGGTATATTTGCGGTCTGCAATGCCGTCCATACTGTTTTCAGTGATTATCGGGCGGAGAATTATATCCTGTGCTGCCTTGCTCATGCATATACCTCCTCGATCTTGCTTACGGCATCCTTGAGAACGACGACTGTGTCGGCGTTGAGAATGTCATAAACGTTAAGTGTGGTAACAAGAGTGGTCTTGACGCCTGCGATGTTACGGGCAGAGCGATAGATTATATCGTTCTTCTCGGGCAGGACGAAGAGAACTTTCTTGCCGGTCTCAAGTGCATTGACAACGTTTGCCATGTCCTTGGTCTTGATTGCGTCGAGAGTGAGTGAATCGAAAACTATGAGCTCCTCATCTGCAACCTTGGCGGAAAGCGCGGACTTCATAGCGAGTCTGCGGACCTTCTTGTTGACGTCCTTATGATAAGTGCGGGGCTTGGGACCGTGTGCGATGCCGCCGTGATACCACTGCGGAGCTCTGGTCGAACCCTGTCTTGCGCGGCCTGTGCCCTTCTGCTTCCAGGGCTTCTTGCCGCCGCCGCTGACTTCCGATCTGGTAAGGGTAGACTGTGTGCCCTGGCGCTGATTGGCAAGATAAGCGACTACACAAAGGTGCATAGCGGGAATGCTGGGGGTGATTCCGAAGATCTCTTCCTTGAGGTCGATATCGGAAACCTTCTTACCTGTCATGTCAAAAACTGATACTGTAGGCATTATTTTCTACTCCTTTCCTTAAGCTTCTTTTTTAACGCTGTCGCGGATAACTACGATGCCGCCCTTGGGGCCGGGGATGGCGCCCTTGATGGCTACGAGATTGTTTTCCGCATCGATTTTTGCAACTGTAAGATTCTGGATTGTAACTCTTTCACAGCCGAAGTGACCTGCAAGTTTCTTTCCCTTGTAAACTCTTGAGGGATCGGAGCAAGCGCCGAGTGAACCTGCGTGTCTGGCAACGGGGCCTGTGCCGTGGGACTCTTTGAGTCTCGAGAAGTTCCATCTCTTGATGGAGCCCGCAGTGCCGTGGCCTTTGCTTGTGCCGACTACGTCAACTTTGTCGCCGACTGCAAAGATGTCTGTTGTGAGGGTGTCGCCCACGTTGAGTGATTCGATATCGTCGAACTTGAACTCTTTGAGATGTTTCTTGGGAGCGACATCATTCTTCTTGAAGTGACCGAGCATCGGCTTTGTCAGGCGCTGAACTTTTACATCGCCGAAACCGAGCTGGACTGCCTCGTAACCGTCGTTCTCGATTGTCATCTTCATAACGACGTTGCAGGGACCTGCTTCAACTACTGTTACGGGAATTACGTTTCCCTTTTCATCAAAGATCTGGGTCATGCCGATCTTTTTTCCGATGAGTGCTTTCTGCATATTTGCATCCTCCTTTGGTTATTGGTTGACCTAAGCCAACTTGACCTGCATTTGTCAATAATCGATTAAAGCTTGATTTCGATTTCGACGCCTGCGGGAAGCTCAAGACCGGTCAGAGCTTCAACTGTTTTTGCCGAAGGTCTGAGAATGTCGATGAGTCTTTTGTGTGTTCTCTGTTCAAACTGCTCGCGGCTGTCCTTATACTTGTGGACTGCGCGAAGGATGGTGACGATTTCCTTCTCTGTGGGAAGGGGAACGGGGCCGGAAACGTCCGCGCCTGTTCTCTTGGCCGTCTCTACGATTTTCTCAGCCGACTTGTCGACGAGAGTGTGATCGTAACCTTTGAGTCTGATTCTGATTTTTCCCTTTGCTGCCATTGAAATGCCTCCTTAAATTTGGCGGGCACGCAAAACTTGCAAACCGACCCGGGTGTTTCAACCCTTCCGATTCAAAAACCGGAAAACACTTTCCGGGTTCGGCGATTGCCGTTTGCTGATAATATTCAATCCGCACAGACACCGTTCGGGAAAACGACGGGGCTGCTGCCGCCATACGGCTTGCACGTATTTTCCATCATTATGCTCAAACCTGCACAGTCTGAGGCAAGAAACCTCATCGCAAGTAACCGTGTCTTTGAGCACCATGACGGAAAACCATCGGCAGGCCGCAGGGCCCGGATTGAACCGCCCGGTTTGAAATCGGACATACTCCGCGGAAATTCCCCGCCTCTCGGGCGGCCACCTCCCGCATCATCGCATATCTGCATGCCTGAAAATGGGCATAGTTATCCCTTTTTTACGGCGTGCTCGGGTATATTATCATAATTAATATATAAAGTCAAGAGTTTTTTTCAAAAATTTTTTCGGTTTTTATATTATCGGTTTTTCAGCATTATCAACGCCTTGCGTGTATTTCATCCCGAACCTTTCCCGCGGCAAACAGTTGAAATAAACTAATATAACTTATAAGCACAATATATTGTGGTCCAAAATCGGACTCCTGTCTAAATATGCGTCAAAAAAATATTGCAGTTTACGACGGTTTGTGATAAAATACACTCATAAATAATCAAATAATCCCACAAAAAACACGGGATTTTTTCAAAAAAATTTTTTGACAATATAAAACGGGAGCAAGAATTATGATAGGACTCGGCACCTGGACATGCGGAATATCGACTCCGCTCGTCAAAGACAAGGCGGTTTTTACTATTTCCGATGACAACGGTAAATACAAAATTTCACTTAAAATCAAAACATGGGATATCGAATCCCTGCCGATAGTTTCGGCAAAGGAATTCGGCAACACCCTACAGGTGCGCGTCTCAGGTGAAATCTACAAACCCGGCACCTTCGCCGAGTCGGAAATGACCTTCGACGGCGACGAGCTCACCGGCTTCATCATCCTCCCCCTCCTCGGCAAACTCAAGCTAACCGACGGAAAAAGGGTGAAATGAGATCTATGAGTAAACAATAAACTATAATAATTGCGTGTTGCGCTTCATATCTGGATGAATAAAGCCCTCTCTGAACGGAGAGGGCTTAAAAGTATCTTTTAATTCTATTCTCAGTCT
>JAILFM010000159.1 GCA_024697575.1 Clostridiales bacterium
CAGCCGAATTTCATAATATGCCGCAACAGGCGTGTCACTGCCCAACTGATCATGAACCGTGTCAACAACCTGTTCCGGAGCCGGAATTATTTTCTGCACATCAAATACGCTGTCTTCCGGAATTGCGCCGTCAGGGATGATAATCATAACCTCACCTTCAAGGAAAGAAAGCTCGGTTTTATGAACTCTGCTAAGCTCAACATGGCAAACAGAGCAGTATACAACTTCGTCAAAACCGCCCTCAGATTCATCAGTCGGCAGAACCACATTTTCTCTGACCGATCCGGAAGGTTTATGCCCCGTTGCAGGTATTGTCTCAGTCTTGGTATGACTTGAGTTATATATGCAGGTATAAGTTCTGATCCCTTCCTGTGTGCAGGTGGGTTCGGTTGTAACAACCCCTTCATTCCATTTATGTTCGGATTCATCCGGCAAAAAAGGCAGTTCATTATCGCCTGTCTTGGGAGTGATTTTATGTTCGCGGCTTATCTCTTCGTGGCAAACAGAGCAGTAAACGACTTCGTCAAAACCGCCTTCGGTTTCATTGGTCGGCAAAACTACATTTTCTCTGACCGGTTCTGAAGGTGTGTGCTCTTTTGGCGGTATTGTCTCGGTTTTGGTGTGACTCGAATCAATCTTACAGGTATATGTTTTGACGCCTTCCTGCTTGCATGTAGGTTCGGTAGTAACAACTCCGTCATCCCACACATGTTCATGTTCAGGTTCGTCCGGCATAAAAGGCAGTTCATTATCGTCCGGCGATGATTTGTAAGACGAGTTAACCTCTTCTTCGGTTGAGAATAAACTATGAGTAGCTTCAGTCTCTTTCACATCAATATTAATTTCGGCAACGCTTTCGTACCTATAGATACACGGCGCATCCTCAAGACAAAGTTTATCTTCAATAGAAGTCTCATCACTTTTTGTTATCTGAGTCCATTGCACATTGCTTTTCACTTCGCCTGTATCCGCAGATTCCGATTTTGTATAAGCGTGTGTAAACACAGGCAGATTAACAGCGGATATCAATAACAAAGATGTCACCGCGATTGCGGCAGATTTTATATAAAGCAATTTTTTCAAGCGCGTCCCCCCATTTGATTTGATATATACTGCAACTGTTTTCACCGGCTGTGAAAAGCAGAGTTTCATAGAATTTCCGAAAAATAATACCTTTACGACTTCCATAATTATCTTATTGAGTGTATCATATCTTTCACAGTGATTTCAAGAGTTAAAGCGTTTTAATTCCCAATCCGGCTAATTCACGTAAATATACAGGAGTGTTATGTATGAAAAAGATGTTTTGCGTTTTGCTGTGTGCGCTGGTCTTGTTAACCGGCATACCGTTTATTGCGCTGGCAAGCGGCGCTGAGCCTTGCACGATTGCACTTTCGGACTCGGCAACAGATTCAGACCGCCGGGCAGCCGAAACACTTCAGCGGTATCTTGCAAAAATACTGCCCGCTGAGCCGCAGATTTATTCTGACGCTACACAAAAAGCCGACTTTGTCATCGGCGGCATGTCTGATGGCATAAAATCGGAGGCTGTCGGCAGTTACAGCATTACGCGGCAGGAAAGCGGACCTGTTTTTATCCGCGGTATCGGCCGACGCGGTATAATAAGCGGCGTTTATGCATTCCTACGCGACTACTGCGGCTGCCGCTGGTACGCGCCGGAAGAAATAATTCTGCCGGAAGTGAGCTCGCTGTCTTTCCCGGAAACAATTGATGTTTCATACACACCATTCTTTGAATATACGGCTACTGACTGGCGGACCATGTGCGATAGTGAAATCGCCGAAGCAAACGATTTGACAGGCAACGGATGCTATATCTCAGGATTCTGTCATACATTGACAAGGCAGTTTTGTTCCAGAGATACATATTTTGAAGAGCATCCCGAATACTTTGCTCTGCACAAGGGCAAACGCACCCCCAACCAACTGTGCCTTACCAACCCGGACACACTGCGCATTGTGACCGGGGAAGTGTTGGATGTGCTCAAAAACCGTCACGATCCGAATGCGGATCTTCAGATTATATCAATCACACAGGACGACAACAGCGATTTCTGTGAATGCGCAGCATGCAAAGCGCTCGATGATAAAAACGGTTCCCACGCCGGCACAAATGTAACATTTGCCAACGCCGTTGCGGATGCGGTTAAAGAAGCCGGTTATGACAATGTTGCTATTGACACATTCGCCTATTCTTACACCCGCAAGACACCGACAAATGTCGTTCCGCGGGACAATGTCATAATCCGCCTTTGCGATATCGAGTGTTGCTTCTGCCACACGCTGGACGATAAAAAATGCAAAGAAAACCGGAGCTTTATTCAGGATCTTGCCGACTGGGGCAAAATCTGCCGCCGCATTTACATCTGGGACTACACGACAAACTACTTTGAGACACCTTGTCTTTATCCGGACTTCGGTGTGCTTCAGCGTAATATGCAGATTTTTTATGAAAACAATGCCAAAGGCATTTTTGAGGAGGGCGAGCCGTCTTCGGATGACAACGCCGAATTCGGCGAACTGCGCGCCTATCTGCTCGCGCAGCTGATGCAGAACCCGTACATGGACTTTGATGCGCAAACAGTCTCATTTATGAACGCATATTACGGCGCAGCCGGTGAGCCGCTTTACCGCTTTCTTCAGCGCATAACGGAAAAATCCGGGGCTTCATATTTCCACCACCTCGGTGTTTTCCCTGACAGCACGGATACTCTGACATGTTTCACAGCCGCCGACATCACCTATGCGGAGGAATGCTGGCGCGAAGCCAAAGAAAAAACGCAGAACACACCATATTATGCGCGTGTTGAGCGTTCCGAGCTTTGCTGGCGTTTCTGGAAAGCCGAAAACCGAAAAGGAGAATTCTCTCCTCTTCACGCAACACTGTATATGCGTATGAACGAGCGTAAGAATCTGTATGACGATCTTGCCCGTATGGGTGTGACATACATCAGTCATGCCCGCAGGAACCGGGAGATAACCGAATGCATGTCGCTTGTACTGCTGCGCTGTCCGGGAAAATGGTGCAGATTATTTGAAGAACCGTACTGGGACGCAATCGAGCCGTTTATCCTTTGGCTGTATAATACTCTTGGGAAAATTAAACGAGTTTAACGCTTTTGACAGAGCAAAAAAGAAGAGCGCCTATTTCATCCGAATAAGCGTTCTTCTGTTGTGGTGCGGATAACAGGACTTGAACCTGCACGAACTTGCATTCATTAGAACCTGAATCTAACGCGTCTGCCAATTCCGCCATATCCGCTTTTGCCCGTCCATTATAGACTCGGGCGTAATAATTGTCAAGCTTTTTTTATTTTCCGATTATTTCAGACGCATAACGATAGCGTAAATAATCGCAAAAATTCTGAGCGAGCAGAACCTGTGCCAAAGGTTGTTGAGTTTGGCTTTAATTGAGGTGTCGGGAACAAATTTCAGCGGCTGAGCGCCGTTATCGATGACAAGAGCCTGCGTCAAAGCACACCCGCCGTCACCGAAAAGCTCGCATCTGATATAGAGAAAGTCTTTTGCGCCGTCTATAGTATCAAGGTCAACCGTCCACTCCGTTTCATCTGAGCTTTGTTCAACCGTTTTGGAAGCGATAACATCGCCGTTGGCAATCCACTGCATTTTATTGCAGTTTCTGCCCCTGACGGTAACGCTGTGACCGTCAACCGTCACCATGGTAAACTCGGGATAGGGCAGGCCCGAATTTTTGGCGTCAACGCCCTTTTCGGGTCCGATTTTTTCATCCGCCTTAATATCTCTTGTAACGCAGAAGAATGCGCCGCTTTGCATTGTCGCCTTGATGGTTTCGCTGTCATTGCGAGGCATCATAAACACCGAGAAAGATGAATCAATACGGTCAAGAGTGTGAGCGTCGCTGTTTGAAAACGCGATAACTCTTTTGCCGTAGGGAAGGCAGTACATTAAAATGTTGTCAAAAAGAACTCTGTCATGCGGTGTAACGGAATTATGCTCGTTAAACACTTCCATACCGAGGCAGGAATCGTATTTAAGAATAATATCGCCGAAATACTTAATGTTTTTGGGGTCGGACACAACGGAGCTGTCCCTGTTTGACCAAAGCCAGTCGCCGGGATGATTGATAAACGATATGCCGCCCGCTTTGTCAGCCAGCCTGACCGCTCCTTCGTGGTCGTTTTCAAAGCCCCAGTAGTTATCGCCGACATGCTCCGGTAAGAACATACCGTTGACATGGCACTTCGTCACAGTGACGGCGTTAAGCTCGTTACCGCCGGTAACGCACGTCATGCCATACCCCCTCGCCCGCCCGTCAACGGGGTAAGTGCCGGATTTTATGCCTTCATATTCTTCATCGGTTAAAGGCGTAACCTTGTTGCCGATAATGTACTGATATAAGTACAAAGGCAGAAAGGTCGGTTTATCATTCCATTCCCTTCCGGTCACACCGTGTTCGGTCATCGCCAGAAAATCGTACCCCTGTCTGTAATACTCCATTATCATATCGCGAAAATCAACCCGACCGTCACTGACGGTTGAATGTGTGTGAAGGTTGCCTTTATACGCCTTCCACGCTCCGTCACCGGACCAGACGACGTCACTGTAAGGCGAAACAATAACATAATCCTCGCTTTCAGCAGCAGCCGAAACAGCAATCATTGATACTGAAAGAAGAATCGCAAAAATAACGGACAAAACTTTTTTCATAACTTTTCCTACCCTTGTAATTGATATTCAACACAGATGTGTTCTTGCTTTTTTATGTCTGTCAAATTTTGTCATATTCGGCTTTCCACCGGGCGAATCCCTCATCCGAATAAACCTCAGGCAGCAACTGTTGAGAAAGCTGAGCGCTTCTGAGCCTTGAAAGCATTTTGATGAGCGAAAGGGTTATTTCAGGTTTTGGTAATAGTGAAACCACCTTGTTGGCAATTTCCAGCGGTGTGTCATGTGACAGATTCTTGTAATAAAGAAGCTTTTCGGTCATAAGTTTGCTTTCAAACAGATAATCAACATCTTCGGCGCTGAAGCCGGACATAAATTTGCGCACAACTTCGTCGCCGAAAACGCTGTGACCGATTTGTTTCATATATTCATACTGGTACCGCCAGAGATTTTCTTTGGTAAAAACGCCGTTGTCGATATTTAACACGCACTGAGCGAGAATCGAACCCGCCTTTATACTTTTTGATATGCCGGAACCGGACATAGGCTCAATCATGGAGGCGCTGTTGCCGACAGCTGCATAACCGTTATACACAAACAGAGGCAGAGCCTTGCCCAAGGGAATTTTTTCAAATGCGCCGCCCCTGATAACCTTTTTTGTGAAATACGGAAAATCCTTTATCATGGCATCAACCGCCCTGTCAACATCATCGGCGTCAATTGGTTCAAAGCCTCCGACAAGGACATCGGCAAATTTTTCATCAGTAATCAACCAGTCCATACCCGGGCGGTTGTTGTGATAAAAATACGTCATTTGCTCGGGAGACTGTTTTTTCTCACTTGTTTTTTCAAAGTATGCGCGGTAGCAGTAAAAAACAGATGAGGGTGAAAGTTCGTTCTGAATGCCGAAATGACCCGGCAGACTTTTGCGAACAGGGGAATCCGCACCCGCAGCGTCAATGACAAGGTTGCACCTGAAAAAGCCGCGAGCGGTTTTTACGCCGTGAACACCCTTCTCAGTGCATATAGCACCCAAAACCGGAGTATCAAAAAGGAATTCAACGCCGGATTTTTCCGCTTCTTCAATAAGAAGGCGCAAAAGATATTTACGGTCGATAACAACAAATCTGTCCAGATTGAGCATGGACTGAGAGACGGAATATGTTTTCTTGGGGTGCGTGAACGAGCACCTGAAATATGGCATCGTATACTCATTATCGGGGACATCTATACCGATATCGTTAAAAATATCCTTAACGGTAACATCATGCCAGTCTAAACCGACATTCTCTCTTTTTTCTTTCTCAATAACCTTAACCTTCATGCCCTGTCTGCCGAGCTTTATTGCAGCGCAAAGTCCGCCGTGACCGGCGCCGGCGACGATTACACTTTTGTTACTGTCTTTCATATACGCACCAACCGATAAATAAAATGTCTTTGGCTTTTGTTGCTATTGCTTACCGTTTACTGCTATAATATACCAAAAATCCGCTTTTCATGCAACAATTATTTCAGTATGTATGCTATTAACAGAAAAAAGTCAAAGTGAAAGGGTTTAACCCGTTAATGATGAACAATGTAACAGTATTGGAAAAAGAAAAACTCCGCCGTAAATGCGATATTATGGCACGGCAAATCGACAATGAATATAAAAAGGACGCAGACAGATTGATTTATGAGAAATTCATAAAAGAATTTTCCGACAGAGGCGAATCATTTTTC
>JAILFM010000017.1 GCA_024697575.1 Clostridiales bacterium
CAAATACACTTTTGCTTTTTAAAACAGCGATAGCGCTGATTTTTTTCATCCCTGCGGAATAATCTGCGGCAGCGTTTAAGCCGGGGATTAAAGCAAGGGCGGTTATTAAAGCAACTAATAGAATACAAATCGGTTTTTTCATAATGCAGGAAATCCTTTCCTTATGTGTCCGGTGTCAAAACAGCAATTTTGTCAAACCGAATTTGTTATTCGAAGATTATTTCTTCCTTAAGTACGCCGTTTACAAGAAACCTTTCTTTACTGCCGGAACGCGGCTTGGCACAGGTTGAAAGAATAACTACTCTGTCTATGTCCGAAAGGCCGGCGTCATCCCTGACATTTCTTACAAGTGTCTGCGGATTAAGAAGCGTATCCTGAAAATCCGCCAGAACTTTGTTGCTTGTAAAATCGTAAGAGTTCATTATATGGCGTGTATCATAAGTATGCGCCGAAAAGATACGGTAAACAAGAGTACGATCGGGTTGATATATATAGAAAAACTCATTTTCGTCAAAGAAGGTTTTTTC
The DNA here is from genome assembly GCA_024697575.1 of Clostridiales bacterium. Classification (GTDB taxonomy): domain Bacteria; phylum Bacillota; class Clostridia; order Oscillospirales; family Acutalibacteraceae; genus CAG-177. Next base: position 528 of record JAILFM010000017.1, read on the forward strand.
CTTAAAATTCAAAAGCACGCTGAACATATCGCCGCGGTCGGTGTTGTGACCGTAAACAACAGTGACAGGGTCTGAAAAATCGGTGGCGTTGCATGACTGTGTGAAAATACAGCCGCGGTATGAGGAGCGTTTCTTCCAGTCGCGTCTTAAATAGTAGTTATCATCGATGGGGCTTATCAATACCGGATATTTGATGTTTGTCCCAGGCACAACTATATATGCATAGACATCGCCGTTAACCGATTTGAGTTCTTCAAAATCCTCCGGGCAATCGTAATATTCTTTATAGCTTTGATTTTCGGCGGCGGTTGTTTCCGATGTTGTCAAATCGGTATAGGCAGAAGTTGATTCAGGTTGCGTGATGTCATTGCTTTTGCAACTGCAAAGAAAAATCAACAGTGCAAATAAAACTGCTGTTATTGAGATTTTAATGATTCTTTTCATTTTAGTTTCCTTACAAAAAAGGGGCTGTCGCAGTTAAGATGAAAACGGCGTTTTCTTCGTTCGCAGACAGTACGAGGGTACGGCAAGAACGAAAAAGCGCCGAAAACAGACCATAAAATCGTTTATCCTTATAAACAATTTCGGAATAAAGAGCAAATTAAAGGCTCGCAGGGTTTTCCTTAACTCCACGAGTCTTTTTAAATGTCTTTGTCTGTTTGTTTTTCACTTAAATGCGACAACCCCTGAAGCAATGTGTGAAAATTAATGGTAAACTGCGGATAGTTTTCAATCAGCTTTCTTTGCCGTTTTTCTTTCTTGTTGAAACAACACCCGCGCAAACACCGCACAGAACGATTGCGACGGCAATGGCTGCCGGAGCGGGGCTTTGTGCCGAAGTGTCGGGTGAATCCTTGCTGCCGTCTTTTGTGGCGTTTGCGTTGCCGGTATAGTTGGGGCTGTTGGGGTCATCGGCATCACTCTTATAGCCGTTACTATTGATAGGGCGAATTGAACGGCTTGAATCCTGATATCCGCCGTTTGACCTGGGTGTGCGTGTTACTCTTACGGCGGTGAAACCTGCAGCGTTTCCGGAATCGGCGCGGGTTATTGAATTATGTCCCTGAGCCTGAGTTGTCGGGTATGTTGTGGCGACAGGGCTTGAGTCGGCGCTTGATGAAATCGCAACTGCGAAAAAAATCGAAAGCACACAAATAACTGCGGCTGTGATTGATATAAATCTTTTCATTTTCCTGTTTCCTTACCTTTAGTTAAAATCAAAATGAATTTTAACACCAATTATCAAAAAAGTCAACGGAATAAGAGAGGAAAAATATAAAACAAAAGGGTATTTTTTACTGTTAACAAAAAGTTAACAAAATAAGACATGATTAATAGTATAATATCCAACCAGTTTGTGCCCGGAAGGATATATTGTTTAAATGAAAAGATGGTTTAAATACGCAAGACCTTATCTGTCTTATTTTATACTGGGCCCTGTCTGTATGATTATCGAGGTTTTGGGCGAAATGATTATGCCGAAAATGCTTTCGATAATTATCGATTACGGTACAGGACAGGCGGCGGCTGAAACAGCGCCGGATTGGGTTAAAAAGCTATATGACATAACAGGGTCAAGCTCGCCTTTTATTGTTGCTATCAGCGTCGGTATGGTTTTAACGGCGATTATTATGATGGTCGGCGGTGTCGGCGGAGCGTATTTCGGCGCAAAGGCAAGTGTTAATTTCGCCGCCGATTTAAGAAGCGATATTTACAGAAAGGTTCAGCAGTTTTCTTTTGCAAATATTGACAGATTTTCGACCGCTTCCCTTGTAACAAGGCTGACAAACGATGTCACACAGATACAAAATTTTATAAATATGCTTCTTCGTATGTGCCTTCGCGCGCCCGGTATGTTTATCGGTGGCACGATAATGGCAATCGTCGTCAGCCCTTCTTTAAGTGTCACTTTAGGCGTAGCAATGCCTTTGATTATTCTGACAATAGCATTTTTCATTAAATCCGCATTGCCACGTTTTACAAAACAGCAGGAGAAAATCGATGCGCTGAACAAACGCGTTCAGGAGAATGTGACTAATGTCAGGGTCGTCAAGTCCTTTGTTCGCGAAGAGTATGAAAAAAAGGCCTTTGCTTTTGCTAACAGCGACCTGAGAAAAACGGCTTTCAGCGCCATGAAAATGATAATCCTGATTTTCCCGGCAATGAGCTTTTTTATGAATGCCACTACTCTTTCCGTTCTTTGGCTCGGTGGCAGAATGGTGGCAGTCGGTGATATGACAACCGGGTCTCTCACGGCATTCATAACCTACATATTTCAGATTCTTATGTCGCTTATCGGTCTTACCATGATTTTTATGGGCTTTTCGAGAGCTCTTGCTTCTTCAAAAAGAATTGCCGAGGTGCTTGACGAAAAAATAGACGTCAGTGACAGCGGCTTAAGTGATGAGGATGAACAAAGAAGAATAACAGAAGGCGAAATTGAGTTTAAAAACATCTCTTTCAGATATTATAAAAACAGCGCCGATAAAGTGCTCGACAATATCAATCTTAAGATCCTTCCCGGTCAGACGGTGGGTATTATCGGTTCTACCGGCAGCGGTAAATCAACCCTGGTGTCTCTTATCGCAAGGCTTTATGACCCTGATGAAGGGGAGGTGCTTGTTGACGGCGAAAATGTTAAGAATTATACGCTGAAAAACCTTCGCGACGGTATAGGCTTCGTGCTTCAAAAGAACGAGCTTTTCAGCGGCACCATTTCTGACAATCTCATTTGGGGTGACGAAAACGCCGATGTAAGTGAAATAAAGCAGATGGCGGCATACGCTCAGGCGGATTCGTTCATATCTTCATTTACCGATGGCTATGACACGGTTCTTGACGCCGGCGGAACCAATGTTTCCGGCGGGCAGAAACAAAGAATATGTATAGCCAGAGCTTTGATAAAAAAGCCGAAAATTCTTGTTCTTGATGATTCCACCTCAGCTGTTGATACGGCGACGGAAGAAAAAATCAGGCAGGCATTCGCATCTGAGCTTAAAGAATCAACAAAAATCATTATTGCCCAGCGCATATCCTCGGTTAAGGACTGTGATCTTATTGTTGTTCTGGATGATGGTAAAATCACAGGTACCGGCACTCATAATGAGCTGATGGGCAGTAATACGGAATATACGGAGATTTACTACTCCCAGAACGAAAAGGAGGCGGGGTAAATGAGGGCAAGAAGCCTCGAAGAGCTTCAAGAGCTCTATAACAAAGCCGCCGCCGACAAAAAAGGGGGATTTGGCCGCGGGCGGGGATTTGGTCACCGCGCTCAGATGGCAAAGGGCAAACCCGGCAATACAAAACAGACCGTATCAAGGCTTTGGGGATATATTTCGGGCTACAAAATCCGCCTTTTGGCTGTTGCTTTGTGTATGTTGCTTTCGACGGCGTCGTCCCTTGTGGGCTCGTACATAACAAGGCCGATAATTAACAATGTTGCCGACTTCTCCGTTCCGGTTCAGGAAAGAGTTTTTTCTCTTGGAAAAATCATTTTGATTATCGCCTGTGTTTATGTTTTCGGTATCGCCGCAACTTATTTACAGCAGCGGCTTATGGTCAGCGTTTCGCAAAGCGCGACCGAAAAAATCAGGAATGACCTGTTTAATCATCTTCAGTCGCTTCCCGTTGTTTTTTTTGACCGTGAGAGCACCGGCGGCATAATGTCGCGCTTTACAAATGACGTTGATAATATCGATGTTATGCTCAACCAGACTCTTGTGCAGTTTGTCAGCGGAGCAATCACCTTAATCGGCACGGTGTGTTTTATGATTTATACAAGCCGTGTTTTAACTCTTGTGACCTTGATTTTCATACCTCTGATGCTCTTTATGACATCGTTTATAGCAAAGAAGAGCGGTAAGTACTATAAGCAGCAACAGTCGGCTTTGGGCGCTGTTAACGGATATATTGAGGAGTTTGTCAGCGGTCAGAAGGTTGTCAAGGTTTTTAACCATGAGCAGGTATGTATTGAGGAATTTGAAAAACTTAACAACGATATGCGTTCAAAACAGTTCGGAGCGCAGTTTTTCGGCGGTATAATGGGACCTGTGCTCGGCAACCTCACTCAGGTTTGTTACGCCGTGACTGCCGGTGTCGGCGGTTTGCTGTGTTACAAGGGGCTTTTTGATGTCGGCGGTATTATGATATTTGCCCAGTATTCACGCCAGTTCGGTATGCCGATAAGTAACATAGCTCAGCAGACTTCGACGATTTTTGCCGCTCTTGCGGGAGCCGAAAGAGTTTTTGCCGTTATTGACGCGGAAAGTGAAAATAAAAATGACAGAAACCTGATTTCTTCCGGTGAGATTAAAGGCATTGTTGAGTTTAAAAATGTTTCCTTCGGCTACAGACCGGAAAGAACCGTTCTCAAAAACATTTCTCTTGCCGCATATCCGGGTGAAAAAGTTGCTTTTGTCGGCTCAACCGGCGCCGGGAAAACAACCGTAACTAACCTGATTACAAGGTTTTACGACATAGCCGAAGGTGAGATTACAGTTGACGGTGTTGACATCAAAGACTATGACAGAAGCTTTCTTCGCAAAAACATTGCCATGGTTTTGCAGGATACACATCTGTTCACCGGTACTGTTATGGAAAACATAGCCTACGGTAGGCTTGATGCCGGTGAAGAGGATATCATTGCCGCAGCCAAAGTTGCGGGCGCTCATTCGTTTATTATGCGTTTGGAAAACGGCTATCAGACCGTTCTTGAAGGTGACGGAGCAAACCTGTCACAGGGTCAGCGCCAACTGCTCAACATTGCCAGAGCGGCTTTATCGAAGGCGCCGATTCTTGTTCTGGATGAAGCTACGAGTTCCGTTGACACAAGGACGGAAAGGCACATTGAACACGGCATGGACCGGCTTATGAAAAACAGAACCACATTTGTCATCGCTCACCGGCTTTCAACCATACGCAATGCGGATATCATTATGGTTCTTGAAGACGGTGAGATAGTCGAAAGAGGCAGTCACGACGAACTGCTCGGGTTAAAGGGCAGATATTATGAACTTTATACCGGCTTGAAAGAGCTGGACTGATTAAGAAAGGAATTTATTATGCATTTTTCGGATTTCGGAGTTTTACTCGGCGACATTTCGCGCGCTGAAATCAATCACTACACAAAGAATCCCCTCAAGGCGCAGGCAAGTGTTCTAAAGAAAATCGTCAGGCGCAACAAAAGCTGCGAACTCGGTAAAAAACTTGGGCTTAAAAATGTTAAAAGTATTGAAGATTATCAGAATAATGTGCCGCTGTCGACATATGCCGATTATGAGCCGTATGTTGACAGAATGATGGACGGCGGCGAAAAAAGGCTGATGTTTAACGGCATCACGGTTCGATATGCTTCGTCATCCGGTTCTGTCGGTAAGCCCAAGATGCTTCCTAAGGGTATAAATGACCTTTGGAAGATGCAGTGCATCGGCTTTTCCGCTTCTGTTGCGACAGCTTATCACCATCTTAAAAACAGAGGTGTGCGTCTTGGCGCTCAGATTGGCCCGCTTGCGCTTAACCTGTCCGGTCACAAAACAGCTGACGGCAAAATGAGTAACGGCGCGGCGCAGATTCCGCTCAGATATTTAAGACCGCTTCTGCCGTTTTTCTGCACTTCTCCCGTTGAGCTGCTCTATCCCGACCTTAATGACAAATTTGACACCGCTTATCTTCACCTTCGTTTCTGCCTTGAAAACAAAAAGGTGAGCTATCTCGGTTCAATCGTTGTCACTTTGCTCACTCAGATGTTTGACTACCTTGAAGAAAACTGGCAGATGCTCTGCGACGATATCGAAAAGGGTATTATTAACCCCGGCATTGACTGCACGCCCGAGTTTCGTAAAAAATATGAAAAGAAGTTCAAGCCGAATCCCGAAAGAGCGGCGGAGCTGCGCAGGGAGTTTGAAAAAGGTTTTGATGACCCGATTGCTCCCAGAATCTGGCCCAAACTCCAGTGGGCTTACGGTATGATGGGCTCCAATCTTTCGGTTTATGTTGACAAGCTCAGGCGCACTGTCGGCCCAGGAATACCCATTCACAATATGGGCTATGCCGCCGCCGAAGGCTATTTCGCAACGCCTATGGAGCTTGACAGGGATGACTATGTTTTAACGCCGTACACCGTTTTCTTTGAGTTCTTGCCGCTTAATGAAGATGAAGAAAAAGCGGATGATACCGTTAAACCTCTGCTTATCAATGAACTTGAAGTCGGAAAGCTCTACGAGGTTGTTGTTTCCAACTTCTCCGGTCTTTACCGTTATAAGATGGAGGATGTTATCAAGGTTACCCGTATGTATAACGCAACGCCGGTTGTTCAGCTTATGTTCCGTCAGAATCTGTCGATGAATGTTGCCAATGAAAAAACAACCACCGATATGATTGATGCCGCCGCAGTCAATGTGGCGCAGGAAATGGGCGTTGAGTTTGTAGGTTTCAGCTTTTACGCCGATTTTTCAACAAAACCGCCGCGTTACACCATGCTTGTTGAAATAAAAGGTGAAAACGCCTCATCAGCCGATCCGGAAAAATTCATTGACGTGCTCGATCATCAGCTTGACGGAATCAATGAAAAATACTATAAATACAGGCGTTGGGGTATGCTTGCTAGACCCAATGTGCTCTTCCTTAAGGAAAACACATATGTCGATTATAACAAATATCTTTCCTCAAAGGGCGTTGTCCTGAACCAGATTAAACCCGTTACCGTTATAAATAATGAAGAAAGAGAAAAGTTCTTCTTCAGTCATGTGAAATGAAACAATACCCCCGCCGTATCGAAAGCAATTCGCATTGATACGGCGGGGGGTTAACTATTCACTGCTTGAAATAAATGTTAAAAAAGCCAAACTAAGGGTGAACTCGCGAAAAAAGTCAATTTCGCCGCAAAATCGTGAAAAATCGGAAAAAAGTTCTTGACAACGAGGAATAGAAGTGGTATAAACATAAGGCACTTGAAAAACGGGGGAAAAGGAACCGGTTGAGTAGAGGAGCGAACGCACCTTGAAAATTAAACAACGACAACAAAGAAAGACCCTTGAAAAGATTTGAGTTTAGTACTTGAGAGAGTAATAAACAGTAATTCAAGATA
>JAILFM010000075.1 GCA_024697575.1 Clostridiales bacterium
AGTGTGACATACTGAAACCCGTAAGCATTCAGCTTTTCAGTTATTTCGAGACGGTTTTCAATCAGTTTGTCAATTTCGGCAGGTTCAATTTCAATTCTTGCTATATTGTTATGAATCCTTACTCTGACCTGATGAAAGCCAAGGTCAAGCAAAAGCTGTTCCGCTTTATCAACCATTGCAAGCTTCTCTCTGCTTATCGTTTCACCGTAAACAAAGCGGGATGAGAGGCAGGCGAATGACTGTTTGTGCCATGTCGGAAGGCCGAGCATTTCAGATAATGCACGGATTTCCTCTTTGCATAGCCCCACTGATCTTAACGGGCTTTTTATTCCAAGTTCTGAAACAGCCTTCAGACCCGGACGGTAGTCTCCGTTATCGTCAAGATTTGAACCTTCGGCAATATTCTTAATGCCCTCTTCACGGGCAATTATCATTATTTTTTCAAACAATTCTTTTTTACAAAGATAACATCGGTTCGGCGGATTATCGGAAAATCCGTCAATATCCAGTTCTTCCGATTCCACTATATAATGTTTGATTCCTTCGCTTTTACAAAAGGCAACTGCCTCTTTCAGCTCTCTTTCGGGGAAAGAGCATGAGCGTGCCGTGACGGCAAGCACATTTTCGCCAAGTGCAATCTGAGCGGCTTTAAGCAAAAAAGTAGAGTCAACCCCACCCGAAAAAGCAACCGCAACGTTTCCAAACGCTTTCAGATTATTTATAAGCTTATCATATTTTGTGTTAAGTTCATCCATAGTTTTATATACCGAATGTCAGATCTTTAAGCACTTCTCCCGCAATTATCAGGCCTGCAACGCTGGGGACAAACGCGTTGCTTCCGGGAACCTGCCGGCGTATGACGCAGGTTCTTTTTGTATCGGGCGGACAGATGCAATGATGCTTGCAGGAGTTTTTGTCGCTTTCTGCCGGCTTCATTGCGGGCTCTTTTGAATAAACGCATTTCAGTTTTTCAATGCCGCGCTTTCTGCATTCATACCTCATAACCTTTGCAAGGGGACAGACTGATGTTTCGTAAATATCCGCCACCTCAAAGCGAGTCGGTTCAAGTTTATTGCCCGCACCCATACAACTGATAATCGGAACACCCGCATTCTGTGCGTTTTCCGCAAGGGCAAGTTTTGCGCTGACAGTATCTACCGCGTCAACAATATAGTCATATTCGGAAAAATCAAATTCACTTGCGTTTTCCGAGGTATAAAAGCATTTTCTTTTGATGATAATGATTCTGGGGTTGATATCTTTAAGGCGTTCCTCTGCCGCGTCGGTTTTGAAACTGCCGACGGTTTTTGTTGTTGCAAAAATCTGCCTGTTGATGTTTGTAAGGCAGATTCTGTCATCATCGACAAGCGTAAGCGTTCCTACACCAGAGCGTGCAAGAGCCTCAGCAGTATAGCCGCCAACTCCTCCGATGCCGAAAACAGCAATATGAGCAGCTGCAATTTTATTCATTGCTTCTTTACCGAACAGCAATTCCGTTCTTGAAAACTGATTCATAATATAATCAAATCCTCTTTTGTACATTCCGTTCCCTCAATGTGAAATGAATTGAGAACGGGATTTTCCCTGTCGGCAAGCGATAAAATCAGGTAACTTGCCTTACTGTCATAAGCAAGCCGTTTATCCTCATCGCTCGGCCGGGACAGTGTTTCGGGGTGAGAGTGCCAGTTGCCGAGCGGCTGAAATCCATTTGTTCGCATATCTCTGACCGCTTCAAACTGTTCTTTTGGATTCATTGAAAAATGCTCGCTTGAATTGTCTGTGTTGGTCAGAAAATATACCTTTTCAACTTGCTTATTGCCAGCACTGTCAACAATGCCCGCAATCAGACCGCAGGCTTCTTCCGGCAGTTTATGCACTGAATATTCAATTATACTTCCGTAATCTTCTTTTTTAAGTGTAATCATTTTATCTGAAATCGCAGGCTGCCTGCTCATAATCAAACAATTCTGTAATTGTGGGATGATCGGAACATACAGCGCATTTTTTGTCTCTCGGTATCTTTGCTTTTCTGAAAGCGTTGGTCAGCGCGTTATAAATAAACAGATTACCGGTCAGCAGTTCGCCTGTACCTGTGATATATTTGATTGCTTCCATTGCCTGCAGGCAGCCGATTACACCTGCCATCGCGCCGATAACTCCCGCCTGCCTGCAGGTGGGAACAGCATATTTCGGAGGCGGCTCTTTGAACACACAGCGGTAACAGGGCACATTGCTTTCCGGCACCCATGTCATAAGCTGACCTTCAAATCTGATAATACCCGCATGGCAGAACGGGACCTTTGCTTTTACGCATGCATCGTTAATCAGGAACTTTGCAGGGAAATTATCCGTTCCGTCAAGAACAAAATCGTAGCCGCCGACAATATCAAGTATATTTTTTGAATAAATAAACTCATTGTAAGTAATTACATTTGTATCGGGATTTATCGCAAGCATACTTTCTTTTGCGGATTCAACCTTCGGCTTTCCTATATCGGAGGTTGAATGGATAACCTGTCTCTGAAGGTTTGACAAATCAACTTTATCAGCGTCCGCTATACCGATAGTTCCGACGCCTGCTGCGGCAAGATAAAGTGCCGCAGGAGCGCCGAGACCGCCGGCTCCGATTATGAGAACCTTTGCATCAAGCAGTTTTTTCTGACCGCTTATGCCGACATCTTTCAAAATGATGTGCCTGGAATAGCGTTCAAGCTGTTCATTTGATAACGCCATCAGCAGCCACCTCCCATAAAATAGAGAAATTCTATGACATCTCCGTCGTTTATAATGGTTTTGCCAAAATATTCTCTTTTAATAAATTCAATGTTGATCGTAACCGTAACATAAAGTGGATTTTCAACTTTTTCCGTTAATATTAATTGTTCAACGGTCAGACCTTCTGCATATTCTTTTTGAATACCCGAAACTGTAATTTTCATTATTAACCTCATTTTATAAATTACACATTGACTTCATTAAAGCGGTGGAATAATATGTTCGCATAGTTTATTGCCTATTATTCCGATAGGATAAGTATGCTTCTGTTGTAATATACCACTGTAAAGACCCGATGTCAATATCTTTTGAGAGGAAAACACGAAGATTTAAAGCATTTCCGGTCTTATAGGAAAAACTCCGTTGCTTGAACTCAAAAGATTTATAAAAAAGGGGCTGTAGCAAAATAGCCCCACAAAAAAGCCGAAAAAAAGAAGTCGAGGAGACAAAAAATGTCGCCTCGGCTTCAATTTTGTGGTATAATGATGTTGTGAAAAACCAAATACCGCAAACAAATACTAGCACATGCGA
>JAILFM010000048.1 GCA_024697575.1 Clostridiales bacterium
TCCCATTCGGAAAGGCCTCTGTAATAATAGATTTTTTTGGAATCTTCAATTATAAAAGGAACAATTCCGAAACGGAGGCATTCCTTAAGCGCGACAAGTCTGCCGACTCTGCCGTTGCCGTCCTGAAAAGGATGTATGCACTCAAACTCATAATGAAAAGCGATAATATCGTTTATTGTTATGCTTTCTTTTGAGTTATAACCGTCAATAAGAGCCTTCATTTTTTCGGGAACTTCTTTGGGAGAAGCCGTCTTTTTTCCGCCGACATAATTGACTCTTTTTTTATAATCGCCGACAGCGAACCAATCAAAAGTTGAATCCTTTGTGCCCTGTTTCAGTATGCGGTTCAGTTCCTTTATATTCTCTTCCGTCAGCGGTTTTTCGGCAGCATCAATAACATAATCAATGGCGCGGAAATGGTTGGCTGTTTCAATGATATCGTCAACGGGAACAGCGTCGCCTGCGTCAACGGTATTTGTCTCAAATATCATTCTTGTCTGCTCTTCGGTCAGCCGGCTGCCTTCAATATGATTTGAGTTGTAAGTCATCCTTACCTGTAGTTCGTGATATATTCCGCCCGACAGCCGGATTTCTTTTTCGTCTCTCAAAGTCTGAAGCAGAGGGTTATCGGATATTTCTCTGCATAAATCATCGGGGGAACATCCGAGATAATCCGCAATCTTTTTCAGAACAGAGGCGCTCGTTTTTTCGCCGCGCGAGATTTTCGCAATGGTGCGCGAAGAAATGCCCGGCTCCTTTGTCAGGTCGCTTTTTGTTAAGCCTTTTTCTGCCAGTTTTTTATAAAGTCCGTCATAAACAAACATAGTTTCACCTCAAATCTTTACTTATAATAACATCGATGCGGCAAAAAGTAAAGATTATTATATAATCCGCAGAAAAAAGTAAAGAATTTTAGGGAAACGCTTCAATTTAATCAATGTTTCCTTAGAATCCGTTGTCAGTTTTTGACAGCAACCGTTTCACTTCTGACAATCGAATACCCGATTTTTAGATACACAGCCAGCGCGAATTTGTCAGCTTCTTTTGATTCGGAATAATCACGCAGTTTGATTTCTGTATTCATTGTTATATTGTCTTTCTCCTCCTCAAATCCCAATTTGCCTGTCTTTTATAACTGATTATTATTCGGCTGTTCTCAGACAGCGGTTTTTCAAGAATTTAGTTATGACCTTTTCATCTTCGCCTTCATAATATCTGACAAGCAGTTTTTTGAACTCCGGAACCTCAGCCTCGGGAATGACAAGTATACCGGCAGCGTGGGATATGAGATAATGATTCGCAAAGATTACTGATGCCCGCTTGTTCCCGTCTGTAAAAATCTGAGTTTTCATACAATACAGACACAGCTTGATTCCCTTCAGATCATCTGCAATACTTGATTGGAGTATTTCGTCTATATTTTCCAGGACAACAGTTTCAACGGGCAGCGGGGGGACATATGAACTGCTTCCTATTTTTACAGGTACGCCGCGGATTCGACCTCCGTCGGCAAAGAATCCTTCGTTCACAAGCTTCGCAATATGGCAGAGAATGTGAAAGCTTGTCGGGCTTAAGATAACATCCTCATTAAGAATAAACTCCCAGGCGTGCTTGAGATTCAGAACTTTCTGCACATCCTGCGCAGACATACCGGAAACAATACCGTTCTCTATAATCTCTTCAGTCTGCGGGAATGAAGTCGCAACGCCTTCCAGAACGGCCTGCTCATATATATTCATTTTCATATTGGCTCTGGCGAAGTCAAGATTCTGCAAAACAGCCGCGGGGAGTTCTGTGTGAATATAGCCGAGAGCAAGCAGTTCTTTTTCAACTGCGCGAAGTTGCTTTTTGATTTCTCTGCCTTCACGGGACGCGCGAAGCAGCGCGTCATACAGCTCATCGGAATAAGCCCCAACATAGGTCGAGGTTTTTCTTGAGGCTACACGCTCACGCATATACAGATATTTACTGCCGGATACTTCTTTTATTTCAGGAGAGCCGTGATAGGGAAGCAGGTTATATCTTGCCTGCAAATCCGCTTTCTGATGAAGCAGTTCCTGAATTTTCAAAAAATTGTTTTCCATAAAATCACCTTTAGGGGACATTTTCTGATAAGATAATAACATTTTGCCCCCTAAAATGCAAGAGAGAGTTTTTTATTGAACAAGACAGAGAACCGTCCCCTGTCTTTCTAAGCCAATAATTCGTGAATTGATGCCATACTTAATCTCCCTGTTCGTTTTCTTTGTCGTCTTGTTCGAGTAAACTTTTAAGCTTTATCAGTTTGTTTCGAGTAATTGTTTCGCCGTAATGACGGCCTTCGTATGTTGGATGTAAAACAGGATACATTCCTTTTGTTTTCAGAATGTAATTGTTTTTAATCAGCCATTCAATTATGAAGGTAATATCTTCTCTTCGAATATGCGACAAACTGCCGTATAATGATGTTTCATCAAGCTTTCTGGATATGAGCTTTTTATTTGCCGATCCTCTTAATACATCAGTAAGCATTGATATGCCATAGAAATACTTTGTGCTGATATCTTCAAGGCATTGCAGAATTATTTGTATAACCGAATTCAAATCAGATTTACCATAATAAACAGGATTAAAATCAGCAGACTTAATGTTGTGTTGATCCTGTTCGTCTTCGGCAACTGTGATATCTTCAGGTTGTGCCTGATTTGTTTCGGAGTTAGGCGGAGGAATCTTTAACCCGCTTTTAATCTCAACTTTTTCTGCGGGTGTGTCATCTTCAATGCCCATATATTTATAGAAATAGCTCCTTGCCATAACTCTGCTACAGCCGGTTTTATCTTTTTTATAGTTTGTGCAACCAAGACAGAAATCATCATTCTTTGCTGATTTAACCACAGGATAACCGTCACGGCATTAATCGCACTTGAGGATTGAAAGCTTTCCTGCTTTGTATTCAGTGGTCATAAATCGTCAGATTTCAGGCTCATTAGTACAGATATACAACCTGAGGCCGTAAGCATTTTTATATCTGAATTGCATAGGATATCCGCACATCGGACAGGTTTTCTTGAATGAGGGAATCTCTTCCGGGTTGTCATTCCAGTTGCCTCTGAGAACCACATTCTTATAATCATGCTTAATCTCAAGCAAAAACTCCGAAGGATTCTTTTCGGGTGCTATAAAGAACACTCTGTTTTTTGTGCGTGTCATTGCCACATAAAACAGTCTGCGTTCTTCGGCATACTCTACTGACCTGTCATTTTTTACAACGAATGACAGAACAGGGTCGTCCTCAATCTTGGAAGGGAAACCGTATGTTTCGTTTCTGCCGTTTACAACAATAACGTTGTCATAGCCGAGTCCTTTTGAAGCGTGAGCGGTCATAAATGTTATATTAAGAAATGGATATTTGACAGATTTAATTTTGCTGCCCTTTGAGATATATTGGAACAAGCCGGATTTTTCCATTCTGTCACCGTCAAAATTGAACCTGCCAAGAAGAAGTATCGATGAATCTCTCGGCTTTCGCTCTTCTTTGTTGTATTCAATAATCTGCTCAAGCGCAACTTCAATTGCATGAGCTATTGCATAGGTTACACCGCTTCGGTTATCTCCGTCTTTGTCTTTCTTGGTGCTGTCATAAGTGTATATGATTACAGGATCGGTTATGTTCTTAGGTGAGGTAAGTTCCTTTGAAATCTGCTTGCTGTTTTTTTGAATAAAGTTGCCGGCAATATCAATTACTTCCTGAGAATTACGGTAAGTATTTACTATTTTCAAACGTTTTGCGTAACCGAATTTTGCGGAAAAATTAGTAAATAAACTTATATCTGATCCGCTGAATGCGTAAATTGACTGCCAATCATCACCGACGGCAATTATTTTTGCATCGGTAACTTTGGAAAGGGCAGAAACAAGGTCATATCTCTGCCTTGAAATATCCTGATACTCGTCAACGATAATATAATCAAAATCAAGCTTTTGCTTCATTTCTTCCACGTCGCGCAAAAGGCGGGCGGATTCATTGATCATATCCTCAAAATCAACAGCGTTGTTTTCTTTCAGATATTTCTGATATTCAAGGTAGCAATCATTACATATATCAAGGAACAAACGGGTTCTGACGTTCTGGGTGGAATGATACATCCTGTTGAACTCATCGGCATCATAACCGTTTGTCTTAAAGTTTGTTATAAACCTGCATATGAGATCAACAAGATTTCTTATATATCGGTTTTCTTCCGATACAACAAGCTTTTCCATAACCTCTTTATTTGAACGCGGCTTTAATTCAAAACCGTTTTCCTCAAGAGATTCTTTCAGATGGTCTGTTATCGTTCTTCCATCATTAAACGAAGAGAATGTATATATCAGCTTTGTGCCGTGCTGACGGTGGAGTTTAATTTTGTCATTAATAGCTTTTTTATAGCTATTAATCTCATCCTGGCTATATCTGTTATTTCTGCCATCCTCGGTAATGCCGAAATGCTCAATATATGCGACATTATCTTCCTGCCTTATAACGAAATCGGGAGTATACGGCTTCCTTGAAATAAGAATGTCGTATTGATAAATCGGTTCATATTCGTAATCAATATTATTGAGATACAGGAAATTGGCAATTTCTACTTCCTGATTTGAACGCATTATTTCACTTTGAATTGTTACTGCTTTCTTAGTGCGAATATCAATAACCTGTCTTTGAAAATCATCCAGTTCGCTTCGCATGGTAGTGAAGTTGGATTTAGCGATTTTATTGAAGAAATCTGTAAGACTTGTTCCTTCATAAGGAGCATCAAAATATGAGGCAAAGAAAAGAATCAGGTTATTAACCATATTCTCGTTTTTAAGTACATTGCCTCTGAAGTATTCCTGGATTACATAATAAAGTTTTGACTGCTCAACAATATTCAGCTTATCCGGACTCTGCTTTCTGAGTATTGCATTGCCTGCTGAATGAAATGTACATATAGGGCAATCAAGATGTAGCTGACCGATGATTCTGTCTTTTAATTCATTTACTGCCTTGTTGGTAAAAGATATTATAAGTATTTTTCTGGGATCAATTTTCTTCTTCTCAACAAGATATTTAACTTTGGCAGCAACAGTGGTTGTTTTACCTGCACCTGCGCCGGCCACAACAAGTGTGTAGTCTTCATCCGAAAGAACAACACGGCGCTGATCGGTATCAAGTAGTATATTTCTGTCACAGTCTTTGAGAATGTTGTCGAGATAAACGCGTTCTGTTTCCATAGCCTTCGAAACGTAAACATCATTCTGAGCATCAATCAAAGATTCAAAAACACTATACCGCGATATAACCTGCTCAACATCATTATGTTCAATTCTATTATGCTTGCAGTAAGACTCAAGCATATTGCTGCTCTTAAGCACACTAAAATGCTCGACTGTAGATTTATAGTCAAGAAGCTTAATTTTATATTCACTTTTAGCGACATAGTGGTCGCACTTCAGTAAGGACTCAAGGAATGATTTCAGCTCAAACAGAGATAATACTTCTTTTGGAGCAGAAGCGGGTATTCTGTTAGCATCATATCTTGAGCCTCTGAATATTTTGGGAATAAGACTCATAAGACTAATTACCCGGCGGCATTACTTATTTTGATAAAATATATGAAAAAGCATACAATATCCCATAATATAGTTATTATAGCATGCACGCGCGCGAATAGCAATAAAATTATATAGCAACTATTCGCCTATTATCCTTATGTCTTCTCCTTAATTATCCCTCGCATTTTCGGAAAGTTTTGTGATAAAACCGGCATCGTTTTACCGAATATGAACAAGACAGAGAACCGTCCCCTGTCTTTCCAAAAAGCAAAAGTCCCGAAACCCTTGATATATAAGGGATTCAGGACTCTGTTCATGGCGGAGAGCAAGGGATTCGAACCCTCGGAACGTTTATGGCGTTCACACGATTTCCAATCGTGCTCCTTCGACCAGCTCGGACAACTCTCCAAAACAACGGTATACTAACACAAACCGTTGAAAAAATCAACACTCTTTATTCAAAAAACCCTGAAAAAATCTTGTCAGTAATTCCCCGGAGTATTTGTGAAGAGAGTATTCGCCGTTGCAAAGGCACCAGTCACTGATGAGAGCGCGCTCAAAAAGTGCATAAGCTTTGACAATTTCGGTTGTTGACACATCCGGCTGAAATTCGCCGTCTGATTTACCTTCAATAACAATTTTTCTGAGAAGCTTGTAGTAAATCCTGTCGTGATCAAGAAGATTTTTGTCACCCTTGAGGCTTAGCTGTGAGGAATAAAGGGCGGTCAAAAGTTCAAGAGGGATGCTGTTTTCAATCATTCTGAACAGTTCACGGTTTAGAAAGAGCAGCTTGTCAAAAGCCGACTTTTCTTCATTAAGTCTGTCCTCAAGCTTTTCATATTCGGCATCAAAAAGCGCAGCAAGGGTGCTCAGAAGTTCATTTTTAGCCGAAAAATAGTGATAAAAGGTGCCTTTTGATGTGTTTGACCGCTCGACAATATCTTCTATTGGGGTGTTATCGAAGCCGTTTTGATAAAACAGTTCCCAGGTGCAGGTGATGATTTTCTGCCTTGTGTCGTCGGGTTTTTTGCGCGGCAAAGCTATGCCTCCTTTTTCAGTTTTTCAGGCTTTGCATCGGAGCGGGGATTCTTCCGCCGCGGCGAATGAATTTTGCCGGCGAATATGTTGATACCGGCATAACGGGTCCGCCGCCCAGAAGTCCGCCGAATGAAAGCTCGTCGCCGACTTTTTTACCGATTGCGGGCACGACTCTGACCGCCGTTGTTTTTGAATTAACCATACCTATTGCGGCTTCGTCCGCTATGATTGCGGAAATGACCTCCGGCGGTGTGTCACCGGGTATGTTTATCATGTCAAGACCAACCGAGCAGACTGCCGTCATCGCTTCAAGTTTTGTGATTGAAAGCGCCCCGCACCTTGCCGCGGCTATCATACCGGCATCCTCGGTAACCGGGATGAACGCGCCGGAAAGACCGCCGACATGCGACGACGCCATAACGCCGCCTTTTTTAACAGCGTCGTTAAGGAGCGCCAGGGCGGCTGTTGTGCCGTGGCAGCCGCATTTTTCAAGACCCATTTCTTCAAGAATATACGCAACGGAGTCGCCGACAGCCGGTGTGGGGGCAAGGGAAAGGTCGACAATGCCGAAGGGAACGTTCAGACGCTTTGACGCCTGAGTCGCAACGAGCTGACCCATACGGGTTATCTTGAAAGCCGTTTTTTTGACAAGGTCGGCAACGCCCGTCAGATCCATTCCGGAGTCCGCTTTTTTCAGCGCCGCTCTGACAACGCCCGGCCCGCTGACACCGACGTTGATAACGCAGTCCGGCTCGCCCGCGCCGTGAAAAGCGCCTGCCATGAACGGGTTATCCTCGGGAGCGTTGCAAAAAACAACGAGCTTTGCGGGGCCTATGCAGCCTCTGTCCGCTGTCAGACGGGCTGTCTCGCTCACAACATTTCCCATTATGCCGACGGCGTCCATGTTTATGCCGGCTTTAGTTGAACCGATATTAACGCTTGAACAAATATGATCTGTTTCGCTGAGGGCTTGAGGGATTGCTTCAAGAAGTTCCTTGTCGCCGGGGCCGAATCCCTTTTGAACAAGGGCGGAAAATCCGCCTAAAAAATTGACGCCGCATTCCCTTGCAGCCTTTTCAAGGGTAATTGCAAGCCTTACGGCGTCCTTCTTTTCGCATGAAGCGAGAATCATTGCCGCCGGGGTTATTGAAATCCGCTTGTTGATTATCGGGATTCCGTATTCTCTTTCAATCTGACAGCCTGTGTCGACAAGGTTACGGGCGTAGCCGGTGATTTTATCATAGACCTTGTCACACATTGTTTCAATGTCGCTGTGGCAGCAGTCAAGCAGAGAAATGCCCATGGTTATTGTTCTGACATCAAGATTTTCATCCTGAATCATTGTTATTGTTTCAAGAATATCCTTTGTTTCGAGCATATGACGACCTCATATTTTGTGCATGGCGTTGAAAATATCCTCATGCATGCAGTGAATTGAGAGAGCTTTGTTTTTGCCGATTCCGTCGAGGATATCCTGAAATTCAGAAAACGGAATGTTTGCCCCGGAGATGTCAACAAGCATTATCATTGCAAAAAGATCCTGCAAAATTGACTGTGTTACCTCCAGAACATTGATGTTGTGCTTTGCGCACTCGTTTGAAACGGCGGCGAGAATGCCGACGGTGTCTTTACCGACAACTGTAATAACTGCTTTCATAGTGTTCCTCTTATTCTTTAAATCCGTTCGGGTTTTTTGACTGCCAGCGCCAGGAGTCGCGGCACATTTGCTCTATATCGCGCTTGGCCTCCCAGCCAAGTTCATCCTTCGCTTTTTGCGGGTCCGAGTAGCATTCTGCAATGTCGCCCGCTCTTCTGGGCGCGATTACATAAGGTATCTTATGCCCGCACGCTTTTTCAAATGCGGCGATGATGTCCAGAACGCTGTAGCCCTTGCCGGTGCCTAAATTATATATGAAACATCCGGTGTCGCCGAGAACCTTTCCCAGAGCCGAAATATGACCCGCCGCAAGGTCAACAACATGGATATAATCGCGAACGCCCGTGCCGTCATGTGTGGGATAATCGTTGCCGAACACATTGACATATTTAAGTTTGCCCACGGCTACCTGAGAAACATATGGGAGAAGATTGTTCGGGATTCCTTTGGGGTCTTCGCCTATCAGCCCGCTTTCATGCGCGCCGATGGGGTTGAAATATCTCAGAAGACAGATGCTCCATTTGTTATCCGACTTATAGGTATCCTTAAGAATTCTTTCAATGAACAGCTTTGTTGTGCCGTAGGGGTTCGTTGTTTTGCCCTCGGGCATATCCTCCTTAAGGGGGGAGGGGTTTTCGCTGCCGTAAACCGTTGCAGAGGATGAAAAGACAATTTTTTTGCACCCGAATTCTTTCATAACAGAGCACAGCGTCACGGTGCCGGAAATATTGTTGTCGTAGTATTCAAGCGGAATATCGTTGCTTTCACCCACAGCCTTAAGCCCGGCAAAATGAATAACGGCTTCGATATTATTTGAGGCAAAGATTTTTCTCAGGCCCTCTTTATCTCTGATATCGCATTTGATGAACGCCGGCCTTTTGCCGGTGATTTTTTCTATTCTGTTTATGCACTCTTCTTTACTGTTAGAAAGGTTATCAATAATGACTGGGTCATATCCTTTTTGTATCAGTTCAACGCAAGTGTGCGAGCCGATAAAGCCCGCGCCGCCCGTTACAAGAATTGCCATAATAACCGCCCCCTCGTTCTTAATCGCTTTTGTCATTATACTCTTGAGCGCCGCTGAAAGCAAGCGGGAAATTTAAGCGAAAAAGCTGAAATAACAGCTAATTAAAGACCCGCGGAGTTTTTCATAACCCTGCGAGCCTTTTCGGTTTCACTTTAGGGAAACGCTGATTAAATCGCCGCACTCATAACGGCGGCATCTTTTCCGCCTGATTTTGTCTCAAATCTTGAAATAAACAAATTATTTCTGCGATTTTTCGACTTCATCAGTCAAAAAACCTGCTCACCGTTCTAAACACCTCGATTTAATCAGCGTTTCCTTAGCTGTTTGTTTTTCAATTAATGCGACATTTCCTGTTAAAAAACATATATGTTGACGGGTCTGTTGCCCCAGTCGTTGCACATATCTTCATCGTGCATATAAAGGTCAATGGTGGTATTGCCCATTTTTACAAATCCGCCGGTGTCTTCCGCAATGCAGTAGCCGTAAATGTATGCGCCGTCGCGCGACACAACATAGACCTCGCTGCCGTAGGGAATCATTTTGGGGTCAACCGCGATGTAGCCCGGTTTAACGTTTTTACCCGTTGCTGTCAGTCCGCCGCCGGAATAAGCAGTCGCTTTGCCGACAATCAGTTGTTTGTATCCAACCGGCGAGCCGTCTTTGTTGAATTTGATTTTTGACGGGGTTTCAAGTTCGGAAATTGTTGCCGACGAATTTTTGTATGAAGAAAGTTCATTTGAATGCCTTGCGCTGACTCTTTCAACCCTTGTGACGGGCTCCGAGATTGTTTCGGTTGCCGTAAGAGTCGATAAAACAACAACGCCGTCAACGGATTTATCAAGGTAAGACAGTTCTTTTTTTCCGTTTTTGCCTTCGTTCACAACGATTTTTTCGTCCATACCAAGTGTTTGGTCGGTGACAACGGTTGTTTCAAACGGAATTGCTTTGGTTTCCTTCCTTTCGGAATAGGTGACCCTTTTGACAACTATTTTGGTTTTTGATGTGAGAGAGGTATCAGGTGAGGGAAAGAGAATGTCGTCTTCGCCGATTTTGATGTTAAGGCTGTCAATGATATCGCCGACGGTTCCGCCGCAGGTGGTGACCTGTTTTGTTTTGCCGTCATAGACAGCGGTGACGGTGAAGGCGTGTTTGAGAAAATACCTCACATCGTTGAAAAAATCAAACGAACTGTTTTGCTCGGCGTTTCCGATTTCTTCACCCGGTTGCATAACATCGCGGTAGAATGAAATGTTCCCGTTCTCATTAACCTTGATAAGTTTAACGCTGTTGACTGCGATTGTGCCGCCGTTGTCGGCGTCAAAGCCTTCAAGATCAAGTGTTTCATTGCCGTCAAGCTCAAACCCTGCTTGCGTCACTATAGAGTAGGGGTCTTTGGTGTTTGAACGTATGCTTACTGAATTTTCCCCGTCGGTAACAACGACATTGATTTTATCCGCTGCCGCAAATACCGTGATTGACGCCGAAACTGTCAGCATTGCGCTCACGGCTACAGTCAGAATTTTGTAGCCCGGGCTGCGCTTTGTTGAGGCGCCGGAGTTCGATTTTGTAATCATAATATTCTCCTTTTCAAGCAACGCCGGCAATTATATTGTGAAATTGCCTGTTTGTCAAATTTTTTGCCGATAGAATTTTGTCTATTTTGCACAATCAGTTTTCACATATGCTTTTATTATTCCCGAACGGAAGTAAAAAAACGAGTTTATATTTCGATTTTAGAAATAATATTTTGTGAAATTTTCAAGAAAATGAAAATCACTGTTTCGGTGCGGCTTTTTCGGGTGATTTTGGCTTTGAAACTAAGGAAACGCTGATTAAATCGCCGCACTTATAACGGAGGCATCTTTTCCGCCTGATTTTGTCTCAAATCTTGAAATAAACAAATTATTTCTGCAATTTTTCGACTTCATCAGTCGAAAAACCTGCTCGCCGTTCTAAACACCCCGATTTAATCAGTGTTTCCCTAAGGAAACGTCGATTTAATCAGCGTTTTCCTAATCAGAACGGGGAAAATGCGGTATAGCTTATGGATTCTGACAATATTGACAAGTTGCGCATTGTTTTTTATAATTATTCCATCACATAAACCAAGGATGACTTATTGAAAAGGGTGTAACAATGATAATCAGATTTTTGACACAGGACGATATCATTTCGCATGATAAAGTATCTTCTCAGGCGTTTTGCAGTTCATGCAATGTCGGTGACCCGGAGAGCGTTTTGCCCGGTGAGAAGGTTCTGGGCGCTTTTGACGATGATAACAGGACGCTGTTTGCGGATTTTGAAATAAACGAAAGAAAGTGTTATTATGACGGCGAAATTCTGACCTGCGCGGCAATCGGCGGCGTAGCCGCAAAGCCCGAACACAGGGGAAAGGGCGCGGTGACAGCGCTGTTTGAATATCTGTTTAACAAAACCTGCTATGATATCAGTATTCTTTATCCGTTTTCTGAAGAGTATTACAGACGGCTCGGCTATGAGAGGGCCGGCTTTTGTGTGAATGCAGAGGTTCCTTTTGCCGAACTGTCAAAGATCAAAAGAAATCAGGATGCGGTCATTTACGAGGGGGAAAATCCCGAGCGACTGCTTGAAATCTACAATAAATGCGCGCGCCGGTACCGGCTCTGTTTTGTCAGGGATAATACGGTGGCGTTTTCGGATAAGCCGTATTATTCTCAAAAATACACATATATCTGGAAAAACAGCGCATACGCAATTGTTCGGGTTGACAGGGACAGGAGCACGGTTTTTGTCAGCGAGATTTATTTTGATTCACTCGAATCCATGCTCGGAATTCTCGGCTTTTTGCGAAATTTTGAGAGTAATCAAACTAAAGTATGCTTTCAGAAGCTGCCGGAAAACACACCGCTGTTCCATGTTATACGCGATATAAAAAAGTGCGATATCCGGATGTATGATACCGGCGCAGTGAGAATTCTGAATGTGGAAAAAGTGCTGAAAGCGCACCGGTATCCCGCGAGTGACAGTGCCTTTACAATGCGGATTGGCGATGATTTGTTTTGCGTTGCTGTAAAAGGCGGCAAAGCCGATGTAAAAAAAGATCCTTCCGCTGTGCCGGATGTTACCATGGATATAAGCACGGCGTCGGGAGTCCTTTTGAGCGGCGCTGACGGTGCGGCGTACCGTCCGGGGCTTGTTATTCATAATCAGCAGTCGGATTTCTTTAAGTTGTTCCCGCCGAAAGTTCCTTTTTTTACGGATGAGTTCTGATTTACATATGATTGCAATGCAAGTAACTGCCGGAGACTTCAAATGGAAAAAACATACGATATATCTGTTATAATTCCGGCGCATAACGAGGAAAAGTATGTCAAAAGATGTATTGACTCTGTAAAGAAGGCTGACAGCTTTTATGCGGGTAAAACTGAAATAATTGTGGTTTGTAACCGCTGCGTGGACAGAACCGGTGAAATTGCCGCCGAATGCGGTGCAAAAGTATTTGTTAATCAGGACAGATGTATTGCCCTTGTCAGGAACACCGGTATCAGAAATGCGCAAGGCAGAATAATAGTTACAATTGATTGTGATAACAGAATGACAGAAGGAACCCTTGCGGAGATTTATTCAATGATTAACGGCGGGAAATACATCGGCGGGGGAGCTCCCATAAGATTTGAAAGGAATTCTCTGCCGCTTAAAATCAACGATTATATGTGCAGGGCCGGTTTCTTCATTACAGGGCTTTACGCCGGTATAATCTGGGCGGAAAAAACTGCTTTTGACGCAATCGGAGGTTTTGTTGATAAAAAATCAATGGAGGATATCGCAACCGTTAAGCTTATAAAGAAATACGCAAGAAAAACGGGGAAAAAGTACGGCGTTTTGAAACATAACTATCTTATAAACTCCACCCGCAAATATGATGATGCCGGGGATGATTGGTTATATTTCAGACTTATGGCAAAAAACATCGTTCCAATGCTGAAATCAGCTTTTGGCAAACCGGAAGAATATGACAGGCTTATTGATGAAATGTTTTATGACTACAACGACAATCACCGGTAACAGGAACGCACTATTGAAATTGATATGAGAATGTGGTAAAACAAATCTAAGGAAACGCTGATTAAATCGAGGTGTTTAGAACGGTGAGCAGGTTTTTCGACTGATGAAGTCGAAAAATCGCAGAAATAATTTGTTTATTTCAAGATTTGAGACAAAATCAGGCGGAAAAGATGCCGCCGTTATGAGTGCG